>CALIUI010000133.1 GCA_938048815.1 uncultured Aquificaceae bacterium | reverse complement strand
TTCGTCAAAACCATCTACCAAAAGCTCTAACTCTTTGCCAACAAAAAGCCTTCTTATCTCTGCCCTTAGGGTATCTTCCACTCTTTTTATTTCGGTTTCTAATCCCTTCATCTGTGCCTCTATTATCCTTATATCCTGCTTTGTGGCAAGGTCTTGAGTTAATTCCTTCTTCGTCTCTTGTTTTTTCAACTCCCCTATATCCCCTATTATCTCCTCCAAAGCTTTGGCAAACTCTTTGGCTTCTTCCCTGCCAAGCTTCTTTTCAAGTTTAAGGCAGATTCCATCATACCTTTAAAATTATACCTTCCCTATAGAAGAGTTTTTAACTTGGTATAATAATGGACATGGAAAATCGCAAACTCTTTGAAAGGGCAAGATCTCTTATGCCCGGTGGTGTTAGTTCTCCTGTAAGGGCTTTTAAGGCGGTAGGCGGTGATCCTATAATAGTCTCAAGGGCAAAGGGCTCAAGGCTTTGGGATGTGGATGGAAAAGAGTACATAGACTATCTTATGTCTTGGGGTCCTTTAATCTTGGGGCATTCCAATCCCAAGGTAGTTCAAGCTATAAAAGAACAGACAGAAAAGGGGCTTTCCTACGGCCTTACCAACGTCCATGAGATAGAGCTTGCTCAAAGGGTGGTGTCCGCCATGCCTTCCGTGGAGATGGTTAGGTTTGTATCCTCTGGTACAGAAGCCACCATGTCTGCCATAAGATTGGCAAGGGGCTACACAGGTAGGAAGTATGTGGTAAAGTTTGAAGGTTGCTATCACGGGCATGGCGATTCCCTTTTGGTGAGCGCAGGCTCTGGTGTTGCCACTTTGGGCATACCGGGTACTCCGGGAGTTCCTGAGGAAATAGCAAAGCTTACCCTTGTGATACCTTATAACAGTGTGGAAGCCCTTGAAGAAGTTTTCAAAAGATACGGAGAGGATATAGCCTGTGTTATAGTGGAGCCCGTTGCGGGCAATATGGGTGTGGTACTTCCAAAGCCCGGATTTTTGAAATCCATAAGGGAGATAACAAGGCATTACGGCGCCTTGGTTATATGCGATGAAGTTATAACCAACTTCCGACTATCCAAAGGCGGAGCCCAAGAGTACTTTGGACAAGATCCCGATATAACCTGTATGGGGAAGATAATAGGAGGCGGTATGCCTTTGGGAGCCTACGGTGGCAAAAGGGAGGTTATGCAAAAGGTAGCTCCCGAAGGCCCCATTTATCAAGCGGGCACCTTATCGGGTAATCCCCTTTCTATGGTAGCAGGTATAGCAACCCTAAGGGAACTTTTTGAACTAAACCCTTACAAAACTTTGGAAGAACTAACAAAAAGATTAACCTCTGGAATTTCTCAAATCCTCAAGGAAAAGGGTATACCCCACAGGATAAACCAGATAGCCTCCATGTTTACCGTATTCTTTACAGAGGAAGAGGTTTATGACTATCAAAGCGCCAAAAGGTCAGACACTGTCCTTTTTGGAAGGTTCTTTAGAGCCCTTTTGAAGGAAGGAGTGCTTATCCCACCCTCTCAGTTTGAAGCATGGTTTTTGAGCACAGCACACACCCAAGAAGATATAGACTTGACTTTGGAAAGAATACAAAAGGCGCTTCAATCACTTTAAAATTTCCCTGTAGACATAGTAATTGTAGAGTACCTTTTTCACATAATTTCTTGTTTCCGCAATAGGAATTGTTTCTATGAAAAGATACACATCTTGATACTCTCTCCAACGCATCACCCTTGATGGTCCTGCGTTGTAGCTGGCAAGGGTTTTGACCAAGTCGCCATTCCATTTATCTAAAAGATATCTAAGGTAGGCGCTTCCAAGCAAGATATTTGTGTCTGGGTCGTAGGGGTTGTTTACCCTTATGCCCTCTTTCTTTGCCATATACTGGTATGTGCTATCTATTAGTTGCATAAGGCCCCTTGCGTTGGCAACAGATACTGCATAAGGATCAAAAAGGCTTTCTTGTCTCATTACCGCATATATCAAAGCCGGTTCTATACCATATTTATTCGAAGCCCTTTCTACGGCGTTCTTAAAGGGTGTTGGAAAAGCCACAGCATTATAGACAAAGCTACCATAACTATACTTTCTTACCGCAAGCCTTATAGAAAGATAAGGGTCAAAGCGAGATATGGCTAAAATATCCGAGGAAGACAATTCCCTTATCCTCTTGAAGGCTTCCAACCTTGCATACTCGGGAAAGCCTGCAGACCTAATAGCTCTTACGATGCTTGCTACCTTTGGTATATTTTCATCTTCTATTACCACCCTTATGGCTTTACTGGCTATTGGAAGACCTATCATATAGCTCGCCACAGCATAATAAAACCCCGACCCATTGGATGCTTTTATAAGGTACTCGCTTGCCCTTTCATCCTCCATCATAAGGGCGCTTTTGTAAGCCCAAAAATAGCTGGCAGACCTGTCCTCTTTATTGTCCGAATACTTCAAGGAATTTAGGAAATACTCCAAAGCCCTTTGATAGTTGCCAAGGGCATAATAGGAAAGGCCTAAATTAAACTCTCTTGAGTAAGATTCCGGCATGCGATTTAAATATCTTATAGCTCCTTGATAGTCCCCCATTAAAAGGCTTTGCCTTCCTATCCTAAAAAGGCTGTTGGAAAGTACTTCTCTGTCTTTTATGGTGGATAGTATCTCTTCTACCTTGTCCCTCTGACCCAGCTCAAAGTAGATAACAGCCAATTCACCCTTTGTCCTTTGGTCTTCACAATTTTCAAAGATCTCTATAGCCTTGTTCCTTTCTTTCAAAGAATAATAGGACCTTCCAAGGGTAAAACATACCCTATTGAACTCAAAGGGCTCAAGAAGTTTTATAACCTCTCTATAGTACCTTCTTCTGAAAAGCTCTTCTGAGGCTTGCAGGGCTTGATCTTGACTGAGGCTAACATAGGGTATAAACTCTCTGAAAAGCGCGGGAGCCTTCAAAAAACCTACCCTTGGGTCTAAGTTTAAGCTCTTCCAAAGGTTGAGGTATTCTTCTCTGTATTGCTGGCTTAGGTTCTTGGGGTCTATACCTAAGACCAAGTTTTTTGCCCTTTCTTCTTCACCTTTGGACAACTCTTCCTTTGCCATTAGCAGCATAAGGTCTTCTTTAAAGACTGCATTGGGATATTCCTTAATTATTCTGTAGCCTATGGATAGGTCCCTTGTTTGGTTAAACCTTATAAAAAGCCGGTATTCTTCCGGTAATTGTGCCCAAGACAGAGAGAAAAGCAGAATAAAAATTAAGACAAGCATCTATCTTATGTAGGTAATTATAAGTAGGATGAGTATTCCCATAAAGAGATTTACACCTATGAGGTTTGGAATGTGGGTTGGCTTGTTTTTTCTAAAGAGGAAAAAGTATATGTAGAAAAAGAGGAAAACCATAAGTCCAAAAAGGAAAAGTTTGGTATGAAAGAGGGTATTTTCGGTAAAATCCCTTCTGTAGCCATGCCACAGTCCCATACCGCTTATAAAAAGCACCAAAATAGATATCCAAACAGTAAGGAAAAACTTAGAAAGAACCGCCCTTAGAAATTTATCCTTTGTTTCCTGCTGAGCTATCTCTTTCAAGGAAGGTCTTAGAAAGAGTAAGCTATATATCATACCTCCTATCCAAACCACCGCAAAGAAAAGGTGAAGGAATAGAAGGCTTTTAATCATCCTTTTTCTCTCCTTTTAATTACCACCTTCCCTTGGGATATGTCCTCTATTGCCTGAAAGGTCTTCTTTATTAGCTCCTTTCTATCTCTATCCAAGAGGAATATATCATCGCTGCGTTCAAGGAGCTGTTCTACCCTCTTTGCTGCCGCATGCACAAGCTCATACCTTGAAGATACCGTCTTTAATGCTTTTTCTATGTTGGGTCTCCTACTCATCCTTAATCTCCTCTTTAATATTATAATACTAACACTCTGTAATCTACCCTTTTATCAAAAGACCTCAAGTCTGTTGGAAGCTTTGAAAGGTCTTCCATGAATAGATCTCTGATCTCCCTAAGGCTTGGAAGATTTTTTACAAGTTTTCCCTCTTTACACACCAGATCCACTAGCCCTCCTTCTTTGTAGGGAACTACCTCGTCGTAAGCCATATACCCCCCATGGTAGTGCCTAATTACCTGCCTTTTGTAAGGAAAGGTTGCCTTGCCGGGGCTAAGTTTGTATTTGGGCTTTCCTTGGTACTCTACAAGCTTGTAGGCCATATCTAAATAGGGTGCGTCGGAAGAAGTTAAAAGCTTTGTGCCTACACCA
>CALIUI010000132.1 GCA_938048815.1 uncultured Aquificaceae bacterium | reverse complement strand
TTTTGTGTAAGCTTGACCTCCACCCTTTTTTGTATCTTTCCTCCCACCTTTCTTTATCCTCTATACCCATTTTTTAGCCTTAGCTCACATTCAAAGAGAAACTCAAAGGCTTCCAACCTTATATAGGCTTCTTTTATAGTTTTTCCCCACGTGTATAGCCCATGAGACCTAAGGAGAAAGCCATAAACCCTTTCTCCCTTTAGCCTTCCTTCTACCATCCTTGAAAGGCTTTCCATGTCTTGAGAGTTTTCAAACAAAGGCACGCATAAAGTAGTCTGGTGAGTGTTTATGCCCTCAAAGGCTTTTAAAAGCTCGTAGTCTTGCAGCTTTATATCTCCTTGGGAAAGCCTTGATATCAGCGTGGAGTTTATAGAATGGATATGAAGGACAGACATGACCTCTTCAAAAAGGTTATAAACTAAAAGGTGTAAAAGGGTTTCCGCAGAGGGCTTTTTTGAACCTTTTACAAGGTTTCCTTTAAGGTCTACCAAAACAAAATCTTCCCTTGTAAGATGTCCCTTGTGGCTTCCAGATGCGGTTATTAGCACCAAGTCCTTATCCAACCTTGCAGACAAGTTCCCGCCGCTTGCGGGTAGCCAGCCCCTTAAATGAAGCTCTCTACCTACTTCAATAAGTTCAGATATAAGCCTGTCCATAGGCTTTAAAATTTTAGCACATAATCACACCAATCCCTTACGGGGCAATCTTGACATTTGGGCTTTATGGGTTTGCATATGGTTTGGCCAAAAGCCACAAGCAATCTATTAAAATCCCTCCAGTAATCCATTGGGAGAATTTCCATAAGGGCTTTCTCTGTTTCTTCAGGGCTTTTAGTTCTTACAAGCCCCCACCGGTTGCTTATTCTATGCACATGGGTATCCACCGCTATGGCAGGCTTGTTAAAGCCTTCAGAAAGGACTATGTTGGCAACCTTTCTGCCCACACCCTTTAACTTTAAAAGGTCTTCCATATTGTTGGGCACCTTGCCTTCAAACTCCTCTATCAGCTGTCTGGCAAGTTCCTTTAACTGCTTTGCCTTGTTTTTATAAAAGCCAACAGGGTATATAAGCTTTTGTAGTTCTTCCAGCTCCATCTCCAAAAGATCTTTTGGCTCTTTGACCCTTTGTAAAAATCTCTTGCATACCTCTGCGGTGGTTTCATCCCTTGTCCTTGTGGATAAAAGGGCACAAAGGAGAGCACTTAGGGGATCTTTTCTCTTTTGGGCTATAAGTTTTACAATGGGCGCATGCCACTTGGGATATTCCCTTTTCATAATCTCTATTACCCTAAGTAAGTCTTCCCTCTTCATAGCTTTAACCTCGAAAGGATAACAATGGCTATAGATTGCAAAACTACAGAGTAAAAAACAAGGAAGGTGATGGAAATCTCATAAAGATACCCTATAAAGGCTGCACCCAAAAAGGCACAAAGACCAAAGAAAAGATGGAAAAGTCCATAAGCCCTTCCCCTTGCCTTCTCGGGAGAAAGCTTAGCAACCGCGGACCTCATAATAGATTCTTGGACCCCAAGGCTAACACCCCAAAGAAGCAAGGCAAGGAAAGGCTTATTAACCAAAAAGAGAATAGGAGCTGTAAAAAGCCCAAAGGAAAGTCCAAAAGCCAAGGCGAAAAAGCCTATCTTGTCAAAGAGAACGCCAAACAAAAGGGCAGAAAGGGCATCCACACCCATAGCAAAGGCAAAAAGCAAAGAAACCTTCCACTCTTCAAAACCCTCCTTTACCAAATGAAAGCCTATCAAGGGAAAGGGCAAAAAGGAAAGAGCCACCAAGCATGATGAAAGTATATAAACATAAAAGGACCTTGAAAAGGAAAAGGAATGGCCATCTAAGGGCTTCTCTTCCTCTTTATCCTTATACCATCTTCTTGCCAAAAGCAAAAGGAAAAGAGCCAAAAAGGCAGGAACAAAGAGAAACAAAAAAGACCCCTTGTAGCCAAAACCAAAGAAAAGCAAAAGACCCACCACCAAAGGACCCAACACCGCACCCACTTGATCAAGGAACTCATGAAGCCCAAAGCCCCTACCATGCCCCACCTTTGACGTAGCCCTTGAAAGCAAGGCATCCCTTGACGGAGTCCTAAGCCCCTTTCCAAACCTTTCAAGGAAAACCAAAAAACCCGCCATTTGCCAACTTTTGGCAAAAGCAAGCAAAGGCACAGAAAAGAGATTAAGGGCATAGCCCAATATGGTAAAAAACCAGTAGCTTTTAAACCTATCGGACCATATTCCAGAAAAAAGCCTTATCCAATAACCCGTAAGCTCAGCCAAGCCCGATATTAAACCCACCGCAAAGGCACTGGCTCCAAGGTAAGCAAGGTAAGGACCTATAATGCCTTTGGCACCTTCGTAGGTAAAGTCAGAAAGCAGGCTTACAAAGCCCATAAGGATTATAAACCTGTAAGCTCCAGCCTTATCCCACATCTATAGCTTCCGCCTCTCCTACTACCTCCAACTCCCTTAGATGCTTTTTTATGTTTTCAAGGAGAGAAAAAAGACTTTCAAAGGTATCTGGTGTGGCTATAAGATAAACCTCTTGGGAGCTTTTCTCTTTGGTTCTAACTATAGCCCTTCTTCCAGATCCATCCACCAGGGCAGTAAAAAGCCCTATCTTCTCCTTAGGAACTCTTACCAGAAGTACCCTTGCCTTTATCTCTTTTTTCATGGCTTATCACCTTTGCTCCAAAAAGGTCTTTTACCTTTTCCGCAAAGGGCGGAAGCGACCCACCTTCTTCCTCTTCCCTTTCTATAACAAATTCAATCTTTGGATTTATAGCCTTTATTTTTTTCATCTCTTCCTGAGTTAAATCCTTCTCCTTTATGTAAAAAACCACCTTATCTTCTTTTATTTCATACTTGGAGCGCTTTAAAACCTCAAAGGTCAAGAGATCCAGCTTTCCCCTTAATGTTTCCAAAGGATCTTTTATATCCTCTGACTCTTGTTTTTGTTCTGTTTTTTGCTCATATATATTTAAGCCCTTCTTTAAAATCTCACTTATAGGCAATATATCCTTCACTATCTGAGTTTTTATAATTGCCAATTCAAAGGCTTTTAGGAAATCCCTGGTTCTTGCATCCACTCTTATATTATTGACTATCTTTTCAAGGTATAACAAGGCATTTAAGGGTACTTGGGACATATTCCTATGAAAGTCTTCCACCTGTATAACCTTCTCTGGCTCCCTTAGGCTTCTATAAAGAAGCAGGCTTCTTATCTCCTCCTGCAGAAGGTCGCAAAACCTTGATAAATTAAAGCCCCTTTGATAAAGGTTTTCAACAAACTTAAGGGCCTCATCTACCTGTGAGTTTATAAGCATAAGCATAAAGTCCCTTACCCTTTCTTGGGAAACCACACCCAAAAACTCTTCCACAAGCTCCACTTTAACCTTTCCCTCTCCGTAGGTACTTGTCTGGTCTAAAAGAGATACTGCATCCCTCATACCACCATCGCTTAGCTTTGCCAACATATAAAGAGCCTTTTCTTCACATTCAAGTCCTTCCTTTTCACAGATCCTCTTTAAGTTTTCCACTATTTGAGCTTCTGTAAGCTTTGAAAAGATAAGCCTTTGACATCTTGAAAGGATTGTGGGCATTATCTTTTCGTACTCGGTGGTACAAAGGATAAAAACAGTTCTTGGCGGTGGCTCCTCCAAGGTCTTAAGAAGGGCGTTAAAGGCTTCTTTGGTAAGCATATGGGCTTCGTCAAGGATATAGACCTTATACTTTCCCCTTATAGGAGCGTAGGAAACGGCATCCCTTATAGACCTTATATCATCTATTCCTCTGTTGGAAGCTGCGTCTATTTCTATAAGGTCAGGAAAGGACCCCTTGTCTATGGAAACACAGTTTTCACAAACCCCACAAGGTTCCCCATCCCTGGGCTGCAAACAGTTTATAGCCTTTGTAAGTATGCGTGCCAAGGTGGTTTTACCCGTTCCCCTTGGTCCTGCAAAAAGGTAAGCATGGGAAACCTTTCCCTGTTTTACCGCATTTTTCAATACACGGACTGCCACCTCTTGCCCTACCACCTCGGAAAAGCTTCTTGGCCTGTACCTTCTGGCAAAGGGTATGTACATGGTTATAGAATAGTATAAATTAGAACATTGGGTGAGAGATTCCTCTTTTTATCGGTAATGCAGGCATCCTTGCCTGCGATAAAAATACAGGCTGGAAGCATGAACTACCCGAATTATCTGCCCTGGGGCTTGTCTTTGAGCTTCTTTGAATTCCTTATTCTGTGTACGCGTGGTTTATAATATATAGTTTATGGCTCTAAGCGTAGGAATTGTAGGATTGCCCAATGTAGGAAAATCTACCCTTTTTAATGCCCTTATACAGGCAGCAAAGGCAGCCTCTGCCAACTATCCCTTTTGTACCATTGAACCCAATGTGGGCACGGTGGAAGTTCCCGACGAAAGGCTTTATAAGATAGCAGAGCTTGAAAGGTCAAAAAGGCTGGTGCCCACCTTTATAGAGTTTGTAGATATAGCGGGGCTTGTGCGCAATGCAAGTAAGGGGGAAGGGCTTGGAAATCAGTTTTTGGCTCATATAAGGGAAGTGGATGCCATAGCCATGGTGCTTAGATGTTTTGAAGACCCCGATGTGGTACATGTGGAAGGTTCCGTAGATCCAATAAGGGATGTTCAGATAATAGATCTTGAACTTATAGCCAAAGATCTTGAAACGGTGGAAAAAAGAAAGGAAAAAATAGAAAAAATGGCAAGGATAGGAGATAAAAGGGCAAAGGAAGAATTAGAAACGCTTGAAACATTAAAGTCTATCCTTGAAAATATGGAGCCAATAAGAAAACACCTCAAAGAACTCCCTTTGGAAGTTATAGAATATGCGAAGAAAAACCTATTTTTGCTAACGGTGAAGCCCCTTATGTACGTGGCAAACGTAGGAGAAAAAGACCTACCGAAGGGCAACCAGTACAGCAAGAGGGTTTTTGAATATGCAAGGGAAGAGGGATCGCCCGCAGTCCTTATATGCGCCAAGCTTGAAGAAGAACTGATAGGATTGGAAAAGCAAGAGAAAGAAGAGCTTTTAAGATCCTATGGACTTGAAGAGCCCGGGCTTAATAAACTTATAAGAGAGTCCTATAGACTTTTAGATTTAATAACCTTTTTTACCGCAGGGGAAAAGGAAACAAGAGCTTGGACTATCAAAAAGGGTACAAAGGCTCCGCAGGCAGCGGGTAAAATACATTCCGACTTTGAAAGGGGCTTTATAGCGGCGGAGGTTATAAACTACGAAGACTACATAAAGGTAGGCTCCATTAGCAAGGCAAAGGAACTTGGTTTGGTAAAGCTTGAAGGGAAAGAATATGAAATAAAGGATGGGGACATAGTTTATTTTAGGTTTAACCTTTAAGTGGTTTAAAAGGGTTTCACAAGATCTTTTAAAAATAACCCGTGTCTCTCCACAAACCACCCCCCTGTAGCGGTAGGATCCTTGAAACATCTTCGCGCAACCTTATAAAGACAAGAAAGATTGATTTAAAATAAAAGGTATGGAAGTTAAAATTTTGATAAACGGGAAGGAGACAAGACTAAAGGACTACCCAAGAAAGGTTTTGTACAATTTAATCTTAGGTTATGTGAAAAGCCTTAACCTTGAAGAGGAGCCAAAAGAGATAGAGGTTTATGTCAGGCTTGAGGAGAATAATAGAGAGTCTAAGCTTTGAAGTTCAAGAGGAGGATGAAAATCTAAGACTTGACCAGTTTTTAGCAAAGGTATACCCCGACTTTTCAAGGAGCTTCCATCAAAGGCTTATAGAGGAGGGCTACGTTTATTTGGAAGGGGGTCCCGTAAATAAGCCCAGCAAAAGGTTAAAGAAGGGTCAAAGGGTAGAGCTTTTTGTTCCAGAACCAGAACCTTTGGAGGTCCTTCCCGAGAATATACCCTTAAACGTCATCTACGAAGATGATCACCTTCTTGTGCTTATAAAGCCCTGCGGGCTTGTGGTCCATCCTTCGCCGGGCTATACCTCTGGCACCCTTGTGAACGCCCTTCTTTACCATGTAAAAAGCCTTTCCTCCATAGGTGGCGTGGAAAGACCTGGCATAGTCCATAGGCTTGACAAAAACACCATGGGGCTTATGGTGGTTGCCAAAAGCGATAAAGCGCACAAGGATCTTTCTCAGCAGTTCAAAGAAAGGAAGGTAGAAAAGTTCTACAAGGCTATTGTTAAGGGACTGCCCCAAAGGGATCATTACCTTATAGAAGCGCCCATAGGAAGGCACCTTATAGACAGAAAAAAGTTTGCCATAAGGGAGGAGGGAAAGCCTGCAAAGAGTGAAGTTTGGGTTGTAGAGAGGTTTATAAAGCAAGAGATAAGCCTGCTAAAGGTAAAGATCCATACGGGTAGGACCCATCAGATAAGGGTCCATCTATCTTCCCTTGGATTTCCTATCCTTGGAGATAGCACCTATGGCTTTAAGAGGTCTTCTGTGGATAGAAGTATTCTCTTTGCCATGGGCGAATGCCATATGCTTCTTAGCTATAAGCTTGCCTTTGAACACCCTGTGGAAAAAAGATGGATAAGCTTTGAAATAGAAGAGGTAGAGCCTTTTGGAAGGGTTCTATCCCTCATAAAAGAGATTGAGAAAAAGCTCCCTTAACCTTTGAATAGAGCCCTCCTCACCGAGAAGTTTCCTAAGCTCTTTGAAGCTTTCCCTCATAGCTTGTTTATCTTTATCTTCCATATACTCCTTTGCCACCTTACATAGCTCTTCTGGGCTTTTTTGTACCAACTCTGGCACTGCTTCTTTTTGGAGTATTAGGTTCGTAAGGGCTATGTGTTTTACCTTTACCAAAAGCCTTCCCAAAAGGTAGGTTATGGGGTTAACACGATAAAAGACAAGGTGGGGAGCCATAAGAAGGCTTGCCTCAAGCTCTGCAGTTCCACTTGCCAAAAGGGTAAAATCTCCATAAGCCATAGCATTGTAAGAAGGCTTTTCCACATCCCTTGGTGTTATAGTCCTTATGGGCAAACCTTTAAAGCCCTCCTCTATATACTCTTTAAAGCTTTCAAAGGTAGGAACCACCAAGGTAAAACTTGGAGCCAAGCATTCCAAAAAAGACCTAAGGTAGGGAACGTGCCTTTTTATCTCACTCCACCTACTGCCAGGAAGAAGGGCAACGTATCTATCATAGCCTATAAGTCTTTTAAACTCCTCTTCCGATAGGCTGGGCTTTGCAAGGTCTATCAAAGGATGTCCCACAAAATGGACTTTAAATCCTTCCCTGTGGTACCTTTTGTAAAACTCCACCTCAAAGGGCAGTATAACCACAAGATGGTCTACAAGCTCCGATATTATGCTTGCCCTGTTTTCCTTCCACGCCCACACCTGCGGGGATATAAAGTAGATGATCCTTTTCACCTTTCCCTTTGCCCTCTTCAAAAGGGGTATGTTAAAGGCTGGGGCATCACAAAGAAGAAGCACATCCATCTCTGGCAAAAGGCTTTCTATCCTTCTCCACAGCTTATAAACATAGGGGATTTTGGGTAGGGCTTCCACCAGGCCCACCACCGAAAGGTCTTCTACCCTTGCAAGGCTTTTAAAACCTATGGCTTCAAGCCTTTCTTCCGTTATGCCATAGAAGTCTATGCCCTTTACCCCTTTAAAGATATGATATATATAGTTGCTGGCAGACCTTTCCCCTAAGGATACAAAAACTCTCATTTAGCCTTTATAAAGAGGTTAAACAACCCATCGCCCACCTTTTCCACCCTTATTTTAATTGTCTCCCTTTCTATTATCAAAGCATGCCCTATTTCTACCCTCCCAGAGCTTCTTACACTTACATACCTTTCCCCATGGCAAGAACCTGTCTGATTTCTAAAAACAGCCTTTAGATAGGCTCCATCGTGATGTTCCATTATTTCTGTGAAGGTGATCTCCATATAGTTGTTTTCCTCTATGGCAGACCTCCAAAGTTCTTCCAAGTCTTTGGCTTTCATATCAAGCCTTAGACCAAACTCAAGGTCTTCTTCATCCACCTCTTCCATTAATTTCTCTATCTTTGGGCCTATAGCTTGACAAAGATCCTTCAACTTTAAAAGTGCCTCTTCTCTGTAGGCTTCTTGTATGGGCATGGTGTTTATTATACCTTAAGCACCACCTTTCCAAAGTGTCTTGACTCTTCTAAATATCTGTGGGCTTCTTGGGCTTTTTCCAAAGGAAAGACCTTATCCACCACAGGTTTTAAAAGCCCCCTTTCAAAAAGTTCTGTGATCTTGAAAAGGTCGGCCCGTGGTCCCATATACACACCAAGCAGTTGAATCTCTCTAACAAAGATGTATCTAATATCTATCTTTGCTTCTGAACCAGTGGTGGTACCAAAGAACACAAACCTCCCACCACGCCTTAGGGCTTCTACACTTTTCCAAAAGGTTTCACTTCCCACATGATCCATCACAATATCCACGCCCTCTTTAAACATACTCCTTACCCTTTTAACCACGTCCTCCTTGTAATGGTCTATGACCTCGTCCGCACCCAAATCCTTGCACCTTTTTGCCTTTTCTTCGGAGCCTGCGGTAGCTATAACATAAGCTCCAAAGAGCTTGGCAATTTGAATGCCCGCCACACCAACGCCGGAAGAGCCCCCCCATATGAGAACTCTATGATAGGGCTTTATGCCCCCTTTATTTACAAGGGCGTTCCACACAGTTAGAAAGGTCAAAGGATAAGAGCTTGCCTCTTCAAAGCTAAGGTTTGAAGGCTTTTTTATTACATTCCTTGCGGGCACCTTTACGTACTCACCATAGCCTCCCTTAGACCTAAGGCCTAATATGTCGTAATCCTTGCAGTGGTTATCTGTGCCCGATTGACACTCATAGCATACGCCACAGGAAAGCCCGGGAGCCAATATTACCTCGTCCCCCTCCTTTATGTCCTTCACAAGGCTTCCTACCCTTTCCACCACACCGCTAACGTCGGAGCCAAGGATATGGGGAAGAGAGGGCTTTACCGCAAGGGCACCAGTCCTAACCCATATATCAAGGTGATTAAGGGCAACCGCTTTTACCCTTACAAGCACCTCATCCTCTTTTATCTCTGGCTTGGGAAAATCCTCCACAAGCCTTAGGTTTTCAACTCCGCCAAAGTCTTCAAGGATGACAGCACGCATGAAATAGTATTATAGCTATAAACACGCCGGATGAAAATTTTATATAGGGGTGTAGAGTGTATTAAACTATTATACTATGTCATTGATATTACTTAGTATTCTTTTTTATTCCATGGCTTTTATTTTTTCGTTAATTTCCCATTTTTTCTCTATTAGGAAATTGGTTTTTTCTTTGTTATTGCTTGGTTTAGCCTTCTACATCCTTCATATAATTAACCTCATTTTTAAATTTAAGGGCTTTCCCTTTGCAGATCCCTATGGTTTTTATTCCTTACTCGGTAATTGTATATTAAGTCTTTTAGTCCTTTTATCTTTTAAGCAAGTACAACTTCAAGGCTTTTTTGCCTTTTTTTCCTTGCTTGGCGTTCTGTCTACAGTACTGGCTATGCCCGCGGAACCTTCTCCCTACAAAAGCCCGCTATACTCATTGCATATAACCTCTGCTCTTTTTGCATACGTCTTTTCCCTTTTCGGGGGGTTTTTTTCCTCAATAAAATTTATAGTAGAGTCAAAGCTCAAGCACAAAAGCTTAAAGGGTTTTTTTATCCCCCTCTTCCTTCTAAGGAGCGGTGAAAGGCTTTCTATAAACCTAAGCTTTTTGTTTTTTACCCTTACTTTGATCTTTGGAAGCCTTTGGAGTAGAAGTTTCTTTGGAACTCATTGGATAAAAGATCCAAAGCTTATATATGTACTATTTATATGGCTTTACTATGCAGTATTAGTCCATTTGAACATATTGAAAAAGATAAAGCCCAAAACCCTTTCTTATGGTATTGTAATAGGTGCTCTTTTGAGCTTGCTAAGTCTCTTCTTTGTAAAACATGATTTGTAAAAGGATATTTCTTGTTGGCTTCATGTGCAGTGGAAAAACAACCTTTGGCCGGTTGCTTTCCAAGAGCTTAGGTTGGAGTTTTATAGACGTAGACCAAGAGGTAGAAAAAAGGGAAGGTATATCCATAAGGGATATCTTTGAAAGAAAAGGTGAGGAGTATTTTAGGAAGCTTGAGCTTGAAGTATTATGCTCTATAAGTGAAAAAGAGAAGGTTATAATAAGCACGGGAGGAGGGCTTGGAGCAAACTTGGAAGCCATGGAGTTTATGAAGACAAAAGGACTTGTGGTGTGGCTGAAAATAGATTTTGAGACCTTCTTGGAACGGTGCGGACAAGACCCTTCAAGGCCTCTTTTGAAAAGGGGAAAAGAGGAGCTTCTAAGATTGTTTGAAAACAGGTCCCAAGCCTATAAACAAGCCCATTTAGTCCTTGATGGCACTGGGAATCCTGAAGAACTAATTTTAAAGGTTTTTGAAGCTTGCAAAGATTATAGAAATACCTTATAATTAGCCCTTAAAGGAGGTAAGGATAATGTACAAAAAACTTGGCTTGTTGTTCTTTATGGCTCTTTCCATATACACACTGAGCGCCTGCTCTCAGACTTCCGTAAAATGCCCCACAAAAGACCAAGTTAAGGTAAGCGTAAAAGAGCTTATACCACAGGATTTTACCGTAGAGTCTGTTTCTCAACTGCAAGATATAAAGGGACTTTGTGAAGTTGTGGTAAAGGTAGGGACTCAGCCCCTTGTCTTTTACATGGATGGGGAGGCAAAATATCTAATGGCAGGAAATCTTATAAGTTTAAAGGAAAAACGCAACATCACTAAAGATCGCCAGCAGGAGTTTATGAAGGTTTCTCAGGATGTCTTGAAGGAACTTGAAAAGCACGTAAATATTAGGTTTGGAGAGGGAAACAGATACATCTACAAAATAACAGACCCTGATTGTCCCTTCTGTAAGAGAAGTAATCCTATAATAGAAGAATGGGCAAAGAAAAATAACGTACAAGTTAGACTTATACTCTTCCCCCTTCCTATACATCCAGAAGCGCTTAATAAGTCGGTGGCTCTAATATGCGATAAAAAAGGCTTTAAAGAGTATGCAGAGGGATATACCTCAAATAACCAGTGCGAAGAGGGTAAAAAGGCAATAGAGGCAAACCTTGAACTTATGAACAAACTGGGTATTGGTGGAACTCCCACCTTTATAGGTATGAACGGAAAGATGCACTCTGGCGTGCCAACGGAGGAAGACTTAAACAAGTTGATTAATTAAGGGGGATTTATTCCCCCTCCCACCCCCAAGACCCTCCCATGACCCCTGCTTATAATCTATCTCACAAGGTTTATAGTATCATCAAGAACAGCATTGGAAGAGGTTATAGCTCTCGTATTAGCCTGGTATGCCCTTTGGGCGGATATAAGATTTATAAACTCGGAGGCTATATCCACGTTGGACATCTCAAGCATCCCAGACCTCACCTTTTCCGCACCACCCGGCACCATTATAGTGGGCGTGGATATGGATGTGTAAAGGTTAGAGCCCTTTTTGATCAATTCTTCTGGGTCAGAAAAGACCGCAACAGCAACTCGGTATAGAGGCAGGGATTTTCCGTTAGAATAAACCCCCACAACCGCCCCATCCTCAGATAGAACGTAAACATCCACAAGATCACCCTTTGCGTAGCCATTTTGCTCTGCAGTAACTACAAAATCCGCAGAGTACTGGGTTATGTATGAATTGGGAATAGGGTCGTTTGTGTTGACAGTTACGGATTGAAGGGATTCACCCACGTATATTCTCCAGTCAGTATCTGCGGGAAACGTTCCACCGCTTGTTGTGCTTGTTGCTACTGTTAAAGCTCCGGTATCGAGATAATAATAAAAGCTCTTACCATCGGGGGAAGGCTCTCTTTGTACCACGGCGCCGTCATATACAAGGCTTCCAAAAGGGGAAAATTGCACACCAGTCCAGTCGCCGCTTAACTCATATCCGGCATTGTTAGGGTCAATGTCAGACCTTAAGTATATATCCCAGTTGTTTGCAGTTGTCGTTTTCCTAAAAAAGAGGTCTGCCTGGTACGGCGTGCCAAGGCTATCATAGATGGTAACGGTGTACCTATAGTTGTAGCTTTGCGGATTGTTTGGATCAAAGGCTGTAGCTGATGAAATTCCAGCGGCGTCTGCGTTTAGATTTGTAGGACCAAGGAACTTTATCTGCCCCGTTGCATTCGGAGAGAGCTGCTGTACTATGTGAATATCCTCAAGCCCTGTTCCTACGGTTTTACCCTTTTCATCAACTTTAAATCCTTGAAGCTTCAAGCCTCCAGAGTTTACCATAAAGCCATCCCTACTAAGCCTAAACTGTCCATCCCTTGTATAATAATTGGCTCCAGAGATCGGATCTTTTATTATAAAGAGCCCTCTTCCTTGAATCGCCAAATCTGTATTTACACCAGTTTGCTTAAAGTTTCCTATATTCCATAGCTTTTGTGTGCTATCAACAAGGATGCCAGCACCATAGGTGGTAGCCTTCATCGTATTGGTAACCGTGTTTAGTCCTATGGTCACAGAGGATATAACGTCTTGGAATATAGGCCTGCTTCCCTTAAAGCCTATGGTGTTCACGTTTGCTAAGTTGTCTGCGGTTATATCCATCCATGTCCTGTAGGCGTTAAGCCCTGTCACTGCGTTAAAAAAACTTCTCATCATGATTAGTTCCCTCCTGCATATATTA
>CALIUI010000131.1 GCA_938048815.1 uncultured Aquificaceae bacterium | reverse complement strand
TGCCGAGGAGGATAAAAGTATGGCGGAATGCTCCGAAGGGGGCATACGCAGTAGTGGGCGCAAGTGAACCGCCCTCTGAGGATAAGGCAGGCATAAAGCTTGCAAACTCCTCAGAAAGCTCCATGCTCTATAGCATGGAGTAGTTCACTGCATAGGATATGTGAATGTGAAGGGAAAGAAAAAGCTTGCGGAGCTGATTGAAGCTTTCGGTTATGCGCCCGCTGAATATTGTTTTGATGCTGAAGACTACCATGAAGAGTGGGGATTGGAAATATATGAGAAGGTCCTATTCTTGTGGGCAGAAACCATGAACGACGGCTGGGGGACTCATTACTACATCCGTCTTGAAGTAGCTGAAGAGGCGTAGTGGTGATAAAGGTAGGTTTTGAACCTGTAGTGTTTTACGGAGTGTGAATGATGAGGCTTATTCTTTTTTTGACAGAGGAGACTATAAAGAAGCTGTCTATCCTCACCTTTTTCCTATCTGTCTTTTTTCTGGATTAACCTCCACCTGCATTCCATCCCTAAGAAGGCTCAAGAGAAGGAAAAAGAAAAAATTTGAGATTTGACAAAATGACAAAAAGATGGTATAATTAAATCTATGGTGTTAAGAGTGCCTTATTTGAGGATAAGGGTGAATGGAAAGGAGGTAGAAGCTGGAAAGGATGAGATGTATGTGATACTTAAGAATGCTTTTGAGACAGAGGAGAAGTTTAAGGCATTGGTAAAGGAGGTAATGGAGTTTTTTTTGGAGATGCCGTGGGTGTATAAGGACATAAAGAAGGCGGAAGGGAGCATAAGGGTGTATATGGCTTGGGAAAAGGATGGATGGCAAAAAAAATATTGGGATGTGAAAGAGGTAAGGAACCTTGTTCTTAGATACATGGCATACAAGGTGGCATTGGAGGTGGTTTGATGGGCTTTGGGTATTATGTGGAGAGAGTTTTGCCAAAGGAGAAATCTCTTATCAAGGTCTATCGTCTGCAAGGGCAGGATAGAAGGGAAGCCATAAGGAGGCTGGACCTTTTCTTTTATGCTGATGATGAGGAGGCTATGAAGATACTGGAGAAAGCTTTGGAGTTTGATAAGGAAGTGCCACAGAAGGAACTGCTTGGCTTTAGGGCACTTTTCCCAAAGCTAACTGACTACAAAAAAGAAGTGCTAAAGCATAAATACTTTAGGAAAAAGCTTTTTAACTATCTTCTTTTGGGGGACTTAGAAGAAGACTTTGGCTGGTCCTTAGATGTGGAGTTTGCAAGGTCCCGTGGCAGGGGCAGGAAGGTGCCTATATCGGTAGCTGTCTATGGAGATATAAAGCCAAAGGAAGTGGAAAAGGTCTTACCTATAGCCATTAAAAACTTCTCCCTTGAGGACTTTTTAAGAAAGAAATTCCTCCTTAAGCAAAAGAAGGAAGGCGAAAGAAAAACCATCGTCATCCATGTAGATGAAAACACATACCTTAAGCTTTTGGAAATCTCTCAAAGCCTTGACCTTCCACTTTCAAGAGTGGCAAAGGTTTTAGGCTTGACTAACTTCTCCTTAAAGCCCAGAGAGGTCAGTTAGACCCAGAAGACATAGACCTTGAAGAGCTCGTAAGAGACTTTAAAGAAAAAATTCAGGAACTCAGGCTATAATAACTCTCATGAGGGGGAAAGCGGTTTTACTGGCTGGGCTTCTCGCTTTTAGTTTTGTGCGTGCGGAGAGCCTGCCAGACTTCAGAGAATTTATGAAAGGAGATGTCTGGAAGCACTATTTCTGGGTTGTGCCCGTGGACGATGTGAGGACTGTGGTGGGGAACGATGCCAAAAATGGATACAATGCAGTAATCCGTATAGGCAAACCCGTTCGTGGTTATTGCTGGGCTAACAGTCTGAGAATATTCACCACAGTAAAGAGTGGTGGACTTGAGGTGGAGAAGGAATATCTCTACGATATGGGGGATTTCAGAATTTCTATTGGTGCGGATGCAGACTTTTACTATTACGGCTACTGCAAAGATGGGAATGGCAACATAGTGGTGGAATACAGGAAAAATCTTGTGGTTCATCCACCGTCTCCTGTGAGAGAGGTTCTCCTATACTGGACAGACAGAAAAAGGGCTGATAAGGTAAGCACTTTTGAGGACTTGCTCAGAGAATACAGAGGAAAGCCTGTGGTTGCAGGTGGAGACGTATATGAAGTAAGAGACCTTGACCCTGTGCAGTCTCTGGCTATCTGCAGAAAGCAGGGAGGTGAGCTCTATATGGTTCGTGGCGGACAGACCATTCCCTTTGCGGAGTATCTGTGGAATGTTCATTCTACAGGGGAGTTCAGGATATACAGAAAGACTTCTCCGTGGTTCAATCCAGCAGAGGCTGGGATGGTATCTGCCATGAACGCAAGGGAGCACGCGAGGGTCTTCAGTGGGCTGTACGTGTGTAAAGGAGGCAGGCAGGAGTGGACTTACAGCTACACTCCAGAGGCAGGTCAGGCAGGTCTTTTCCACAGGGGCTCAATCAGGGCAGGTATAGATGAAAGAGCAATTGCAAGGGCACAGGACTATGCGGGTCAGAATGTCCCCTCTCAGGATGCTATGACTTCCCTCGCCCTTCAGACTGCAAAGCTAAGAGCTCCTGTGAAGGTTCAACAAGGAACTCTGATTTATGAGACCTCCTACAACGGGCAAGAAGGGGCATGTTCTCTTGTGTCAGTTTCTCAGATTGTATCAGGAAGAGTGCAGGCTGTGCATAACTACAGAGTGTGTGGAGACAGAGTGGAGTATGTGGGAGAGAGCGGACTTCCTGCACTTCCACAGGGCATTGTGCAGGTCAAGCAGGACATAGCCAGAATGTGTCAGAAGTTCGGTCAAGCAGAGCTCCTGTATGAAGGCACCACCATAAAGTGCAGGGCTTTAAGAGACAAAGACAAGTGCCTTGTAGAACTGACCTATCTGCAAGGAGGAAAGCTGGTAGGAAAGGAGGAAGTGGATGGGTGCAAATAAGGTTAGCAATATGCAGGTAAATATATGTTATGGTAGCCTATAATGAGAATGTTCCAAAAATCTGGGCACTCCAAATTACTTGACATGAAAAATATTTAGAGTTATTCTATCAATAGATGAGAACCATACACGGCAAGCTCTTATTTGATAACCCACAAGATATAGAAATCCTGAAAAACCTAACAAAAAGATGGTCTTCAGCTTGTAGATATGCTTATAAAAGATTGATTGAGGGAATGGATTTAAACCTTTTAAGAAAAGAACTTATGGAAAAATTTAAGCTAAACACTCGCTATTCTTACTCGGCTATTGTCAAAGCACAGGCTTTAATCAGCAATAGAAAAGAGCTTGGGAGAAGTTTAAGAAAAGTAATCTTTGGAGGAAGGAAATTATTTAGAAAACTACAAAAGAAGCATATAAACGGAAAGAAGTATGAGGAATTAAAAAGAAAATGGAAAGAGAAAAGAGAAGGCACCCTTTATAGTATAGGACAAAAGCATTCAAAAGGCAATCAAAACTTAAGAATAGAAGTCAGAGAAGATGGTTTATTTTTACGCATCAATGTAGGAAATAGGCAATACATCTACGGGAGAATATCGGCGGGAAAGAGAGAGAAGGAGATAAAAGCCATAGCTTTTTCTGGAGAAGCTTATAGTGTAGAGATAAAGCTAAGGAATGGGAACTTTTATGCTTACTTCACAGTAGAGGAAAAGCTACCATCCATAGAAATAACAAAAGCTTATGGAGTTGTAGGGATAGACCTAAATGCTTTTCCAGAGCATATGGCTTGGGCAGAAACAGACGAGTATGGAAAGCTCATTTCTCATGGAAAAATCAATATGCCAGAGTTAAATAGTGGGAATAGTAACAAAAGAGAATACTTCGCTTGGAAATATGCACATAAGATAACGAATATAGCCAAAAAGAAAGGAAAAGCTATAGTAGTAGAAAAGCTAAATATAAAGAATAAAGGAAGAAGAGGGGATTATTCTGGAAGGAAAAGCAGGAGAATAAGACATAACTTTGCTTATAGAAGTTTACTGGAAAAGATAAAGATTTTAGCAAGGAGGAAAGGCATACAAGTCATAGAGGTAAACCCAGCTTATACATCAATAATAGGGATATTGAAGTATGCACCCTTGCATATGGTAACTAAGGATGTAGCGGGAGCTTACGTGATAGCAAGGAGAGGCTTAGGACTAAAGGAAAGAATACCAGAAAACTATATGGAGCTACTCAAGAACTTAACCATAGAGGAGCTACAGGAATTGAGAGAATACGTAGCCAAAAAAGTAAAGAAGCAAAGCATAAGGGAAGCACGTATAAGGGAGATATCCAATTTAATAAAAAGC
>CALIUI010000130.1 GCA_938048815.1 uncultured Aquificaceae bacterium | reverse complement strand
TGAACTAAAAGCTATACTGCCTGCGCTATTGGTGGTAAAGCTCCAAAGCAAAGGAGAAACCCCCCAAAAGGCAAAAAAGGAAACAAGAAAAGAATTTAAAACTCTTCTTTGATAGCTATTTTCTTCAAAGCTTATAAGCCTAATTCCTAAGATTATGTATAAAACCGCAAAGAAGGAAAGCCAAAAGGAAAAGGACTTGGAAAAACTTGGGACAAAAAGAAGCATTAAACTACCCGAGAAGAAAAGAATAGATAAATTATTGGGTCTTCCCTGAAGTAGTTTTATAAGCACCCAAAAGGAAAGCATAAGCCAAGCCCTTAGGGCGGGCGCTCCTTGTGGTGTTAAAAGGAATACATAAAGAGTAGTCCCAACAAGGGCAAAGACCACACCGTAAGGGTAGGGAAGGACATACCTAAGCACCAAAAAGACCATAGCAATATGAAAGCCAGAGATAACCAAAAGGTGCACCAAGCCCGTTTTTCTAAAATGGTAAAAAACATCCTGCGGAAGTATTTCCTGAGATTCTCCAAAGAGATAGCTAAGGGTCAAAGCCCTCACCTGCGGGTCCTTTATCTTCTCCTCTGCCCTTTCCATATACCTTTCCCTTATACTCTTCTGCCTTAAAGATACACCCTCTATATCCCTCCAGCTGGCACTTATAAAAAATCTACTCCCCTCTGCCCTCACCTTTCCATAAACCCAAAAGGCTCTGGAAGGTATATCCTCTGCTCCATAAAGCTTTAACAATACCCTTTTGTCATACAGCTCTGGAAAATCTCCTCCAAGAACCTTTGCCCTAATCCTTAGGGCATCATCCTCCTTTATAACAGGACCCTCTACCAAAAGCTCCAAAGACCCTTCCTCTTCAAAGTACAAAAAGGCTTCTTGCCTTTCTACCCTCCAAAGAGCAAAGAAAAGAATAAGGATAAAAAAGAAAACTTGAAGGACCTCACCCTTTTTTTGCAAGAAGGATATAAACAAGCCCAAAAAGCCTCCTTTGGACTTCCACCACCTCAAAGCCCTCCTCCTTTAGCTCCCATTTTACCTCTTCTATGCTAAAGGAGTTTTCAAGGGAATGAATAAAAAAGCCCCATTTATCTTTACCAAAAAGCAAAAGACCCAAGGGCTTTAGGGGATATTTCATTAAAAATACAAGTAAAGGAGTTAGGGCAAATCTGTTTATATCCAAAAGGGCTATATAGCCCTCTTTTTTTAGTGCCCTTTTGGCTTCCATTAAAAAGGCTTTTCTGTTTAAAAGATGTCTATAAACCAGGGAAAGGCTTATGGAAGAAAAGACAGAGTCCTTAAAGGGCATGTTTTCTCCATCCGCCACCAAAAACTTACAGGCTTTGCATTTGCCCTTTGCCACTTTTAGCATTTCCAAAGAAAGGTCAATACCCACCCTTAGACCTTTATTTTGAGACTTTAACAAGACCTCCCCAGTACCAGTGCCCACATCAAGCCTGTTTCCCTCATAGGGTAGCATTCCAAGAAGATCCCTTTGCCACCTATCTATGTTCCCAAAGGTTATAAGGTTTAGAAAAAAATCATACTTTTTACTAACTGCAGAAAAGACATCTCCCACAGTTTTTTTGGTAATCATTCTTAGCCTATCCTAAAAACCCTTTTTTCAATCCTTTGAAGTCTTGCAAATATATCTTCAAGCACTTCCTTTTGAGATATAGCTCTGTTTATGTCTGCTTTTATGTTGGAGATCTCTATGTAAAGGAAGTCTATCCTTTTATTAATCTCGCCCATCCTTTGAGTATTTTGAGCTATTTCTACCTTTAACTCTGCTCTTGTTTCATCAATTCTCTTATTGGTATCATCAAGCCTTCTATTGACCTCATCAATCCTTTGAGTATTTTGAGCTATTTCCGCTTTTAACTCTGCTCTGGTATCATCAAGTCTTTTATTCAGATAGTCTATAGACCTTTTTATCTCCCTTACTTCCCCCTCAAGGTTTGCCTGTCTTTCCTCAAGGCTTGAAAGCCTTTTATCCACAGACTCAAGGGTAATCTTCAAGCCCTTAAGCTCCTCCCTTAGGTCTCCTACTATCAGGTCTTTTAACTTTTCCGCCAGCTTTTCAATATCCATTTTATCCCGCTTACCTTCTTAGATTGGCAGCTTGACCGAGCATCTCATCCGAAGCCGTTATACCCTTTGTATTAAATTCAAAAGCCCTTTGGGCAATTATAAGATTTACCATCTCCTCCACTATATTTACATTTGAAGATTCAAGGTACCCCTGAAGGAGTGTTCCCAGTCCTTGATTGCCTGGATTGTCTATAACAGGCTCACCAGAAGCATCCGTTTGAATAAAAAGGTTATTACCAACTCTGCGAAGCCCTGCGGGATTTACAAACTTGGCAAGTTCAATCCTGCCTACTTCTTCGCCAGCAACAGCTCCTTGCCGGAGAACTGATACCGTTCCATCCGGTCCAATACCTACGCTTATAACATCGGGTGGAATGGTTATCTCGGGGTCAAGGGGATAGCCCTCTGGATTTACAATCCTACCGTCTGCATCAAGCCTAAATTGCCCATTTCTTGTGTAGGCTATTGTACCATCGGGCAGGACTACCTTAAAAAAGCCATCACCCTGTATGGCAATATCTAAGTTATTACCCGTCTGAAAGATGTTGCCCTGATTAAAAATGCCATAGGTATCCGATACATAAACTCCCAAACCTATCTGAAAACCGGATGGGTTGCGTGTAGCGGGCGATGTAGGGGCTCCAGGGTCTCTTATGGTTTGATAGATGAGATCCTGAAAGGTTGCCCTCATCTTCTTAAAGCCAAC
This sequence comes from uncultured Aquificaceae bacterium, assembly GCA_938048815.1. Taxonomy (GTDB): domain Bacteria; phylum Aquificota; class Aquificia; order Aquificales; family Aquificaceae; genus Pampinifervens. Next base: position 4,022 of record CALIUI010000130.1, on the reverse strand, counting down.
GGTGTTGACGTTTGCCATGTTATTGGACACAACGTCAAGGTTGGTTTGTTGCGCCAACATGCCCGACGCAGAAGTCCATAAAGACCTAAACATGTTATCCCTCCTTGTTAATATATTTTAAACTATTAGCTTCCTCAAGAGTAGGGTCTGGTCTTTTACCAGTAAGAATTTCTATAAGCTCTTTTACGCTTATTATGCCTTGCTTTTTCAAAAGATATCCATTTGCACCGCTTATGAATATACCCTCCTCGTAGTTTCCAAGCCAAGCAGCCCCAAGCCTATCCGCTATACAAAAGCCCACCTTTTTGGCCTCCTCTCCCTTGTTGCATGGTGTTATACAGTGGGATACACAGCCCTGCCAGCCGTTATAACCTGCAAGAACCCTTTCTATAAAGGGAGTTTTAACCACCCTTAGGGGATAACCCACCGGGGACTTAAAAAGAATTATGTCTTCCTCTTCTGCGTTTAGCACTATCTCCTTGTATATAGGCGGAGCATCGCACTCGTAAGTGGCAACAAAGCGTGTGGCTATTTGAACCCCGCCTGCTTCTCTATCCATGTAATGCTTTATATCCCTATAACTCCAAACACCGCCCGCCATTATAACAGGTATATCACCCCATTTTTTTGCCTCTTCCAAAACAGAAGGGAATAAATTTTCAAGCTGGTATTCGGGTAAAAAGCATTCTTCGTATTTAAAGCCCTGATGACCACCAGACTTCGGACCCTCCAAAACTACCGCATCGGGCAATCTTTTGTATTTCTTTTCCCATGTTCTGCATATAAGGTTCAAAGCCCTTGCGGAAGAAACTATAGGAATAAGGGCAACGTCTGCATCTCCCACGTACTCGGGAAGCCTCAAAGGAAGCCCAGCACCCGATATGATGGCATCTACACCAGCCTCTACCGCATCCGCCGCAACCCTTCCATAGTCTGTTATGGCACACAGGATATTAACCCCTATGGCTCCCCTTCCTTCAGAAAGTCTTTTTGCCTCTTGTATTATCCTTGTTAGTGCCTCTTTGCTGTGGGCATAGATGGAGCCTATGGGTCTTCCAAACTTGTCCCTTTTGACAAGCTCAGGATAACGATAGCCAGTGCCAACTGCAGAGACAACCCCCATTGCTCCCTCTTTTGCAACTGCACCAGCCAATTTTTCCCAAGATATGCCAACCCCCATGCCCCCTTGGATTATGGGTATGGGTATGATCTTATTTCTAAGCTTTAGCGGTCTCAAGGGCATAAAAAACCTCCTGCCATATTAAATATAGAACAAGTTAAGGAATATGACAAGTTTAAATAGAGGCTGTTTCAAGGGCCCCAATTTAAACATACTTCTATGCTAAAATTATAAAAGATGGGTAAAATAACTATCTGCTCTAAACTCATCTTACTTACCAACAAAGATTTAACCCTATTAAAAGACCTTATGAGAGGATGGTCATCTGCCGTATGGGCACAAGCTCCTGCTTCAGGGGGCGGGGGCGGTGGTCCTATGAAGGGGCTATTTTTGAAACACCCTGAAGCAGGTCTTTTTTATTGATACTTAACTCCCACACCTTTCCCTCTATGCTTACAGTTAGCACAACTTCCTCACCCTCTAATCTTTTATCTATAAACTTTAGTGGTGTTCTTTTTGGTTTTACCTCTTCCTTTATCCTACCCTCTTCTATCCTTATTATCCTGTCTGCCAGTTTGAGAGCTTCTTCCCAGCTGTGGGTTACCATTAGGGTAGGTATGGCATATTCCCTTTGAAAGTTTTTTAACTCCTCCTGCATAGTTGCCCTAAGGTCTTCATCAAGGGCTGATAAAGGTTCATCCAAAAGAAGTATTTGTGGCTCTCTTGCCAAAGCTCTTACGAGAGCTACCCTTTGCCTTTGACCGCCAGATATCTGATGGGGCTTTTTGTCCTTTAATAACTCCAATCTTACCTTTTTTAAAAGCTCAAGGGCTTTTCCCTTGTCTTTTATTTTCATTCCATACATTACATTTTCCAAAAGACTCATATTTGGAAAAAGGGCATAATCCTGAAAAACAAAGCCCACCTGTCTTTTCTGTGGTGGTAGGTTTATACCCTTTTTAGAGTCAAACCAGACAGAGCCGTTGACTTCAATGTAGCCCTCTTGGGGTGTTTCCAAGCCTGCTATGGACCTCAAAAGGGTGGTTTTACCGCTTCCAGAGGGACCAAGTAAGACTACAAAGTGGGCGCCCATTTCAAAATCTACTTCCAACCAAAAATCCCCTTTCACACCATGAAGTTTCTTTTTCACCTTTACCCTTATCATAAGAACCACCTTCTGTTTATAAGGTATAAGGCTACAAGGCTAAAGAAAGACAAAAGCAAAAGTGCCGCAGAATAAATGTGGGCGGTCTTATAGTCTATGGCTTCCACCGCATTGTATATAACGATTGAGGCAACCCTTGTTTGACCCTCTATGTTTCCACCTACCATAAGCACAACCCCAAACTCTCCCAAGGTATGAGTAAAGGAAAGGACCAGACCTACAAGGATAGAAGACTTCATGTTGGGAAGGATCACCCTTATAAGGGTTTCCAGCTTGGATTTTCCCAAAGTCCAGCTTGCTTCTATTAAATTTTTTGGAACACTTCTGTATCCCGATATTAAAGGATGGGTCATCATGGGCAGGCTGTATATGACAGAAGCCACTACAAGCCCTTCAAAGGTAAAAAGAAGCCTTAAGCCCAGGAGATTTTCCAAAAGACTTCCAAGAGGGCTATTCCTTGAAAAAAGGATCAAAAGATAAAAGCCAAGCACCGTGGGCGGTAGAACAAGGGGCAAAGTGGTTATCACCTCAAGGATCAGGGCAAAGGGGCTTTTTGAGTAAGCCATATAGTAGGCTAAGGGGATGCCCACCACCAAAAGAATAAGAGAGGTAATAAGGGAAAGCTTTATGGTAAGCCAGAGGGCTCCAAGGTCTATCATGGTTTTTCTCCCGGAAGCACAAAGCCATACTTTACAAAAACCTTCCTCGCCTCTGAAGATTCCACAAACTGGTAAAATCTATCTACATTTTTTCCTTCTTTTGTTATGGTATAACCCTGTACTATCCTTTTGTGCTTATCCTCTGGTATAAGCCAGTATCTTCCCATCTTTTCAAGCTTTGGACTTTTTGTCAGAGAGAGTGCTATAAAGCCAATCTCCGCAGCTCCCGAGGTTATATAGCTTGCAGTCTGGGCTATGTTCTCACCCAGCACAAACCTGTCCTTTACCTTATCAAAAAGACCATAAGACTCAAGGGCTTCCTTTGCAGCCCTACCGTAGGGAGCATGCTCCCAGTTGGCTATAGCTATCTTTCTCACCCTTTTATCAAAGAGAACTTGTGGAAACTGGGATGGGTCCAAGCCCGAATCCCTGCGCACCCAAACCACTATCCTGCCTATGGCGTAGGGCTTGGGCTCTTTTAATGCATAGCCTTCCTTATAAAGACTTTCCACATACTTCATATCAGCAGAAAAAAACACATGGTAAGGAGCACCAGCCTTTATCTGAGCATAGCCCTTGCCCGAGGAGCCAAATATAAGTTCCACTTTGTCTTCGGGATACTTTTTCATATACAACTCTGCTATCTCCCTTAGGGCGTATTGAAGGTCTGCCGCCGCAAAAACCCTTATAACTTCTGCTTTGACGAAGGTAAAAAAGACAAGAAGCGTCAATAGAAAAAGCATTACAGAGCTACCTCCTCAAGGTTCTTCCTTTCATAACCTGGCAAATGGCTTAAAACCTGAGTGTATCCCTTACCCTTTAAAAGGTCTAAAAGCTTTAAAAAGGCTCTATCCTTTTCCATTTCTTCCTTGTAGCAAAGGCAGTAATCTTCCCATGTAAGGCTTATAAACTCAAGCCCCTTTTCATAGGCAAAGAGCTTGATGGAAATGCCCGCATCTCCAAAGCCCTCCCTTACACCAAAAGCCACATCCTTATGGCCTCCAGAGATGGTTTTGTAGTTTTCTATCCCAAGGTCTTTCCTTAAATAGTCAAAGATCCTTCTTGCTCCGCTACCCTT
>CALIUI010000129.1 GCA_938048815.1 uncultured Aquificaceae bacterium | reverse complement strand
CTGAGAGGGTCATAAGAGACCTCTCTGTCCTGAAGGAGAAACTCTTTCAGGGCTCGTGGGGAGACCCGATAAGGGCATTAGCTCCTGCTGCAGGGGGTGGGGGCGGTGGTCCTGTAAAAGGGCTATTTTTGAAACACCCTGGTGTAGGTTTAGAAAAGCTTTTGGAGATCTTATGAAAGTTTACATAATGGGTTCAGACCAAAGGATCGTAAGATGTGCAAGGGTATCCTTTGCCAAAGACAATGAGGTAGATAGGGAAAGGGATATAAAGCTTATAAAATACCTCCTAAGCCACAGGCATGCTTCACCTTTTGAACACGTGATAATAGCCATAGAGACACCCAAGTCCTTTTGGCTTGAACTAATGGAAAAGGTGGATAATCCTGCGGTGCAGTTTTATTATTCAGGGGGCTATGTGTGGTTCAATTTAAGGAACTTTATAAACGCTCAAGAGCACCTTCCCATACACGAGGAACTTAAAGCTCATCTTCCTGCCACCACAGACCTTATAATGGGAAAAGAGCCTCAAAATTATTCCACAGACCCCCATTTTCTAAAGGAAAAGATAGAAACCTCTTCAGGATGGATAGGCCTTGTGGATAAGATGGAGTTTGGTACGGATATGGACTATTACACCTTTATAGTGGAATGTCCCCTTTTTGTAGCTCGTCAATGGCACAGGCATAGGTTTTGCTCTTATAATGAGGTTAGTAGAAGGTATGTAGATTACGAGCCAGATTTTTACATTCCCGAATATCTGAGAAAACAAGCCAAAAGCAACAAACAAGCATCCTTGGAAGAACCCATAGAAGAGCCTTGGAATTCCCTTTTCTTAAAAAAGATAAGATGGTACATTCAAGACCTCAGACAACTCTATTCTGCCATGGTGGAGCATCAAACAGCAAAGGAATTGGCAAGGGGAATACTTCCCCAGTTTATGAAGACAAGGTTTTATTGGACTGTACCAAGGCTCTCTTTGGACAACTTTATAAGCCTAAGGACCCACGAGGGAGCCCAAAAGGAGATAAGGGAATTTGCTACAATCATTAAAGATGTAGTGGGCCACAGGAGAACAGACAAAAGGCTTAAGCTGTAGGAATTACACTTACAAACTTTTTATTTCTTCTGTTTTCAAACTTTACCACACCCTCCACAAGGGCAAAAAGGGTAAAGTCAGAACCCATACCTACGTTTTGGCCAGGATAGACCTTTGTTCCTCTTTGTCTTACGAGGATATTTCCAGCTTTTACTATCTGTCCATCGTACCTTTTCACACCTAACCTTTTCGAATGACTATCTCTTCCGTTTCTAGTTGAGCCTCCGCTTGCCTTGGATGCCATATTTACACCTCCTTTATATCCTTTATAAGTATCTCCGTGTAGGGCTGTCTATGCCCTTTCCACCTTTTGTAGTTTTTCTTTGCCCTAAACTTAAAAACTATAAGCTTTTTACCCTTCCCGTGGGAAAGGATTTGGGCTATTACCTTGCCCTTTTCAAGCTCTATGGAACCATCCTCCTTTCTTAAAAGTACAGCCTTTAATTCTACTTCTTTGCCGGGTTCAAGGGGAAGCTTTTCAACTCTTATCCTTGAACCTTTTTCAACCTTATACTGTTTTCCTCCTGTTTTTATCACCGCATACATACCACGCCACTCCTTAAAAATTTATAGGGGGCGATGCCCCCAAGCTTTTAATTCTTTTGTTCTTCTGCAGGTTGCTGCTGCTCTGCGGGTTGTTCCTGTTGTTCTTCTACGGGCTGTTGTTGTTCTGCTGGCTGTTGTTGTTCTGCAGGCTGCTGTTGTTCTGCGGGTTGGGCTGGCTGTTCGGCTGGCTTTTGCTGACAAGATACTGCCAGCAAGGCAAGGCTCGCAACTCCAAGAGCTATAAGCTTCCTCATTTCATACCTCCTTCGCAAGTAGTATAGTAGTGAAATTATACCCTAAATTTTTATACTGTCAATAGTATTCGAGGGTGTGTCAAAAACTCCAATTTAAACATACCCCTATGCTAAAATTGTAAAGGATGAGCAAAATAACTATATGCTCTAAGCTCATCTTACTTAGCAACAGAGATTTAGCCCTACTAAAAGACCTTATGAGAAGATGGTCATCTGCTTATAGATATGCCTACAAAAGACTTTTGGAAGGTAAAGGTATAAATGACATATCTAAACAACTTCAAAACCTTTTCAGCCTTAACTCAAGATATTCATACTCCGCTGTCATAAAAGCACAGGCTATACTATCTTCTGCTAAAGAAAAAGGCGGAAATCCCAAAAAGGTTATCTTTGGCGGTAGAGCTCTATTTGAGAAACTAAAGAAAAGACACATTAACGGAGAACCTTACAAGAAGCTACGTATAAGCTGGACAGAGAAAAGAAAAGGAAACCTTTACTCCATAGGACAGGCTAATTGTAAAGGCAACCAAAACACAAGGATAGAGATAAAAGAGAATGGGGTCTATCTGAGAATAAACGTAGGCACAAGGCAATACATCTATGCACTCATAAAGGCAGGCAATAGAATAAACAAGCTAAAAGAGATAGCCCT
>CALIUI010000128.1 GCA_938048815.1 uncultured Aquificaceae bacterium | reverse complement strand
CTTTCAAAAGCTCCAGGTTTATCTCCACCCAAAGGGGAAAATCCTTCTCATAAAGTTCTTTTAACTCCTCTTTGCTTATGGTCCTCATTTCTCCAACTCCTTCCTCAGATCCCTTGTCATTGCCTCTTCGTAAGTGTAGGGGCATTCTTTGGGAATATTAAACTTGTCTGGGTCTTTGGATATCTCCCTTAACCACTCTCTTATTCTTACTCTTGCATCCTTCCAGGCAAAATCCAGCTCCTGCTGTAGTTTAGCCTTCAAACTGGGATACCTGTAAAATAATACCTCTATTCTTTCCCTTGCAACTTCTATACTCTTTATCCAAGAAAGGCTACCTTTTTCTTTTCCTGCACTTGTAAGCTCTCTAAAATTATCCCACTTGTAAAGGTGTTCCAAGATGACCGCCAAGTAGCTAATACAAGCTTTTAGGTCGGACTTTGCCATATCCTCAATCTCCTCAAACAGATTTTCCCAATCTACAAGCTCATAAGCCTTCTCTTTCAAAAGCTCCAGGTTTATCTCAACCCATAGGGGAAAATCCTTATCGTAGAGTTCCTTTAACTCTTCTTTTGTTATGGATTTTTGTATCATACTTATAAATATACGCTGGGTGAGAAATTTCCTTTTTATCGGTAGCGCAGGCATCTTGCCTGCGGTAAAAGACAAGCTGGAAGCCTGAATTACCAGAATTTTAAATTTAAGGATAGTTTCTCACCCAATTGTCTGCTTTTATGTCTTTGTGTGATGCCTCCTTAGAACCTCCAAAAAGAGGGGATTGTCGTGTTTTAGAAAATGGTCTTCCACGTGTATCTTTGTTTCCGTCCTTGGAAGGTAATGATTTGCGGGGTTTGTGCCCATATCTGGGAAAAGGACAAAGCCGTTCCTTTCCTTTATAACCTTATAGACCTCGCTGTTGGGGTCTTCTATGTCTCCAAAGAACCTTGCCTTTGCAGGGCATGTTAGCACGCATGCAGGCTTTCTGTGTTCTGGTGGCAAGGATTCATCGTAGATCCTGTCTATGCAAAGGGTGCACTTCTTCATCACCTTGTCCGCTTCGTCAAACTCTCTACATCCATAGGGGCAAGACCAAGAACAAAGCTTACAGCCAATGCAATCATCGTAATTTACCAAGACTATACCATCCTGCTGCCTTTTATAACTGGCGCCTGTGGGGCATACGGGCACGCAGGGAGCATCTTGACAGTGTAAACAGGATTTGGGAAGATGGAAAACCTGAGTGTTGGGAAACTCACCTATCTCGTAGGTCATTATTCTGTTGTACCAAACCCCTTGGGGCTCCCTTCCATAGGGGTCAAAGTCGGAAAGGGGTCCAAAGGCAGCCTGTGTGTTCCATTCTTTGCAGTTGGTGGCGCAGGCATGACAGCCCACGCATGTGTTAAGGTCTATAACAAGGGCAAACTGAGCCATCTTCTCACCTCCTTTAAGGCTTGTACCTTAATACGGGTATCCACCTTTCTTCTATGTAAGGTAGGGGCTTTATCTCATACTGAGGATAGGTTTCTGGGGTCTGATCCTCTGCTTTGTATACTTTGACCTTTGTGTCAAACCATGCCAAATGTCCTGTGATGGGGTCTCCATAGTAGATCTCCTTTTCTCCTATCTTTATGCTGTGGGGTATAACATGGTTCAATAAGAAGCCCTCAGTTCCCTCATCGGCATCCGGCTTTAGACCCCAAGCTCCCTTCATTTTACCTATGGCGTTCCAGGTCCATACGGAGTTGGGCTCTGTGGTTTCAGTAAGGTATACCTGGCATTTAACCTTTCCAATCCTTGACTCTACCCAAACCCAATCTAAGTGCTTTATGCCAAGCTTTTCTGCGGTTTTGGGGTTCATGTAAAGGTAGTTCCTCGAAGATATCTGTCTTAGCCAGGCATTTTGAGAGTCCCAAGAGTGGTACATCCATTGAGGCCTTTGAGTAAAGGCATAGAGTAGATAGTCCTTTCCAGAAACTTCCTCCTCAAAGGGTGGGTACCAGAAGGGCAAGGGATCAAAGTACTTAATAAGCCTTTCTCTTAGTATAGGGTCGTTTGGTGGCTGGTTTTTGCCCTCCCACAAGCCTTGTCCTGCAAGCCTGAAGGTTTGTAAGGTTTCAAGGTAGAAGTTGAAGGTGATGGGAGCCACCTTCTTCAAAAAGCCCACGCTTACAGCCCATTCTTGATAATCTTTGTTGACATGCCTGTAGTATCTCATGTTCTCTGGAAGCTTATAATAGAAAAAGCCCTTGTTTTTTATGTACATTTCAAGCTGGTTGGGGTTGGGCTCTCCCACAAAATGTTTGTCTCCGTTTTTTCCTCTCCATCCTGCAAGGGCTCCCACTCCGGGCCTTATCTGCCAGTTTATAAGAAAATCTTTAAAGTCCTTATACTTTCTTGAACCATCGGGGTTTACAAAGCCCGGAAGCCCAAGCCTTGACCCAAGCTCCACCATAACATCTCCCCAACCTCTTACGTCGTATCCATTTTCTTGAGGATTTATTATGGGATGTCTCAAGGCATCCACAGGACCATCCACCGCCGAAGGGGGTCTATCAAGCAAAGATAGGGCAAACCATTGCTCAAGATATGTGGCATCTGGAAATACCAAGTCTGAATAGGCTACCTGCTCGCTGTAAAAGGCATCTATGGTTATAACCTTTGGAATTATGTAGTTGCCTGCTGGGTCTGTTGCTGTTAGGGCTTTTATGATATAGGGGATGTTTTGGGAAGAGTTCCAAGCCATGTTTGCCATATAGATCATAAGAACTTCAATGCCATAGGGGTTTTTCTCATAAGCTGCCGGTATTACGTTATGAATTAGTCCATGGGCAGTAAGTGGAAACCACCAGCTATAAGCGTGGTCTATTCTTACAGGATTGCCCTTTTCATCCACCAAAAGGTCGTCGGGGTTTTGGAGATAGCCTAAGTGGGGTCCAGGGTATACTTCTCCATACCCTATCTCATCGGGCCTTGTTATCTTGTAGGGCTTTGGAAGGTCTTCTATGTGTTTGGGATATGGTGGCTTGTTAAGAAAGCCTCCTGGCACATCCACCACCCCCAACATCATCATCAAAAGGAAAACAGTCCTTGCTGTTTGAAAGCCATTGGTGTGAGATGCCACACCCCTCATCACATGGAAAGAAACAGGTCTTCCTATGGTTTTTTTATGTTTCCTGCCCCAAACATCCACCCATTCTATGGGAAGCTCTATGGGATGATAAAGGGCTATTGTGCCCATCTCCTTTGCTATTCTTTCTATATCCTTGGCAGGTATGCCTGTTATCTTTTCTACTTTTTCTGGGCTATAGTCCCTTACAAGCCTATCTGCAAAGATATCAAAGGCTGGTCTTACCTTGTAGCCTTCCGGTGTGGTAAATTCTCCAATAAAGGCAGGGTCCAAACCCTCTGGCACTATCCTGTCCGCCGGCTTAAAGGATTGGGATTTTTTGTCAAAGACCATGGGCTTGCCCTCTTGGTTCCTGTAAAAGAGCCCATCCTTTGAAGTGCCCGGCGCTTGGATAACAAGCCAAGGAGCGTTGGTGTATTCTTTTAGGAATTCCCAATCTACCAAGTTGTATTTAAAAAGCACATGCATTATGCCAAGGAAAAAGGCTCCGTCGGTACCGGGCTTTATGGGTACCCACTCGTCCGCCACCGCACCATAGCCCCACCTTACGGGGTTTACTACCACAAACTTACCGCCTTTCCTTTTCATCTCCTGAATACCCAGCTTAAAGGGATTGGAAGAGTGGTCTTCTGCCACGCCGATAAGCATAAAGTATTTGGTGTTTTCAAAGTCTGCTTCTCCAAACTCCCAGAAGGAGCCACCTATGGAGTAAAGTCCAGAAGCGGCTATATTTACAGAACAAAAGCCACCATGAGCAGCCCAATTAACGGTACCAAGTTGGCAAGAAAACCAGCTGTTTATCTGTTGCATTTGGTCTCTACCGGTGAAAAAGGCTATCTTATAGGGTCCCTTTTTCCTAGCTTCCTCAAGCCATTGGGTAGCTATCTCAAGGGCTTCTTCCCATTCAATCTCTTTAAACTGGCCTGAACCCCTTGGACCAACCCTGAGTAAGGGCTTTCTAAGTCTTGCAGGACTGTACTCTTTCATTATGCCCGAAGAGCCCTTGGCGCACAGAACGCCTTTATTTGTGGGATGGGCATCATTTCCTTTGATATAAGCCACCTTGTTGTTTCTCACATATACCTCTATACCACACCTACAGGCACACATATAGCAGGTGCTGTAGGCTTTCCTATCGTAAAAACTACCACCTATCTCCATGTTGTACCTCCTATGCTATTTTAAATTATGGCTTTTTGTTTGAATAAGGACTTTCAATTTTGTTATGGATTTATAAGTTAAACTTATAACTTTTATAAAGCAGGCTTATATAAACTGGGCGGTGGGCGACCTTGTGTAGGATGGAATCCACGGGTATATTAAATATTAATGAAAAATGAGCTATAGCTTAGTTTTTCTTGAAAGCTTGGGGGGAGAGGAGAATATGAAAAGGGATTGGGAAAATCTGCTTTTGGCGCAGGAGGGCAGAAGGAGTTTTAGGCTATACACTTGGAAGGAAAAGACCCTTAGCATAGGTTATTCTCAGGCTTTTCTTGACTTTCCAATAAAGATGGTTAAAAGACCTACGGGTGGTGGTGCCTTGTTGCACGGTTGGGATGTTTCCTTCTCCTATGCGGGACTTAGAGAGGAATGGGGCAAAGGCTTTACAAGGATCTACACCAACTTTATGGGGCTTCTTTTGGAGGTTTTGAGGGATTTTGATAGCTCCTTTGATATGAGTGGCTACAGGGGAGGCTATGAGGATTATTTTTGCTACTTTTATCCTACCCTTGGGGAGATAACCATAGAAAACAAAAAGGTGATAGCCTGCGCCATGAGGCTTATGAAGGATTCTTTTCTCATACACGGAAGCTTCTTTTTGGATATGGACTATGAATACTTTGAAAAACTTACAGGTATAAGGAAAGAAAGATTAAGGGAAAGGATAATCACTTTTAGAGAACTGGGGTTTTTTCAAAGGGATATAGAAGAGCTTTTAAGAAGCTTTTACCTTAAAATAAACTCATGCCTTTAGCCATTACCCTTTTTAGACTCTTTTTAGTAATACCTACCCTTTTTGCCTTGGAGGAAGAAAAAAGGCTTTTGGCAAGCTTTCTTGTGCTTTTGGCGGGTGTATCCGATTGGTTGGATGGAGATATGGCAAGGAAAAGGGGAAAGGTTAGCCATGTGGGAGCTTTATTGGACCCTTTGGTAGATAAGGTCTTTGTTTTATCTCTCCTTTCCTTTTTCCTTCACAGGCAAGAGGTGGGCTTGGTTGTCTTTTTGCTTTTGTTGTTTAGGGAGCTGTCTGTTTCCTTTTTGAGAAGTCTTGCAGTGGAGAAGGGCTATGTAATGGCTGCTTCTTATATTGGTAAGGCAAAAGCCTTTTTTGAATTTTTAGCCCTTTTTGCCCTTACTTTGAAGCTGGGCGTGGCTGGGATTTTTCTTTGGATCTCTGTGTTTTTGGCTTACGTATCTATGTATGATTATATGATGAGTTACCTAAGACACCAAACCAATAAGTTATAATGTTTTTTATCGGTAGCGCAGGCATCCTTGCCTGCGGAAAAAATACAGGCTGGAAGCCTGAAATACCTGAATTTTAAATTTTTGTGATGGTCAATTATCTGCCCCAGCGTTTTGTTTATGGACTTGCCCATTGGCTTCCTTAGATAGGAATGTTAAAAAGTCCCCTTTATAGATTTATTCACCAAAGCCCTCTAACCCTACGAAGGATAATTTCTCACCCAGCGTATATAGTATAATCCTTTCCTTATGAAGGACATAGGTCAATACAATCATAAGGAAATAGAGGAAAGACACAGGAAAAGATGGTTAGAAAAAGCCATCTATTCAATAAAGGAAACCTCCAAGGATAATAGATTTTCCGTGGTGATACCTCCGCCCAATGTGACGGGCTCTTTGCATATGGGGCATGCTTTAAATGCTACCCTTCAGGATATTATCTGTAGATGGCAAAGGATGCTTGGTAAGGATGTGGTTTGGGTTCCTGGCTTTGATCATGCAGGCATAGCAACCCAGTACGTGGTAGATAGACAGCTTCAGGAAAAGGGTATAAACAGATTAGACCTTGGAAGGGAGGAGTTTTTGAAAAAGGTGTGGGAATGGGTGCCCCTTTCAAGGAAAGCTATAAGGGAACAGTTTGAAAAGCTTGGAGTTAGCGTAGATTGGAGTAGGGAAAGATTTACCCTTGATGAGGGTTTTTCAAGAGCTGTAAGGTATGCCTTTAGAAGGCTTTACGAAGAAGGGCTTATATACCGTGGAGAGTACATGGTAAGCTGGTGTCCCAAAGATCTCACAGCCCTCTCCGATTTAGAGGTAGAGCACGAGGAAGAAGAGGGAAAACTCTATTACATAAAATACCCCTTAGAAGATGGATCTGGTTATATAACCGTTGCTACCACAAGGCCCGAGACTATGCTGGGAGATACTGCAGTTGCAGTACATCCAGAGGACGAAAGATACAAGGGGCTAATAGGTAAAAGGCTAAAATTGCCTCTTGTTGATTGGAAAAGGAAAGCTATGGACGGCTCTGAGGTGGATAACCTAATACCCATAATAGCCGACGAAAGGGTAAAAAGAGAGTTTGGTACAGGTGCTGTAAAGATCACTCCAGCCCATGACCCCTTGGACTTTGAAATAGGTAAAGCCCATAACTTGCCCTTTGTGCAGGTTATAGATCAGTTTGCTCGTATGAAAGAAAACAGCGGCGAGTTTGCAGGTCTTGATAGATACGCTGCAAGGAAGAAGATAGTGGAAAAACTTGAAGAGCTGAACCTTTTGGAAAAGGTAGAGAACCACAGGCATGCAGTAGGTAAATGCTATCGCTGTAAGACGGTGCTTGAGCCTATGGTCTCCAACCAATGGTTTGTAAAGGTTTCCGACCCTCGCATCAAAGAAGAAGCCCTAAGGGTGGTAAAGGAAGGGTTAATAAAGTTTGTACCAGAAGGTTGGGCAAAGGTTTATATACAATGGATAGAAAACTTAAGAGATTGGTGTATTTCTCGCCAAATATGGTGGGGGCACAGAATACCTGTATGGTACTGCGAAGATTGTTCCCATGAAAATGTCTTTACCGATGAAGACTTTGACAGGGTTTATGATAAGCTGATCTTCAATCTTATAGCAGATGGCAAAATAGGGCAGGAATTTACCCCTGAGGAAGTGGCACAGCATCTAAATTCCCCATCTTTCGTACATCCCAATATCTCCGTATTAGACTTTTACAAAAAGTTTGCCTTTCACAAATATCACTCCACTCAGGTAGATGCCAACTCTCTAAGGCTTTTCTTTACCCAGGACCTAAATCCCATGGCTATACTTACCCAGAAGGAAAGTAGGTATAAATACGATCCCAATAGAAAGGTTTTTAAGTTTGTCCTTAGATGTAAAAAGTGTGGTTCCGAAAGGCTAAGGCAAGAAAGTGATGTTTTGGATACTTGGTTTTCCTCTGCCCTTTGGCCCTTTGGAGTTTTTGGATGGTCAGAGAAAACAGAAGACCTAAAAAAGCTCTATCCAACAGACCTTTTGGTGACAGGTTTTGATATCATCTTTTTCTGGGTTGCCCGTATGGTTATGATGGGTACCCATTTTATGAAGGATATACCCTTTAGGGATGTTTACATACATGCTCTGGTGAGGGATGAGAAGGGGCAGAAGATGTCCAAAACAAAGGGAAACGTGATAGACCCCCTTGATATTATAGAGAACTACGGAGCTGATGCCCTAAGATTTACCCTTGCTATACTAACCCAGCAAGGAAGGGACATAAAGCTTTCTGAGAAGCGTTTTGAAGGTTATAAGCACTTTGCCAACAAACTTTGGAACGCAGGAAGGTTTATACTGATAAACTTAGAGGAAGACTTACTTGCTAATCTACCCTACGGAGCGCCGCCAAGAGTTGAAGACCTTTGGATTATAACAAAGCTTAACAGAACCATAGAAAAGGTAAATAAAGCCCTTGAAGAGTATGATTACTCGGAAGCGGCAAGGGAGTTATACGAATTTATCTGGAGTGAGTTTTGCGATTGGTACATAGAATTTTCCAAGCTTAGGTTGTATGCAAAGGCAGAAACTCCAGAAGAGGAGCAAAAGATAAAGGCAGAAAGAATAACCGCACAAGCAACTCTCCTTATGGTTTTTGAAAAGACCTTGAGATTACTTCATCTCTTTATGCCCTACATAACGGAAGAGCTTTGGCTTTCTTTGCCCACAGCCCACAAGGAAAGCATCTCTTTGGCAGAATATCCACAGTTCAACCCTCAGGAAATCTATCCAGAGGCGGAGGAGAAGGTAGAAAGGATAAAGGAGGTAATAACTTCCATAAGAGCTTTGCGCAGCGATCTAAGGATAGAGCCCTCACGGAAGATAAAGCTTTATTATAGGACAGAAGAAAGCAAAAGCCTAATAGAAGAATTTATGCCACACATTATAAGCCTTGCAAGGCTTGAAAGCCTTGAGTTGATAGAAGAAAAGCCTCCAAGGTCTGTGGCGGGCTTTTCAAGAGACTTTGAGTTTTACCTGCCTGTGGAAGAGGGCATAAAGGTTGAAGAGCTTATCACTTCCTACAGTAGAAGGCTATGGGAAGTGGAAAAAGCCATAGAAACCTTTGAAAAAAGACTAAGCAACGAAAACTTCCTTAAAAAGGCACCCGAGGAAGAAGTCCAAAGGACAAAGGACTCCTTGGAAGAGTTAAAAAAGGAAAAGGAGAAAGTAGAGAAGCTTCTACAGGCATTGAAGCAAGTAGAAGGTGTGGTTAATTAAGATTTTTTCACCCAGTGCAAGAATTATTTCCTTAAATTCCCTAGCTCCCTTGCCGCTGCATAAAAAATTGCGGAAGCAACCACCTCTTCTCCAACCTTTGCTGTCCCTTTCATCTTTGACAGGCTCTTTTTAAGGGATATCACCTCAAGCTCCATAATAAGCTGGTCGCCCGGATAAACGGGCCTTTTAAACCTTGCTTCGTCAATACCCGCAAAGACTATGGCATATTTACCTATCTCCAAGCCCAAGGATTTTATCATCAAAATACCACCCACCTGAGCCATAGCCTCAAGGACATAAACGCCTGGCATAAGAGGAAAGCCCGGAAAATGCCCCTGAAAAACAGGCTCATTCACAGACACATTTTTCAAACCCACTATCCTCTTGCCCTCCTCCATCTCAAGGATCTTATCCACCAAAAGTATGGGATACCTATGGGGGAGTATTTCTATTACTTCCCTTATGTCAAGCATATGAAGATTATAACATGCCTTTGATGGGAATAAGTTATTTACGCACCAACGCCTGCCATAAGGATAAAGCCGGTGAGTGCTCAAGTAGAATTTGACGGAAATTTTGCGGTAATAGAATCTGGCAAAAAGGCATTTGCCTTTCCGAGCCCTTTGAGCGGTAAAATAGTAGATTCTAATAAACTCCTTGAAGAAAACCCCTCTTTGATAGTAAGCAAACCTTACGAAAGCTGGATAGTAAAGATAAAGGGAGAAAACAGAGAGGAGCTTAAAAGATTGAAAAAAGCCGAAGAAATCGTGGAAAGGATAAGGGCGGTTATAATTAAAGAGAAGATATAGATAGAGCGTAGTACGCTGGTGCGACCTCGGGACTTCAAATCCCGTGAGGGACTCTGCAAGGGATCTCTGGAGGGCTCTATTCTCTTGCTCTCCCCTTTGCTTCTAAAGGTGTATAATTTCAAATAATATGAAGACAGCATACCTTTACCTTTTACTACTCTTGACTCTCCTTTTCGGTATATACCTTAGATACGAGGATATCCCTAAGTGGAAGGAGCATGAAAAGTTATTCTTTTATAAAGATGATCCTTTATACACAGAAGCAGATTCTTACTACTTTACACGCTTGGCGGAGGAGATAAGAGAAGGCACCTTTAAACACGGACAGCCAGACCCTTTGAGCTTTTTTCCAGACAACAATCAAAGACCCTATCCTATGTATGGAGCCGGTCCCAGTTATCTTTTCTCTTGGATTCAAGCCTTAACGGGCAAAAGTATCCCTCAACTTGCCTTTTATCTTATTCCCATATTGGCGGTAAGTTCTGCCATACCTCTATTTCTGTATTTTAACAGGCTAAAACTTCCCTTTGTGGGCTTATTGGGTGGCCTTGTGGCCATATCTTCACCCGTTTATGTGGGAAGGAGCTATCTCGGAAGGTTAGACCACGATATATTTAACCTTACCTTTCCCTTCCTCATAGCATACCTTTTCTACAGGTTTTTTGAAAGTTGGAAGGAAGAGCCAGAAGGTAAAAAGCCCTATCTTTGGATAAGCTTGGCAAGTCTTTCTTTACTACTCTATTACTTTTGGTATGGGCATGCCAATTTGAATTTTGTTCTACTGGTAGCCTTTTTGGTTGTATTTTTCTGGCGACTTTATGAAAAAAGGAAAGCTTTCAAAAAAGTTGCTAATAAAAAAGGCAAAGCTTTTAATAAATACCCTAACACAAAGATTAAGGTTATTGACAAAAACATTGTCATACTTCTAAGCCTTCTTTTGGTACCACAGCTATGGTATGTGTATACAGGACCCATGCATTTATTTCAACAAGTTTCATGGCTTGTTTTTGGAATAAGGCCTACCACATCCACGGAAATGCTTTTTAAAGACTTTCCCAACATTTTTATATCCATCAACGAGCTTCAAAGGTATTCCTTTAACCAAGTATTCCCTAACATAATAATAAGCAGGGAGATTGGTATTTTAGGGCTTACTGGAGCCCTTTTACTCTTTTTATTCCACATAAGAAGTCTATTTTTCCTTTTGCCCTTTTTTGGTATAGGTCTTTTGACTTTCTTCTCTGGTATAAGGTTCGCCATGTACCTTGCACCCTTTATAGGCATGGGCTTGGCTTACCTTGTATATTTTATTTTTGAAAAGATCTTGCCAAGTATAGGGCAATATAAGGAAGAATACAAGCGTAGATTAGCCATCACCCTGATAAGCTCTTTAATTTTCTTTGGAGTTCTATACGGGCAGATACTTATAAATAGAGGCTTTTATAGTCCAATAATTGACGCTCCTATAGTCAAAGGTATGGAATGGATTAGAAGAAACACTCCTGCGAATTCCGTTATCTGGACTTGGTGGGATTATGGCTATGTTTTTCAATATTATTCAAGAAGGGCAGTTGTTCATGACGGAGGCTCCCAAACGAGCCCCAAAACCTACTTTGTGGCTAAATCCTTTTCCACAAAGGACCCAAGGGAAGGGTGGCTTATAACCTCCTTCGTTGTTAATTACGGGCTTAAGGGGCTTGAAAAACTTATGATGGATGGTTTATCTGCTCAAGAGGTGGTTAATAGAATTTCCACAGGGTCCTTTGCAAAGCCTATAGAGGTGCCAGTTTATTGGGTGATAACAAGGGATATGCTTTTCAAGTTTGGGTGGATACACTTCTTTGGAAGTTATGATTTTAAACAGAAAAAGGGAACCTTTGGAGAAGTGATTATACCTTCATGCATTATACACAGCAACTTCACTTTTGAATGTCGTTCTCCAGAGGAATTTACTATAGATCTAAAAGAGGGCTATTTAAGAAAGGGTAATATGTGGTTAACGATCAAGAGTGTTTATGTTTATGACGAGAGCACTTCCAAAATGATACAAGAGGATAAAAATCCACAAGGATTTACCGTGCTTATAGTTAAAAGAAAAAACCAAGGCATATCTCTTTTCTTATATAAGGCGCCTTTTGATCAAACTCTATTCTTGAATATGTATCTTACCAGAAAGTATGATGAAAGATACTTCGAGCTGATTTATGATGATTTTCCCCATATGGTGATATACAGGGTGAAACCTAAAATAGACTGAGCTATATCATCAAATCCTTTTTCCTCTTGAGTTTAAAATTCCTACAAGCAGGAGGTGAAAACATGTGGAGAGTTTTATATACAGGTCAAAGGACCCATTACGAAAATATAGCCCTTGATAGGATAATGTTAGACTTGATGGAAGAGGGTAAGATACCTCCCACCCTAAGGTTTTTGCAGTTTAAGCCCGAATGTGTTTTGGTGGGCTTCCATCAGGCGGTAGAGCAAGAGGTAAGGTTTGAATACACCCAAAGGGAAGGAATAGAGGTAGGAAGGCGTATAACAGGTGGTGGTGCCATATACTTTGACGAAACTCAAATAGGATGGGAAATAATAGCCACAAAAGATCATTTAGGAAACCTTAGCTATGAAGAGCTTACAAGAAAGATATGCACTGGTGTGGCAAAGGGACTTCAAAGGCTTGGTATAAGGGCAGAGTTTAGACCGAGGAATGATATAGAAGTAGATGGAAGGAAGATATCGGGCACAGGCGGAGTCTTTGAAGGCAAAGCCTTTTTATACCAAGGCACCATCCTTATGGACTTCAACGTAGAAAGGATGCTAAAGTCTCTGCAGATACCTGTAGAAAAATTGACCTCAAAGGGGATAAAGTCCGCAGAGGACAGGGTAGAGTGGGTAAAGAGAGTCTTGGGCTATATGCCCGAAAAGGAAAAGGTCTTTGATGCCGTAATGCAAGGTCTAAAAGAAGAATTAAACATAGACTTTCAATGGGGGGAGCTCACAGAAGAAGAGCTAAGACTCCTTGAGGAAAAGAAGGACTACTTTAAAAGCGATGAGTGGATATTTCACGTTAAAAAAGCTCCCACCGATAGTGAAATGCTCTTTGGCATATACCGATGCCCCGGTGGAACCCTTAGGGTGTCTGCCAAGGTAGACCTCCAAAGCAAGGTCTTACAACAAGTTATCATAAACGGAGACTTTTTTGTAAAGCCCCAGAGGCTTATATACGACCTTGAAGCCTATCTAAAACATACACCAATAAGTGATGTGGAAAAAAGAATAAGAGAGTTTTTCTCTCAGAGGGAATGGGAGGGTTTAAACCTTGATGTGGAGGATTTTGTGGAAGCAGTCCTTTTCCCCCTTAGAAAAATAGAAGGGATTGATCTGGGAATAGAAAAAAAAAGTTAAATAACATAATCGCCTCCGTAGGTGGTGGGCTTATAGAGAACCTTCAAAAGGCAAAGGTTATGCTACTTCCTTATTGTGCCAAGCCCGCTTGGTGCGATTATAGACATCTTGACGACTGCGGAGAGTGCGGAGGTTGTACGGTAGGAGATGCCTATAGGCTTGCCTACCAAAAGGGCATGATACCTATCACCATAACCTCCTTTGAGCTTTTGAGAGATACGCTTTTATGGTGTGCTCAAAAGGGCTATACCTACATAGGACATTGCTGTTATGAGTTTTATGAAAAAAGGTACGAAATTTTCAAAAAGGCTTCACAAGAGGGATCCCATGGTGTGCTCTTTGATATTGTAGGAACCACATGCTATAGCCTTGGCGTAGAGGAAGAAGAAAAAGCATACCACGGGGAGTTTACTGTGGAATTAGACCTTATAAAGGAAGACCTATACAAAAGCCTATCCATAAAAAAGGATGTAAGCCAAAAAGAAGAGAAAAGAGAAATAACCTTTGATTTTTCACCTTTTCTTGTAGACTTTAAACCAACTTACTACAAAAAGCCAAAGGCTGTACCAACACCAGAAGAAGACAGGACAAGGACCTCTATGCAAAGGGAGGTATTCCTTGGAGAGGCAACTCTTGAGGACAAAGTCATAGGTTATAAGGAAGCTCTGGAAACCCTTGCCCAATGGATAAAGGAATCGGAAAACCCCACCCTTGTGGTAGGACCTTTGATCTTTTGGGATTTTGGCCAAAGGGAACTCCAAGAGAAGGCAAAAGCCGTAAGGGAGCTTATAGACAAGGTGGGCAAGCTCAAGGTAAAAATACTTCCCGATTACAAACCCAAGCTTAGAAAATATGACCCTCAGGTGGAGGTGGATCCTCCAAACCCTCACCATGCCCTACAAGGACACGACCTTACTCTACTTGTGGGAGTACATTGCTACAGGACAGACTTCGTCATAAGGATGTTAAGAAAGCACACCAACACAAAGATAGCCACGCTGTGCGGACTATACGGACATCCCACCGCCCATCTTTCTACCAGTTTTACCGATGCGGAAAAGATAGAAGATTTGTTAAAACTTCTAAAATAATGTATAGAATTAGTGAGCTTTGATATTTTTTGTTATGATATAATTGAATGCCGGGAGGATTAAAATGGCAAAGATCTACTACGACCAAGATGCTTCTTTGGAGCCTTTGATAGGAAAAAAGGTAGCCATCCTTGGCTATGGTAGTCAAGGACATGCCCATGCTCTTAACCTAAGGGATAGCGGTGTAAAGGTTATCATAGGCCTCTATGAGGGTAGCAAGTCAAGGTCAAAGGCTATTGCGGACGGCTTTGATGTTCTTAGTCCCGAAAGGGCAACGCAAGAAGCGGACATTATCATATTTCTAACACCCGATACAGTACAGGCACAGCTATATAGAGAAAGTGTAGAGCCTTTCCTTGACTCCTCAAAAAGCCTTGCCTTTGCCCACGGCTTTAATATACACTTTAGGCAAATAGTTCCACCGAGAGATGTGGATGTCTTTATGGTGGCTCCAAAGGGTCCTGGGCATTTGGTGCGTTGGATGTATGAAGAGGGCAAAGGTGTGCCAGCCCTCATAGCAGTATATCAGGATGCTTCGGGCACTTGCAAAGAGAAAGCCCTTGCCTATGCAAAGGCTTTGGGTGCCACAAGGGCAGGAGTTATAGAAACTACCTTTAAGGAGGAAACGGAAACAGACCTCTTTGGTGAGCAGTCGGTTCTCTGCGGTGGTGTGACAGCCCTTATAAAGGCAGGGTTTGAGACCTTGGTAGAGGCTGGTTATCAGCCAGAAGTTGCCTACTTTGAATGTTTGCACGAATTAAAGCTAATAGTAGACCTTATCTACCAATACGGCATAGCGGGTATGAGATACTCCATATCGGACACGGCAAAGTACGGCGATGTCACTCGTGGCGATAGGATATATGAAGTGGTAAAGCCTCTTATGAAAGAGATATTAAAAGAGATCCAAAGGGGAGAGTTTGCCCGTGAGTGGATATTGGAAAATCAAGCGGGAAGACCTGTCTTTAATGCCTTGCTTGAGAAAGATAGAAACCACCTAATAGAAAAGGTGGGAGAGGAACTAAGAAGGATGATGCCTTGGATAAGCGGTAAGGAGCTAAAATGAACCTTACAAAGAAAAGGGAAGCCTTAAAAAAGGTATATACGCCCGTGGGTGTTGCCCTTTACAAGCTTCACTTTCCGCCAAACCTTATAACCCTTATGGCCATAGCCTTTGGTATGGCTTCCGCCTACGCCTTTTATCATGGAAAGCTTCTTACAGGTGCCAGCTTACTTTTACTTTCTGGAGTTTTTGACCTTGCAGATGGTATAGTGGCTCGCCTTTCCGATAGGGCTTCCAGGTTTGGTGCAATTTTTGACTGGTTGGCAGACAAATGGGTGGACGGCTTTGTTTTTGGCACCGTTGCTTACCTTTATGGGGGACCTCTTACCACTATAACGGTTATAACTGCTTCTATGCTCCATTCCTTTATAAAGCCTGTGGTTTATGCGGAGATAGGATACGAAGAAAGGATAAAGGGAAAGATAAAAGACCCTTTGGAGGGAGTGGGCTTCTTTGGAAGGCCCGAGAGCCATCTAACTCTTATAATCTTTGTCCTTTTGGAAAGGTTTCATGCCCCAGTGGGTTTGGAGTTTGGTATAAAGCTTATAGCCTTGCTAACCTTGGCTTCCTTGCTTACAAGGATCCTTTACCTTTATAAAAACTATGGGAGAGAATACGAATGAGACCCTATGTAATAATAGTTTCTGAGGTTAGCGTAGATGGTAAGTTAACCCTTTACAGGGGGGCTTCCAGCAAGGAGCTAATGACCCTTATGGACCAAGAGGCTTACAGGTATTTACATGAGATAAGGGCAAAGGTGGATGGTATAATGGTGGGCTGTGAGACGGTAAGGACAGACAATCCAAGCCTTACTGTGAGGTATGCAGAGGGCAAAAACCCCACAAGGATAATACCTTGCTCTACTGCAAACGTGCCCACAGATGCCAATATCTTCTCAAAGGACGCACCCACCATAATCGTTACCACAAAAAGGGCGCCCCAAGAGAGGATTGAAAAGATAAAGGCTGTAGGAGCAGAGGTGATGATAGTGGGTGAAGACCTTGTAGATTTTGATAGGCTTTTGCCCATGCTTTACCAAAGGGGGATAAAAAGCCTTATGGTAGAGGGGGGGGCTTCTATAAACTGGGAGTTTATAAAAAGGGGCTATGTGGACGAGATAAGGCTTATACATCTTCCTGTTATAGTGGGTGGTGAAAATGTGCCCACTCTGGTAGGTGGAGAGGGTTTTAAAAGTCTAAGGAATCTATTACATCTAAGGGTCAGGTCTCACTTTAAAAGGGGCAACCACCTGATAACCGAGTGGGAAGTGGTAAGATGATCACAACCCTTCCAAGATCAAAAGCACCTCTGGTATTTGAGTGCCGTTTACAAAAACACCCTCTCTAATAAAAAGCTTTTTAACGGTTCCCTTTACGGGCGACCTTATGGTGCAATACTCTATAAGCTTTTCCATCCTTTCAACCTGTGCCTTCAAGGCTTCGTATTGGTATAACTCCTTTTGGTATTTACTCTTCCAATCCTCGTATTCACTCTTTGATAGCAGTCCTCTGTTAAAAAGCTCCTCATACCTTTTATAGTCCCTCTCTATCCTTTCAAGGGATATCCTTTGAGCTTCCATCTGGGCTTTTAAATTATCCCTTTGTGTGATGTAAAGGGAAGGGTCTATAACTACTAAGAGGTCTCCCTTATTAACCCTTTGACCCTCCTTTACCAGAACCTTTTCCACCTTTCCTTGTACTATGGCGGACACCTTTATCTCCTTGGCGTAAGAAGAAAGTAAAAAGAAAAGGATAAACAATAAAAACCTCATTAGATAATATTCTATCCCATGAGTTCTTTAAACTCCCTTTCAAACTCCTCTGGGTTTTCACACACCACGAAAACTTCCTGTACAGAGGTGCCATTTTTGTATAGGAGCTTATAACCAGTTTGAGTTCTATACCTTAGGAAAAGTCCCTTTGACCCCCTTCCTCCCTGTTGTCTTGCAATAACCCCAGGGATGATAGCCTTTACAGAACTCAGCTGAGAAAGGCTTTTTAAATAATCCTCCAAGCCCTCCAAAAGGTGATGTTGAAGTTTTATTTTATTTTTCCTGTACTTCCCCATAGTTATGAATATACGCTTCAATCTGTGTTAAAATTAATCCCTAATGTATTCTATACTACACCGACACAAAGGCGTAGCGGTAGCCATCATAGCCATTGCAACCGCTGGCTTTTTCCTTTGGCTTTTCTTTACGGGCGGATTAACTGACATAACTGCTCCCTCCAAAAGGTGTGTGGCAGAAGTTAATTCTGGGTGTATTACTTTAAGGGACTACAGAAGGGAACTTCTCAAGTATTCAGAACTCCTTAAAAATCCACAGATGGAAGCTTTGGTTAAGGACCAAGTCCTTTCAAACCTTATAGTGCAAGAGCTTCTGTACCAAAAAGCCAAAGACTTATCCTTGGTTGCCAGCGACGAGGAGATAATAGAAACCATAAAATCAGACCCTACCTTTCACGAAGGAGGTCTTTTTTCCTCTTCCAAATATAAGGAAGTACTCTCAAGGGTTGGCATGTCCCCAGAGGAATACGAGGAATATTTAAGAAAGCTGTTAACCACTCAAAAACTCCTAAGGCTTATAAACAACGCCCTTTATATTACAGAGGAAGAGCTAAAGATAAACCTTTTGGCGGACTCTACCCTTTTGAAAGGCAAGCTTTATTTAATTACACCCTCGGAAGTAAAGGCTCAATACATCCCAACCGATGAAAAACTTTTGGAATACTACCAGAAAAACAAAGAGCTCTTTAAAAAGCCCGAAACAAGGATAGTTTGGATTTGGAAAGAAAAAGACAAAGATAAAGCCCTTGCCCTGTACAAGGATTTAAAAAATGGAAAAGAGCCCCAAGGATACACCCAATACCTTCTGCCCCAAGAGGAAGCCCAGTTAGAAGGTATTTTGAAAGGAGAAGTCCAAAGGCTTACACCACAGGATAGAGCAAGTATCTTTAAAGAAGGGGATTACTATGTAGTGGTTTATTTAAAGGAAGTCCAGCCCGCAGGCTATGAAGATTATGAAAAGGTTAAAGAGAAGGTAAAGGAAAAACTTATAGAAGAAAGGTCTCAAGCTTTGGCAAAGGAAAAGGCAGAGGAGCTTTTTAAAATCCTCAAGGAAGGCAAGGAGGTAAATTTAAAGGCTTTGACCTTTTCCGATACGCCTGCTATACAGTTAAGCGGGGTGCTTAGAATAAATCAAGAGGATTTAATTAAGATAGTTTTATCTAAGGACAAAGTCTTTGGACCTTATCCTCTAAACCAGGGCTATGGTGTGTTGTTGATAGAAGAAAGAAAAAATAAAGAAATAAAGGAAGAAGAGAAAAAGGAGATAGCGAAAGATCTAATCAGTCTTAAGTTTCAAGCGGTACTTAGTAGGTACATAGAAAAGCTTCAAAAGGAAGCCAAGATAAAAATAAACAAAGAGCTTTTAGGAGGTGGTTAAGATGGAAAAGAAGTGGAGAACAGCCATAACCCAACACGTGGGGCATGAGACCTATATAAGGGGCTACAGGCTTTTAGACCTTGTGGGCAATCTTACCTTCGCTCAGGCTATCTATTTAATACTCAAAGGGGAGCTGCCTAAGGAAAAAGAATCCAAGATGATGGAAGCCGTGTTTGTCTCCGTTATAGACCATGGAATAGCCCCACCTTCGGTGATCTCCGCAAGGGCTGTTGCCTCCGGTGGAAATTCCTTGAACGTAGGCGTTGCAGCTGGCGTTCTTGCCTTTGGCTCCGCCCATGGTGGTGCCTTAGAAGATGCCATGAAGTTTATACAAGAGGGTGTGGCAAGTAAGAGACCGGTTGAGGATATAGTTAGGGAATACTTGGAAGCTAAAAAACCCATACCCGGTTATGGACACAGATATTACAAGGACTTTGACCCAAGGACCAAAAGGCTGATGGATATAGCCAAAGAGCTTGGTTTTTATGGAACACACTGCCAGTTTGCGGAGGAGGTCCAAGAAGAGATAGGAAGGCAAAAAGGCAAAAAGCTTGTTCTTAATGTTGATGGTGGCATTGCAGCGGTTGCCTCAGAGATGGGCTTTGATTGGAGGCTTGGAAAGGGCTTTTTCATCATAGGAAGGGT
>CALIUI010000127.1 GCA_938048815.1 uncultured Aquificaceae bacterium | reverse complement strand
CCAACCACATCCAGCAAAGATAGGGTGGGGAGAGAGGAGTTTGCCCTTATTCCTCGCAACGCCATCCCATACATCATACAATACGGAAATGATGGTGTTTGTGGTGATGGTGCTTATATCCCTATAATAGATTACCGCCTTGATGCCTTTGACGCCTCTTTCTATAGAAATTATTCTCCAACGGCGCAGAAAAATCAAAACAGCTGGAGGACCTATCTACTTGTACCTATGGGATTGGGCGGCAAAGCTATATATCACAACAACAATCTTTTGGCTTCCTCCTCAGTACTCCTTTTGGATATTACCAACCACCTTTATACACCCAGCAATCTGCCACAAGTAATGTGGGAGTTTAGAATGCCAGACCAAACCCTTACCACCGCCTACCCCGCAAGGGTAAGGATAGGAGATAGAAACCAAAATGGATATTGGTACTTTGTTATGGGCTCTGGACCAAAAGACCCACACGCAGACAACTACAACAAATTTACAAAGCCAAAGCTTTATATAATAGACCCCTCTAAAAACTCAAGCAACCTACTGATTAAAACCATAGACTTAAGTAGCTTGGTACCCAACGACGTCAATGCGGCAGTGGGAGATATTGCAGTGGCAGATTTGGATGATGATTACCAAGATGATGTTATATACTTTGGCATGTATGGCTATCGCTCAAACGGCACGCTTTGGGGAGGTCTTTTCAGAATAGCCCTAAAGGACACAAACGGTCAATACGAAAAGTTGAACGATATAACCATAAACAACGTTAAAAACGACGTTAAAAAGGTCTTGGATCTGGAAGACTTTGGGACCAATGGCAACACTCCTCCCGTCTTTGCAGCGGTATCCACCACCACAGATGATCAGGGTAACCTATGGGTCTATGTAAATACAGGCTTGTTCCTTTCAGTAAATCACAAAAATATCAACTACTCCAACTATCTAATAGGCTTTAAAGACCCTTGCTGGGATCCTGTCAACAAAGGCTTTAATCTTTCATGCAACACAGTAGTATCCAAAAGTCAACTTGTGGATTCAACCCAGCTAAGCCAATATGTGGATTCAACCCAGCTAAACCAATATGACAACTGCTCCATCAACCATATGAAATTCACTCAAGTAAAGACCAAAAAGCAATGTGTTTGTAGTGGTAACTCATGCACTCAAAAGGACATAGTTATATCCACCGACGCCCTTGTGGATATGTGTAAGCTGCCCAGTGGCAAAATGGGATGGTATTACAAACTTCCCAACGGCGGCATGGCTTATTCCAAGCCAGTAATTGCGGCGGGAGTGGTTATAAGCGCCTACTTTGAGCCAAGTGATGATCCATGCAACCCGGGAAAAACCTATACCTTGGCTTTGAATTACAAAACAGGGCTTCCTTTAAAGGACCCAGTTTTGGTTACTGCGGACAACGTGGAAGGCAACACTCTCAAGTATGGTGTCTTTTTGGCTTATGGATCCCCTCCCTTGGGCGAGATGTTTAGGTTTGTGAGGACTCCTACGGGTGTCAGGTTGGTAGGTCAAACAAGTGAAGGCGCACTTATAAACGTAGAGTTTAGGAGATCAAACAGAGGTAGGTTTGTGCTATGGATAGAAAAGTAAGAGGCTACACGGTAATAGAGATAGTGGTAGTTATGGCAATAATATCCATACTGGCGGGCACCGCCCTTATGTACCTTGTAAAGCAGATGAACGAGGCAAGGCTTAGAGACTCTATAAACTTGGTCATTGGTCTTCTGGAAGAAGCTCGCAGGCAATCCACCACCCACAATGGCACCTTTGGGATTAGGCTCCGGAGCAATGGAAACAATATTGAAAAGATAGAAGGAGACAACAACTGCCGAATTCTGAGAAACCCAGCAAACATCACCCTACCAAGCGGCGTTAAGTCTAACCGTGACGTGGTATTGCTTTTTGACCGTATGGGATATCCAAGGAACGCCTCCTGTGGCTTTGGAGCGGATCGGATAGAATTAAAGTCCGAGCCCTTGGATAAAATTAAAAGCATATGCATCAACCGTTATGGCAGGATAAGAGTAGTGGAGGGTTCAACATGTCCGTAAGAACGGTAAAAAAAGGTTTTACTCTTGTAGAGCTTTTGGTTAGCATGGTTATAATCCTTTTTTTGGGAATAGCCTTGGCAAGGGGGATCTTGGAGCTTCTTAGGTTGGATATGAGGATAAAAGCCCGCCAAACCGCCCAGCAGGTGGTGCAAAGCTGGGCAAGTTATATACAAGCCCTGCCTTTTGACTCTTGGGTGATAAACCCAGGTGAGCAAGACTGCCAAGATCCAGCAGGAACTGGCTGCCATGCCTTTTATTGCTATGATTGTTCCCACAACAGAAGCTTTTGCGACAAAGATAAAAGAAGGTGGACCGGTTGGTCTCCCAACAACCCTCCACCGCCTATTTGTGATGACTCAGACTGTTATTATTGCTACTTTATGGACCCCACAGTGTGGACCTACAACATGGATGAAGATAACATAATCAACCTTTACGACCCCTATCAAGGCAATAATGATTGCAACGCAGGTCAGGCAACTTGTGATGATGAAAACATGAAATACCTATATCCCTCTTGGTACTTGGCGGGTCATTTAAGGTTTGCTCCCGATTGGGGACAAGGATCCGACGATTGTGCTTGCAGGCTTGGAAACTGCCCACAAGCTTACAGGATAGGGAACCCATGGACAAGCTACGATGGACCCGACAACTACACAAGATCCTACAACTACAGAATAGGTAAGCAATACCTAAACAACCTAAAATGCACCTACCAAGTGGGAAAAAGTGGTGGCGTGGCTTGGGAACAAGCTCCGGGCAACAAGGTTTATGTGGGCATAAGTGTTATCAACTACGCCCATTTAAAAAACCCTACTGCCATTGTGGGCAAGGCGGTTGGCATAATAGCTTGGTACTTTGATCCCATAGACAAAAGGTACAGGGCATACACAAAGATTGTTTTTAAGGAGAGGCAATGAGAAAGGTAAAAGGTCTTACACTGGTGGAACTACTGGTGGTTATGGTGCTTAGCCTTATAATTGGTGCAGGCTTTGTAGCCCTATACAGAAACCTCATTGGCAATGTAGCAGAAAGGTCTACCATTATAAAGAACAAAGAACAGCTTAACTTTGTAATGGACAACTTGGCAAAGCTTCTTTCCACTGCAGGCTTCGGAATAGACATTAATCAGATAAACAATGCGATAAACATAGATAATTCAGCACAAGGAATTAGGCTTCTCACAAGGGTGGCAAATCAAGCAACTAACGCAGGCTGTTGGGGTATAATAGACCAAAATGGAAACTTTATCCGGCAAGCCTCAAGCAACGACACCATACCCGTTTCCTTTAACACTTACAGGGAATGCCCCGAAAATTCAGTCGCATATAACGTAAGGATAAGTATTGAGAATAAAACCCTCAACTGCCAAAGGAACTGCCTTGCCTTTATAGGTAATCCCGCAGAATTGAGGCTATATTTAAACAACCAAAATCTCCATCCCTCATGCCTGCAAGGAACCCAAAGGCTTATGTTGGATATAAGTGGAACACCCCAAGAGATATTGCAGTGTGTGGCACATTTAAGCTTTAGGTATCTAGTTTATGATAACGACGGCAACCTACAGGCAACAGACGCAAGACCCTTGGATGTTAAAAATGTCGCCGGCGTTAGGGTATGCATGATGGTGCAGCTTTCCGAATCGGCTCCTGGAACTGGCACCAACACGGAAATAGAATACTCACCCCAATGCGGAGGGCAAAGGCTAACCCAGTTAAATTCAGCCTTACAAGACACATGGAGGTATAGAAAATGGGAAAAGATAGAGATGGACATCTTTATGCCCAGTTTGCAGTATTGAAAAGCAAAAGGGGCGTTGCCCTTATAAACGCCCTTGTGTTTTCCCTTATGATAGGCTTACTGATTAGTGGGTTTTATATAGCCATAAACACCCTTTTTAAATCCACAGAGGAGATGAGAACCTTTACCTCTGTAAGGGAGGCTGCCGCCTCTGGAGCTCGCTATGCAGCTTCTATGGCTCCTTATTTCAAGGATAGCCAATGCGAGACCTATGGGCTTGAGTTTAACATAGCTGGAAGAGAAGGAAAAGGTAACACTACGGTAGTCATGTGTAGGATTAGTCAAGTTTCAGGCTCCGTCTCACCTGGGGAAAAAACGGGAGCGTCCTACGAGCCAGTTTCTGCTTCTGCATTTTCTGGTGGTAGGGGTATTTTCAAAATAGTTTCTACGGCAAGGTTTGGAGATCAAATTTCAAGGGTAGAAGCGGTTTATGTTAGGGAGTGAAAGAAGAGTTGTATTATAATTAACCCATGGGCTTTATAAAAAGGGTTGAGAGGGAGTTGCTTTTTAGGAAAAACCTAAGCCTTTTTGAGGAAAAGCTTCCCCCAGTTGCTCAAAAAGACTTTGTGGAGGCTTTTCATCAAGAAGAAGCCTTGTCCTTTACGCAGACTTTTTAAAAGAAGCAGGGCAGGGAATAAAATCCCTGCTGGAAAAGGACTATTCCACATAGCACCTAAAGGGTTTTATATCTACAACGCAATAGGCTTTGTAAGAGTCTTCGTGATCGGAGCCTTCAAGATAGGCAGTTATATTGCCCTGCGTTAGCTTACCTTCCCTATCACACTTTGGATTTTCCAAGACTTCCATCTTTATATTACCAGCTGCCGTAGAAGTGCTGTTTTTGCAGTTTGAAAAACTTGTATTTCCTATTGGGCTGTATTCTTCTTCTTTGGCCTCCGAGGCGCAATAAGAGGCTATGTCTGCCATACAAGCCCTTGCCAAGGGCAGGGCATAAGAGGTAGCTACAGCCTTGCGATTATATTTGATATATTGGGGCAGCGCTATGCTTGCCAAGACGGCAAGGATGGCAATAACCACCAAAAGCTCTATCAACGTAAAAGCCCTTTTCATAACAAAAGCCCCCAGAGGGGGCAGGAAGGTTATTTAGGAACTACAGTGCACTTTATGCTGTCGTTTGAGGTGCTGCATACAGCTTCGAAGCCGGGTGCTTTGTCAAGAATCGCTGTCACATTAACATTATCTGGGCCTCCAGTAGAATTGCATGTTGGTGTTGTTGGTGTGAAGGTAAGATTCACAGTACCGCCTGCGGTGGTAGTACTATTAGCACAATTTTTTAGATCGCTCATAGTAACGTTTCCACCAGGATTTTCCATACACCATGCGACGTAGTCCATTAAACAAGCCCTTGCTATGGGCTCTGCGTAGGAGCTTACCCTTGCTTTTTCTTGGTACTTTAGATACTGCGGGATTGCCAAGGATGCCAAGATGGCTATGATGGCGATGACTACAAGGAGCTCAATTAGGGTGAAACCCTTTGAGCTGTTGAGCCTAATGGCTTTTTCTGGGGCTTTGTAGAACTTTCTCATGGCTAAACCCTCCTTTAAAGTATTTCCTCCCTTTTGGAGAGGATGGTTATATATTAATCCAATATTTCTTTATGTCAAGTACTTCATGAGGCTGTGTCAAAAATCTCAATTTAAACATACTTCTATGCTAAAAATAACCTCATCCTAATTAGCAACAAAGATTTAACCCTACTAAAAGACCTTATGAGAAGATGCTCTTCTGCCAAAAGATATGCATATCCTTGGCAAGTTCTTGTGGTGCTAACTGCACTCTCCCCTGAGAGGGTATTATATGGGCATAAGCTCCCGCTTCAGGGGGCGGTGGTCCTAGATTAGAAACAACTCACCAATTGCCCGGTGTATTACATATACCTCTATTAGGAGATTTCCCTTTCGGCGTGGGTAAAGGATAATAAAATTTTTCTATGAAGCTATTTTTGGAAAAGAAGCTCTTAATCCCAGAGCCCCAAGATTATAAAAAAACCGCCCTTATAAAGGGAGACCTTAGGATAAGCTATAAGGAACTTATTGAAAATATCTCCTCCTTTGCCTCTTTGGTGGATATTCTGCCCAATGAAAGGGTAGTAATATGCGCAGAAAATAGACCTGAATGGATATACGCCCTTTATGGCTCTTGGCAAAGGGGAGCCACAGTGGTTCCCATAGACTTTATGGCTTTACCGAAGGAAATAGGTTATATACTGGAAGAAACAGAACCAGTCATAATCTTTTGTTCCAACCAAACGGAAGATAACATAAGAAAGTCTCTGGAAGGTTTATCTATAAGCCCCTACCTTTACAACTTTGACCGAGTTATACTCCCCAAGCCCCATGTAAAGCCTATGAGTAGAGATTTAAAGGAAACTGCCCTAATTCTTTATACCTCTGGTACTACGGGAGAGCCCAAAGGTGTTATGCTTAGCTTTAAAAATCTACTATCCAACATAAAGGCTATAGAAAAGGTAGATGTGGCGGGCAGGGAAGACCTAACCCTTGCCCTTTTGCCCTTCCATCATGCCTATCCCCTTATGATTACCCTTTTGGTACCCCTATATCTTGGTGCCACCATCGTTTTCTTGGAAAAGCTTGCCTCCGAGGAAATACTCAAAGCTCTAAAAGAGCACAAAATAACCATACTGGTAGGCGTTCCAAGGCTTTATCAACTTTTTCACCAAAGGATTATGGAGGGTATAAGGTCAAGCCCCTTGGGAAGGTTTTTCTTTGCCTTATCCCCCCTTTTGCCCATGCCCCTTAGAAGTCTTGTTTTCAGAAGAGTCCATAAGGCTTTTGGTGGGAGAATAAGGTTCTTTGTAAGCGGTGGAGCAAAACTGCCCCTTGAGATTGCCCTTGACTTAAAAAGGCTTGGCTTTGTTATCCTTGAAGGTTATGGACTAACAGAGACTTCACCCATAGTTTCCTTTAACCCACCAAAGAGACCAAAGCTTGGATCCGTTGGTCTTCCCATAGAGGAGGTTTATGTAAAGATTTCGGAGGAGGGAGAGGTCCTTGTAAGAGGTGTAAATGTGATGCAGGGCTATTACAAAAAGCCAAAGGAGACGGAAGGGGCTTTTAAGGATGGTTGGCTTTTGACGGGAGATTTGGGATACATGGACGAGGAGGGCTACCTTTACATAAGGGGTAGGAAAAAAGAGATCTTGGTACTTCCTGATGGAAAAAAGGTAAATCCCGAAGAGCTGGAAGGGCTTTTGCTAAGAGAAAGCCCCCATATAAAGGAAGTGGCTGTGTTGGAAGTAGAAGGGTCTATAAAAGCTTTGGTGCTTCCGGACTTTGAAAGTTTAAAAAGTAAAGGTGTTCTAAACATAGAGGAATATGTAAGATGGCAGGTGATAGACAAGGTAAATCAGAAACTGCCCCACTGGAAGCGCATAACGGGCTTTAAGATTGTAAAAGAAGAACTCCCAAAAACAAGGCTTGGAAAGCTAAGGAGGTTTTTGTTGCCCCAGATATATACTTCCACAGAAGAATATGAGGGAAAAGAAGAAGACCAGTCAATCCTTTACACTCAAGAAGGACAAATAATAAGCTCTTACCTAAGGAAGCTTACCCAAAGAGAGGTAAAAGCCTACCACCACATAGAGATCGATCTGGGACTTGATTCTCTTGCCAAGGTAGAGTTGCTTAGCTTCCTTGAATCTACCTTTGGTATATCCTTGGAGGAAAAGGATTTAGCGGAAAATCCTACCCTTGAGCAGATAATAAGGCTTGTGATAGATAAAAAAGGTAAGGTGGAGATTGCGGAAAAAAGCTGGAAGGAAATCCTTTTAGAAGCCAAAGCCTATCCCTTGGAAGACTATCCTAACATCTTTAAAGCAGGGGTTTCTTTTCTTAAGCTTTCTTTTAAACTATACAACCGCCTTGAAGTAAAGGGCATAGAAAACTTACCACCCCCTCCTTTTATCTTAGCTCCAAACCATGCCAGTTATTTGGATGCCTTTGTGCTTGCAAGCGCCCTGCCCTTTGAAATAGCCCAAAAGACCTACTTTTTGGGAGCGGAAGAGTACTTTCGCAGTTCTGTAACTTCCCTTTTTGGGAAACTGGCACATGTTATTACCGTAAATCTTGATAAAAGACTGAAGGAATCCCTTCAGAAGACCGCATGGGCTTTGAGGATGGGCAAAGTAGTGGTCATCTTCCCAGAAGGAGCAAGGACGAGGGATGGAAATCTTTTACCCTTTAGAAAGGGCTTTGCCATATTAAGCAAAGAACTCTCTGTGCCCATAGTACCCACCACTATAGTAGGTACCTACCAAGCTATGTCCCTTTATGATCGCATACCCAAGCCCAATAAGATAAAGGTGATCTTTGGAAAGCCCATACATCCAGAAGGGAAGAGTTATAAGGAAATTGTAGAAGAAGTAAGAAGACAGATAGAATATAATCTTTCCCATGCTTAGTATGACTGGTTTTGGAAATGGTAGCTATGAGAATGACAGGTGGTCTGTAAATGTTTTTGTTAAAAGTTTAAACGGGAAAAACCTTGAGGTCTTTATAAAGTCCAACTACAACCTTATGGCTGTTGAGTTTTCTATAAGGAAGATAGTAAGGGAGTTCATAAGGCGAGGAACTGTCAGCGTGCAGGTAAATATAAAAAGGAAAGACATCATTGAACCAGTAAATCTTGAAGACCTTCTAACCAACATAAGGTTTTTTAGACTTATAAGGGAAAAGTTGGAGCTTAACGCAAGCGACGATACCATACTTCAATTAGCAACTAAGTTTTCGGAAGCACCCCAAGAGGAAACAGACCCTTCTCTTGAAGAGGCAATATCCTGTGCCCTCACCGATGCCCTAAAGGAACTCTTAAACAGAAGATTTCAAGAAGGAGAACATATAAGAAAAGATATG
The DNA here is from genome assembly GCA_938048815.1 of uncultured Aquificaceae bacterium. GTDB lineage: Bacteria > Aquificota > Aquificia > Aquificales > Aquificaceae > Pampinifervens. Next base: position 2,564 of record CALIUI010000127.1, on the reverse strand, counting down.
GAAAGCAGGCTTCAAAGAATGGAAAGCCTTCTTGAAGAGATACTAAAAAATAAGGAAGAAGCTTATGAGAGGGCTAAAAGAAGGGTCTTAGAAAAAGCTCAGGAGCTGGGACTTTCCCAGGACAAAGCCCTTGTGCTTAATGAGATAGCTTTGATAATATCCAAGATGGACATAGAGGAAGAAATAGCAAGGCTAAAAAGCCATATGCAGAAGGCCAAAGAGTTAATGAAATCTAACGAGGATGTAGGCAGAAAGTTGGAGTTTATCTTCCAAGAGATGCATAGGGAAATCACCACCCTTTCTAACAAGTTGCCAGAATTAGCTTTTATAGGTGTGGAGATAAAAACAGAGATAGACAGGCTAAAGCAACAGGTAGCAAATGTGGAATAAAGTGATATAATATATTAAGTTAGCGGGCGTAGCTCAGTGGTGGAGCGGCTGCTTGCCATGCAGCAGGTCGCGGGTTCGAGTCCCGTCGCCCGCTTTTAGGCAACGTGGCCGAGCGGCTAGGCGAGGGACTGCAAATCCCTTTTACGGCGGTTCAAATCCGCCCGTTGCCTTAGAAATTACTTTTGTGGAGGTAAAAGATGCCTAATACAAAACAGGCAGAAAAACGTATGAGAAGAGACGCCAAAAGGAGGTTGAGAAACAGGTATCATCTATCAAGGATGAGGACTTACATAAAGAAGTTTAGGAAGATGGTACAAGCAGGGCAGCTTCAAGAGGCACAAGAGTTTTTACCAAAGGTAATAAGTATCATATACCACACAGCTTCAAAGGGCGTTATACACAAAAATGAGGCAAGCAGAAGGGCCTCAAGAATTACCACCCTTCTTAATAAAGCCCTTCAGAAGTCTCAAGGCTAAGGGCTCTTTGAAAAGTAATAGAATAAACCAGTAGATTATACAAGCCGTTGGTATAACATAAAGAAGCTGGTAAGGGGAGGGCTTTATCGCTATTAGAAAGGCGCACATCATAAGAGTTGCCAGAAAGCCTCTAAGGAGAGAGTTTGCGTAAGCCCTTAGGTCGATGCTTTTTTCTTTCCAAGAGAATAAAAGATAGCCAAAGCCCACCAAAGAGGAGCATGCAGTACCAAGAGCCAAACCTACAACTCCCAACTTTAAAACAAAGGCAAAAAGGAAAGCCAAAAGGCCTTCTGAAAAAACCGCAAAGAGGGAAGATAATACAGGCCTTTTAGTGTCGCCCTTTGCAAAAAAAACACTGGATAAAACCTTCTGAAGAGAAAAGAAAACAAGACCCAAGGAATAAACAGCAAGCACACTACCCGCGATATAAACATCCTCTTGTGAAAACCTTCCTCTACCATATAGCAGGGCTATGATATCCTTTGAAAGTACTATCAAACCTCCTGTGGCTGGCAGGGCAAGGAGGGTTATAAACCTGAAGGCTAAGGTTATATTATTCCTTGGGTCCACTTCTCTTGAAAGAAGGGAAAGTAAAGAGTTGGCAACACCCACAGAAAGAGCTCCCAAGGGAAGCTGAAAGATCCTATTGGCATAGTAAAGGTAGGATATGGCACCGAGCGCAAGAAAGGAAGCCAAAAAGGTATCAATGAAGAAGGATAGCTGAGCTACTCCAAAACCCATTAGGGCAGGTAAAAGCCTCTTTAAAAGGAGGGATAGGTCCTTGTCCCTTTTTAAGGTGGGCTTTGGTAAAAGGCCCAAGGATAAAACCGAAGGAAGGTGAAAAAGAAGCTGAAAAAAACCACCAAGCAATACGCCCAGTATAAGGGCATAGTAGCCAAAAAGATCAACACCCAAAGCCAAACACAGGGCAAAAACCATATTAAAAACTGCCTGGGCAAAGGCGGGGATAAAAAAAACTCCTCTTGTGTTTAAAACAGCCATAAAAAAGGCGCTCAAACCCACAAAGAAAAGGTAGCTAAAAAGGAACCTTGCCATAAAGACCGCAAGGTCAAAATAATCCTTTTTCACAACACCCGGGGCTATAAGCCTTATGATCCCTTCGGCAAAGAGAATACCAATAAGGGTTGTAATTAAGTTAAAAAGGGTGTAGTAGGTAAAGACGGAGTTTAGAAAGCTTTTTTCTGTACCTTCCTTTGACCTCTTTGCAAATATGGGTATAAAGGCTGCATTAAAGCCTCCTTCACCAAAGAGCCTTCTAAAGGTATTGGGAAGCCTAAAGGCAACAAAAAAGGCATCGCTTATAGAAGAAACTCCAAAGTAATAGGCTATAAGAGCATCTCTTACATAGCCAAGTACTCTACTTATTAGAGTGGCTATGGAAAAGGATAAGGAGTGTTTAATTAGTCCCATGGGCTTTTTTATGCCGGAGGCGGGAGTCGAACCCGCACGCCCTTGCGGGCGGGGGATTTTGAATCCCCTGCGTCTGCCAGTTCCGCCACTCCGGCTGGATAGTAAAATTATATAATAATTCCGTGATGTAATTTTGCAGAAATTCTGCAACAACCCCCCTCTCTCAGAGCCTTAATTATCAAGCACTTGACGAATTTCTGAAAAATTTTTTTGAGGGTGTTTTTAAAGTTTTTCAGAAATTCTGCAACACTCCCGCATTTTCTGAAA
>CALIUI010000126.1 GCA_938048815.1 uncultured Aquificaceae bacterium | reverse complement strand
CTCAAAGGTAAGGGTGGGCGACTCTCCCGTGGTGCCACATACAAGGATGGCATCCGTGTGGTTATTAACATGAAAGTCTATAAGCTTCTCAAGGGCATTATAATCTACCTCTCCGTCCTTAAAGGGAGTTATAAGGGCAACAATTGAAGCATAGACCATAAAGATAGATTATAGCACTTCTATATGCCCAGTGAGAAAGCCCCTTTCTATTGGTAGCGCAGGCATCCCTGCTTGCGACAAAAGATAGGCTGGAAGCCTGATCTACCCGAAGATTTAAATTCCAACGGTCATTTAATAAGCCCCAAAAGCCTTGCTATAAACTCCAAGGCATCCTTGTTTAGGAATATTATGGCAAAGAGAAGGATCAAAAACATAATGGTGAATTTCCTGTCAAGCCTTAGGATCTCCTTCTCTATCTTTGCTTCAAGCTCCCTTTTTACGTTTTCTATCTTTGCTTCAAGCTCCGTCCTTGTATTCTCTATTTTTCCTTCAAGCTCCACTCTTAAGGTTCGTATCTCTTGGCGCAAAAGCCCTATCTCCCCATAGAATTCCGCTTTAGTTACCAATTCCTTTGTTAGCTCCTCTTTTAATTCTAACTTTTTCTGTAGGGCTACCTCCTTGGACCTTTCCTCTATGCTTTTCTTCCAACAGCTGTAATATGTCAATGGTTAAAATTTAAGCCAAGGTTTTGATAAAGACAAGGGAATTGTGGGAGAGCGTGTAATAAACAGGTTAAATAAATATACCTTACTCCCACTCCTTTTCCTTTAAAGACTTTTCCAAGCTTTGGGGTATCTCCCTTCTTATTCCAAAGAGAAGTTTAAACTGTAAGGCATTTAGGACTGCCTTTGCCCTAAAGGTGTTATTAAAAAAGATGTAAGTATCTCTGTTGCCAAGTTTTTTTATCTTATCCTTTAGCTTTTTTAGCTCCTCCAAGGAATATAGATAGTCATACAAACGTTCCGAGTCTCTACCGTGAAGCCTTATATAGTTGATAGCTCCAACACCAACCCAAGGACCTACAAGGAATTCACCGCCCTTTGGTGCATCTGTATTTACCAGAGAAAAGCCCTTTTCCTCCAAAAAGCTGTAAAAGTCAGCTTTTTTGAAGCTTTTATTTCTAACCTCTACGACCTTTGTAATACCTTTAAAATCTTTGGAAAGTTTTGAGATATATTCAAGGCTTTCTTCTTTATATCCAAAACTCTTTGGGAACTGGAAAAGCAAGGCTATAAATCTGTCCTCTTCAAAGACAGGTTCCAAAGAAAAAAGAAACTTTTTAACGTCCTCTTTACTGTAGTTTCTTCCATGGGTAAAGATCCTATTGGCTTTGAAGGAAAACCTAAGGGTGGAAGTTCTGGAAAGCATACTTTTTACACTTCCTCTGTTTGGCATGCGATAGAAGGAAGAGTTTATCTCTACTACTTCAAAGTATTGAGAATAAAACCTTATATAGTCTTCCCTTTTTAGAAGGGGTGGGTAAAAGCCACCCACCCAATCCTTGTAGAAGAAGCCACTACAGCCTATGTAAGCCCTCAAGGAATAAACTTGGACTTAAAGTCCTTTAGGGCGCTATCTATCTTTGCCCTAAGCTGGTCATCAAGGGCTTTCTTTTCCCTTATCTCTTGGAGAAGGTCTTGTCTTTCTTTGTCTAAATACACATACAACTCTTTTTCAAACTTTCTAACAGAGTCTATTGGAAGGTCGTCAAGGTAGCCGTTCGTACCTGCATAGATGGCTATTATCTGCTTTTCTACTGGTATTGGGCTATAGGGCTCTTGTTTTAGAAGTTCTGTAAGTCTAAGACCTCTGTTTATGGTTTGTTGGGTTGCCTTGTCAAGTTCCGAAGCAAATTGTACAAAGGCTTCAAACTCTCTAAACTGGGCAAGCTCTAACCTAAGGGTACCTGCCACCTGCTTCATAGCCTTTATCTGAGCGGCACCACCAACCCTTGAAACAGACAATCCCACGTTTATGGCAGGCCTTATTCCCTTGTTGAAAAGGTCTGGCTCAAGGTATATCTGACCGTCGGTTATGGATATTACGTTGGTGGGTATGTAGGCAGCCACGTCCCCAGCCTTTGTCTCTATTATAGGAAGGGCTGTAAGGGAACCTGCACCCAACTCATCGTTCAGCTTTGCGGCACGTTCCAAAAGCCTTGAGTGAAGGTAGAAAACGTCTCCGGGATAAGCTTCCCTTCCCGGTGGTCTTCTCATCAAAAGAGATAACTGCCTGTAGGCCTCCGCATGCTTGGAAAGGTCATCATAGATAATAAGGGCGTGCTTTCCGCTATCTCTAAAGTACTCCCCTATGGTACATCCCACAAAGGGCGCAAGGTATTGCAAGGATGCTGGATCTGTGGCTGATGCAACCACCACGCAAGTGTATTCCATAGCATCGCTTCTTTCAAGAAGCTCTATTATCCTTGCGGTGGTAGACCTCTTTTGGCCTATGGCTACGTATATGCAGTAAACGTCCGTATCCTTTTGATTTAGTATGGTGTCTATACATATGGTGGTTCTTCCCGTTGACCTATCACCTATTATGAGCTCACGCTGTCCCCTACCTATGGGGATCATGGCGTCTATAGCCTTTATGCCCGTTTGAAGAGGCTCATGCACCGATTTTCTTTTTACAACTCCCGGAGCTATCTTCTCCACAGGAGACCTGTATTCGTACTTGATGGGACCTTTTCCGTCAAGGGGATTTCCAAGGGGATCTATAACTCTGCCTATAAGACCTTCGCCCACGGGAGCGTCCAAAATCCTTCCCGTCCTTCTTACTATAGAGCCTTCTTTTATTCCACTTTCGCTACCAAGGACTATGATACCCACGTTGTCCTCTTCAAGGTTAAAGGCCAGTCCCATGGTGCCGCCTTCAAACTCCACAAGCTCGTTTGCCATGACGTTGTCAAGACCATAAGCCCTTGCAACACCATCACCCACATAATAAACAACGCCCACCTCTTCCATTTTTGCGGAAGCTTCAAAATCCTTTATCTGCTCTTTTAGAAGTTGAAGAGCCTCCTCATAGGTTATAGTTGCCATCATAAACCTCCTTAAGGTTTTGGTAATATTTTATTACATTTTTCACAGAAAAACTTGCCCTTGGCATCCACTTCCAAAAGGCTGTTGGAAAAGTTCATAACACAGCCCGGCCTTTTACAATGCAAAAGCCCAAAGGTATGCCCAAGTTCATGATTTACTTCCTTATAGACCCTTTCAAAAAACACCTTCTCCCTTTTATCAAAAAGCCTATACACGCTTACCACAGCATGCCTTCCTCCAAGTTGTGAAAGTCCAAAGACAAAGTTAAGACCCTCCTCGTACATATCAAAGCCAAACAAGCCTACCAGTTTTAGCATATCTGGGTAATAGATCCTTGAAAGGTAGTTTAAAAGATCCCTTGCCCTGTACTGCTTTCTTTGAACATCATAGCCCAAAGAGGGCGGAAGGTTTATATGGGAAAATCTAACATCAAAGCCAAAGACCTCTTTTATGTTTTTCCCCACCGCAATAAGAAGCCTTTTTTCTACCGCATAGCCCACCAAGTATATAAACATATCATCTCCTTCTGTACAGCTTTACCTTTGAGATATGATCCGAGTAGGTACTGCTAAAGTAATGCCCTCCAGAGCCATCTGCAACAAAATAAAGATAATCAACCTTTGCAGGCTCTAAGGCTACCTTGAGAGATTCAAACCCGGGGTTGCAAATGGGCGAAGGCGGAAGTCCATAGTAGTAATAGGTGTTATAAGGGTCATCTATGGCAAGATGTTTAAGGGTTAATTTTCCTTGCCATTCTCCTCTTCTCTTCAAGGCGTATATAACAGTAGGGTCTATCTGAAGCTTCATCCCCTTTTTTATTCTGTTGTATATTACTGCAGACACAAGAGGCTTTTCTTCGGCCTTTGCAGTCTCCTTTTCAATCATAGAGGCTATAGTAACCCACTCCTCAAGGCTAAGATTTTTCTCCTTTAATGACTCTCTTAATTCCTCTGTCTTTTTTAGAAAGTTTTTGTGCATTAGGTCTATTATCCTTATGGGGTGTGTGTTTTTTGAAAAGAAATAAGTATCTGGAAATAGAAAGCCTTCCATATTTGGGGTCTTAAAACCATACTTTTTGGCGACCTCTTCAGAAAGGGCGTATTTTAGAAAATCCTCTGAGGAGCATATGCGGTTTTCTTCAAGGATAAGGGCTATATCATAAAGGTCTGAACCTTCTGGGATGGTTATTTTATAAAGCTTTTTAAATCCCTTACTTATCTTTTCGTATATGCTCCAAGGAAAAACAAATCCCTCAAATTCATACTCACCTGCTTCCAGCTTTTTTCGGTTTATACTATGAAGAAAAAGAAAGGATAAGGGATTTCTCAAAAGCCCTTGCTTGTAAAGTAAAATAGCCATATCATAGGTAGAAGTGCCATAAGCAATCTCTACCGTCTTTTTTTCAACCTTAACCGGCAAGAAGGAATAAACCAAAAAAGCCCCCACAAGAAAAAGGGGGATTAAAACCTTAATATACCTCATAGGCTTTCCAAGTATTCTAAGAGTATAGCATAGGCGGAAAGACTATCCTTTAGATCCTTTTTCCTTTTCCAACCAACACCCTCCATCATCCTGTAGGCTTCTTCTGTAGTATACCTTTCGTCCCAAAGGATCATCTCCACATCCTCTGGAATTATAGACCTTAAGCCTTCAAAAAAAGCCCTAACTTCCCTTGCCCTTTCCCCCTCTTTGCCGGAAGGAGTCAAGGGAAGACCTATTAAAACCAAGGAGGCCTTATACTCCTCAACCCTTTTTAAAATATCCTTTAAAGCTCCCTCACCGCTATTTTTTATACTGTCTATAGGGATAGCTAAACCTAAACTCGTATCCCCAAGGGCTAAACCTATACGCTTCCTTCCATAATCTACTGCAAGGACCTTCAACCCGTCTTTATACCCACCACCTTATAGAGTGGGCAAAAGCCTATAGCAGATGTACCTATAAAGACTATGCCTATTATGCCCAGTATCCAAAAGGCTCCACCCTTTGTAAAGGCAAGGTAGAGAAAGATTATGCCCAAAATCACCCTTATAGCCCTGTCCCAAGTTGCCATGTTTTTTTCCATGTTTCACCTCCTTACATAAAATAATAAACCATGGAAACACTCATTGCAATGCTTACCGACTTTGGCACAAAGGACGGCTTTGTGGGTGCGATGAAGGGAGTGATATTAGGGATAAACCCTAAGGCACGTATAGTAGATATAAGCCATCATGTAGAGCCCTTTAATGTGATGCACGGAGCTCTCCTTTTAAAGGCTCATTTTTCCTATTTTCCAAAGGGAACCATCTTTTTATGCGTAGTAGATCCCGGCGTTGGTTCAGAAAGACTGCCCCTTATAGTTGTCTCTGGAGATTATACCTTTGTGGGACCCTATAATGGACTTTTTGACCTTGCCCTTAGGGATATAGGTGATAAGCCAAGAGCTTACAAGATTGAAAAATACACACTTCCACGGATAAGCTCCACCTTTCATGGTAGGGATATCTTTGCCCCTGCTTGTGCTCATCTCAGTAAGGGCGTTAAACCCGAAGATTTTGGCAAGCCAGTGGATTACCAGTTTATGCTACCATGGGAAGAGCCAAGGGAAGAAGAAGGTTATATAATAGGCAAGGTTATATACTTTGATCACTTTGGCAATTGTATAACCAATATCCCTTGCGGCACTTACGAAAGGGGGATCCTTAGGGGAAAAAGTCTAAGGATAGCCTCCCATTTTCTTGAAGTAGACACGCCAGCTTTAATATGCGGTAGCTTTGGTCTTATGGAGCTTTTCATTCCTATGGAAAGTGCAAGGGAAAAACTGGGAGTGGATTTGGGAGAAGAGGTTAGGGTAAAGGTGGTATAATTTTAAGAGCCATGATAAAGGTGGAGATAGTTACACCAAAAGGCTTGCATTTTTCAAGGGAAGTTAATTCGGTAAATATTCCCACGGCGGAAGTTGAGATAGGGGTTTTGGAAAAGCACATGTATCTTATGACCTTGCTAAAGCCCGGGCTTGTTTATTTTGACGGAAAGATGGAAAATGGTATAGCGGTAACCTATGGCTTTGTGGATATAACTCCCGAAAAGGTGATAATACTCGCAGAAGAAGCTTACAACGTGGGAGATATAGACCCTGGCAAAGAGAAGGAACTCTTTGACCAAGCGATGAAAAAGCTTGCTACAGCCCAGACCATGGAGGAAATGGAAGAGTATGAGAAGCTAAGGGAAAGGGCAAGGACTCTGTTGGAGTTAGTGGAAAGGTTTGGCAGAGTGTAAAGAGTTTGAGTTTTTTAGAGGAAAGGTAAGGTTTAAACAACCCAGAAGCCATAGACTTTCCATAGTAGAGATACTCTTTGTAGCAAACCTTAAAGGTGTAAAGAAAAACTACAGGGTTTTAGATCTGGGTGCAGGCTTTGGCGCCCTATCCATCCTGATAGCTCTAAGGTATGGCTGTTGCGTGTATGCCTTGGAGAGAGATCCTTTGATGTTGGAATTGTTAAAGTACAACATAGAGGCAAACCGTCTTGAGGAAAAAATACACATATTAGACTTAGATTTAAAACATATGAAAAACTCCTCCTTAAAACCCCAATCCTTTGACTTGGTGGTTGCCAACCCTCCCTTTTATCTATCAAAGGGCAACATTTACCGTCATGAATTGGATACAAGCCTTGAAGATTTTATAAAAGCTGGCAGTTATTTACTTAAAGATGGTAAAGGTTTTAATCTTTTGATGGCTTCCAACAGGTTAATTGAAAGCATAAACTACATGCTAAGGTATAATTTAGGCGTAGAAAGCATAAAAATTTTCTATCCAAGGATAGATAAAGCAGGAAAAATAGTGCGTTTATACGCATTGAAGAATCTAAGACCTGTAATCACCATAGAAAAGCCCTTGATTATAAACGAAATCAACGGAGAATATACGCAAGAAGTCAAAGTTATACTTAACAGCTTTTTATGATATAATTGATAAAATTTAGGAGGCAATGGATGAGATTGCCAGAAAAGCTGGTGGAAAGGATAGCGGACAGGATGATTAAGGAACTTTGTGATAGGGAAAGGATTATAGAGCCGGAGAATTCTTACACTTTTAAGAAAAAGATAATAGCCATATTTAAGGAAGCGGAGGAGGAGGAAAGGCTTTTAGACGAGAAAACAAAGGAAATTCTAAAAGAAAAACTTGACCTTTTGGAAGAAACAAGCCTTGATTACAGAACTGCATATAAAACTGTGAGAAGCAAGCTGGCGGAGGAGATGAACATACATACAAGCAGAAGAGAAAGGATGAATCAGATAGTTCATAGGATAAAGGATATGATAATGGAAGACCCAGAGGTGGAGATCTATGAAGAGCCTACTATTATAAGAAACAGAATAAGGGAAATACTGATGGAAGCGGTAAAGGAAGAGGAAGAGATAGACAAAGAAGTTAGAGAAAGGATAAGGTCCTACTCAAGGAAGATAGTGGAAGGCACTCCCGAATGGAACCACCTTTACAGAAGGATATACGAAGATGCCCTCAAAAGAAGAGGGCTGCTTTAGGGCAGGTAGGCTATAGGGTTTTGCCTTACCCCATATTTTAAAACTTCATAGTGTAAATGAGAACCAAAGGCTCTACCTGTAGTCCCCACATCTCCTATTATCTGACCCTTTACAACCCTGTCGGAATAGCTAACCTTTATGTCAGAAAGATGGGAATATAAAGTGGCAAAACCATAGCCGTGGTATAGGATTACAGTCTTTCCATAGCCTCTTATCCATCCTGCGTATATAACCCTGCCCTCTGCAGAAGCCACAACCGGTGTGCCATAAGGCGCAGATATATCTATACCCGTATGAAATTCCCTACGCCTACCTATAAACCTCCAACCGTAATCGGAGGTTATAACACCCACCACGGGCCATATATCGGGCTTTACCGTTTCCACGGTTTTGATGTTTATCAGCTCTTTGAGAGCTTCCTCCACAGACATCTCTATGGCTATTATTTTCTCAACAGTGTCAACGTCAAAAAGGTCTTCTTGGGGGTTCTCCACCTCTTGTTGGAAGGCCCTTGTAGGTCCGCCTATTCCCAAAGGAGAAGTGTTTATTGCGGGATTACAAAGGGCCCCAAGAAGGGCAAAAGTTAATAAGTACTTTTTCATAGCCCTACCTCCTTGGGTTCTAACTAAAAACTTTATCACAATGTTGAAAAATTTTTCAAGAGGTTTTATAATTTTATCTATCCATGGGTGCGTAGCTCAATGGCAGAGCGGGCGGCTCATAACCGCCCGGTTGGGGGTTCGAGTCCTCCCGCACCCATTAACCAAACAAAAACTTCAAAAAATCACCAAAGAGAACAAAAATTCCTATTCTTATTGCCCTTGCTATAAAGCTTGCTATTATGAAAATTATCAGTGGCATGTTAAAAAGCCCCGCAAGCCAACATACAAGTTTATAGGGCTCCCCAATAAGCACCGCCCAAAAACCATACTTGTTAAAAAGAGCTTCTCCCTTTAGATAAAGCCTTTTTCCAAAAAGTTTCTTTACCGCTTTTTCCCCAAGAAACTTGGCTAAATAATAAGCCACTAAAGCACCAAGAAGATTACCAAGGAATGCCACCAAGCCCGCCACAGGAGCACTCAAGCCGAAAAAAGGAGCGCCTACTATAAAGGGATAAGGTGGGACGGGCTGTATTATGGATTCAGTAAAAGAGAGGAGAAACAAAGCAGTATATCCGTGTTCCTGTACAAACCCCTCCGCCCACTTTTTTAGTCCTGGGAAAAAGTGTTCAAGCACTATAAATACGCCTCCATAAAGTCCTCTGCAGAAAGAACATTTATGCCATACTTTTGAGACAATTCCTGAGCTATTCTTTTAGGGTCATGTTGGGTAAGAAACTCATAGCCAAAATGGGTAAGGATGACCTTTTTAGGTCTAAGTTCCCATATAAGCTTTTCCGCATCCTTTAGGGTAAGATGGTCTATGGGCTTTGTCTTTTCGTATAAGGTGGTATTTATTATCATAAGATCCACACCTTTTGGATACATATGGAGCATTCTATCCTCATAAAGGGCACAGGAAACATACAAAACTTTATCGTTAAACAAAAGGGCGTAGGTTTCAGCCTCGTGATGGGTATGCCTCATCACAGCTTTTACTTTAATGGATTTATAGGTAAGCTCTTTGCCCTCCTCTAAAAAGCCTTCTCTTGCGAGCCTTTCCCTTATAAAGGGCAAGATTACCCTTTGATATCCTTCAAAGGCAGACCTTGGAGCAAAAAGGGCTACGTTCCTTATTTTGCCGCCATCGGTGGCCGATTCAATCACCGCATTTACATCAGAAGAATGGTCCAGGTGTATATGGGACAGCACCACAAGGTCTATCCCCCTTGGGTCTATACCCAACTGATGTAAATAGACAAAGGCACCGGGTCCGGGATCCACATGCACAAGATCTCCAGAAAGCCAAAGGAGAAATCCACCAGACCTTCTTAAAAACCTAAAAACGCTTGCCCTGCCGCCGGCAGTTCCAAGAAAGACTATCTTGTCCATTCTTAGAAATTTTATCCTTAAAAGATTAAAAAGATTTTTTGTAGAAGCTTATGGACAAGCCACAGGTTAAAATATAGCAATAGTAAAATAAAAAAAGGGACCTTCGCAGAGGAAGGCCCCTTGCAGTAGCTAAGCCCTAAAACTCCATCTGAAGCCTTGCAAAGAGTTCGTTTACAGACTTCTTTGCACCAGCGTTATACACAGCTCTTCCTGCATTACCAAGGCCTGCTACAGCACCGCCAAACTCAAGGTTCATATGCTTGCCAAGGTTTGCAGTAAAGGTAACTCCAGCCTCTGTACCAAGGCTTTTACCGTTTCCGGCCATATCCTTGTTGGACCTAAAGGTTCCTACAACGCCTTGCACAGAAAAGCCCTTGGTTATAGGAAAGTCCACCTTTGCCTGCACTGTTGAAAGACCATATCCCCCGTTTCCGGGCTCAAGCCCAAAATCGTTTACGTCGGATGGTCCATGGGGTGTAAAGATGTAAGTGTAAGCCCAGTAGCCACTTGTGCCAAGAAGCCCATGAACTGTTTGGAAGCCGTTTCCGTTGTTCTTACCCGAAGAGTAAATACCAAGAAGACTTACCTTTGCAGGACCAAGGGGAGCCGAACCCTCAAGCCTTAAAAGGAAGCCGTTCGTGGAAGTGTTGGCTACCTTGCCCGTGTTTGCAAGCACGACCCCATGGAGGGTCAAGGGTTCAAACTTTACATTGACATGAGGTCCTATCCATGTTTGATTGAGGGTGAAAAAGTCGGCTGGAGTGCAGTTGTTCCGTTGAGTACATATCTTCCCATAAGTTCCATAGTAGTGAATACCTGCATCAATTGCACCAAGCTGAGTATTTAGGTCCAAGACCAAGAAGTGTTGGTCTTTATCTTTTACTGCAGTATTCCTATAAAAGGCGCCTTCCACAAGCCTTACGTAGGCAGCCCTATAGTCAAGACCCCCTACCTTTCCAGCGTATGCTATACCGCCTATGTTAAGGTCCCAGTCTGCGGAGAAGAGCATCTGGTCCACTTGGTCGTTTGCAGGAAGGATACCAGCCAGAACAGTGCCAGGACCAGCTGGGAAGTAAAGATAGCCATACCTTATACCCCTTGCTTGGAGCCTGTTAAAGGCATTAACATCATACACACCCCTCGGGTCACTTACTGCTGGGGATGAGCCACCCCATCCACCCCTGTACTCAATCTGGAGGAAGCCACCAACGCCACTTTCCGTTTTGACGTCAAAGTTCAGCCTGAGCCTTTGTCTGAAGAAGTCGTACTGGTTGTTGGATCCGATGTTGGAGTTGTTGTACATGACCCTGTACTGGATGCCAAAGTCAATGTCGGCATCCCTTAGCTTGATGGCATAACTTGGTGCTACAAAGACTGCGGATAGCAAACAGGCTGCTGCTACCTTCTTCATGCCTACACCTCCAAAAGTTTTTCTTCCTTTTAATATTTGCAAAAAATATGCCAAATGTAAAAAACAAGGAATATCAAGGCCTTTAGAAAAGGGGGGTTTCAAAAACTGCTCATTAAATGAGCAGTTGGTTCAAAATTTAAACATTATTTATTTTCGGATGAAGTTTTCCTTTAGTGCGCTAAGAGAAAAACTTCTTCAATTTTTCACCAAGTATAAATTTATATCATGCGGCGTGTGTTTTTGAGTATATTATTAAAACTATGCCTATAGCTTTGATATTCCTTTCCGTAACCTTCTTTGCCCTTGCAGAGGATTTTTGTATAGAGGAGGTTCAAAACCCCTATCCCGATAGTTATATAAACTACGTCTATAGGAAAAACATAGAAAAAGCCCTTTTGGAGAGCGCACATAAAATAAGCTGTAAGGAAGGTGCCAAGAAGATAAAGGCAAAGGTAGAACTTCTAAAGGAAACCCCCATAGCCTACATGCCAACACAAAGGGTTAGCGCCTACAATATGGAGCTAAGGCTAAATCTTAGCTTGGGAAAAGAAGATAAAACCTTCAACGTGGTAGTTCCCTATTCTCAGCCCGGGGGTGGCGTTGGAGACCTACCCAGAAGGCAAGCAGTTGAAGACGCTTTTAAAATAATCTATTTGGATATTTTGGAATTTATCAAAAGGAGGTAAAGAATGTTTATAAAGGTAGAATCAGAGAAAAGCCTTCAGGAGATCAGGCAAAAGATTGAAGAGGTAGCAAAATCCAAGGGCTTTGGGGTTATGGCAGTTCACGAAGTTTCCAGCATACTTCAAAATAAGGGCTTTCCCATAAGCTATTCCTGTGTTATAGTGGAGGTGTGTTCTCCAAAGCACGCCAGTCAGGTTTTATCGGTGGATCCTTACATATCAACGGCAATGCCCTGTAGGATAGCTCTCTTTGAAAAGGACGGTAAAACCCTAATTAGTACTATGGCGCCCACTGCTATGTTGGAAATGTTCCAAAGACCGGAGCTAAGACCTGTGGCGGAGGAGGTGGAAAGGTTAATGAGGGAGATAATAGAAGAAAGTTGCTGATGGAAGATATAAAGTTTATGGAAAGAGCCCTTGAGCTTGCAAAAAGGCGTAAGGGCTTGACCCATCCTAATCCTACCGTAGGTTGCGTTATTGTAAAGGATGGCAAGGTAGTGGGTGAGGGATATCATGAAAGGGCGGGCATGCCCCATGCGGAGGTGGTTGCCCTTGAAAAAGCTGGAGAGAGGGCAAAGGGAGCCACTCTGTACGTTACCCTTGAGCCCTGCACCCACTTTGGAAGAACTCCACCATGCACCGATGCCATAATAAGAGCAGGTTTAAAAAGGGTGGTTATAGCAACCCTTGACCCAAATCCCCTTGTTTCTGGTAAGGGTGTAGGAAGGCTGAAAAATGCAGGCATAGAGGTATCTGTGGGGGTTTTGGAAGAAGAGGCAAAAAAGCTAAACGAGGACTTTTTTACCTACATAAGTCAAAAAAGACCTTACATAACCCTAAAATGGGCTCAAAGTATAGATGGCTCCATGGCAACAAGAGAGGGGGACAGTAAATGGATAAGCGGCGAAGAATCAAGGTGTTTTGCTCATCAAATAAGGTCGGAAGCTACTGCCATCCTTGTGGGTGTAAATACCGCTTTGAGGGATGATCCAGAACTAACCATAAGGGCTTTCCCTTGGGAAAGGCAACCTACAAGGATAGTTTTAGACCCGCAACTTCGAATAAGAGAAGATCTAAAGCTAATAAGGGATGGTAAGGCTCCTACCCTTATTATAACTTCGTCGGAAAACAAAGAAAAGATAAAAAGGCTTGAAGACTTGGGGATAAAAGTTGTACTTGCTCCAACGATAGAGGGAAAATTAAACCTACGGGAAGTTCTTAGAGAGCTCTACTTTATGGAGATAATGCACCTGCTTGTAGAGGGCGGTTCCATCACCCATACAACCTTTATCAAGGAAAACCTTTTTGACCGTTTATGGGTATTTTTAGCTCCCATGCTTATAGGAGGTGGCAAAAGAGTCGGCGATATAGGAGTGGATATTCTTTTAAAGGCAAAAAGGTTAAGGCTAAGGGAAATAAAAAGGTTTGGAGAAGACGTAGCCTTAGAGTATGTTAATCTTTGAGAAGTTTTATAGCTTTATGATAGCCTATCTCCTTTAGCCAGTCTTCAAAGCTTAGACCCCTTTCTATACCTTTTATCATAAAGGTCTCTATCTTTTTTAAATCCGATGGAACAAGGTCTGGCCTTAACCTTAGAGTTCTCTCTATGGAGTGCCAAAGCTCCCAAAGTTCTATCAAATAGTGATTCCCAGAGAGTAAAACTTCTGGCACTTTCATCCCCCTGTATTCTGCAGGTCTTGTATATACGGGAGCTCCGAGCCATCTTCTAAAGGAGTCTCTTTTTATACTTTCTTCATCACCCAAGACACCGGGCAAAAGGCGTGCTATACCTTCTAAAAGCACAAGGGCAAAAAGCTCCCCTCCGGCAAGAATAAAATCACCCAAAGAAAGCTCCATGTCCGCAAGGGTGCTTACCCTTTCATCTAAGCCCTCGTACCTACCACATATAACCGCTATAGATTCCTTCTTTGATAAGCTATCTAAGTGGGATTGATTTAACCTTTCACCCCAAGGCTGTGGGATTATAGTATAGGGCTTACCATAGGCTTTTAGGATCTCCTCATAAGCCATGAAAACAGGCTCGGGCTTTATAACCATACCCGGATGCCCTCCGTAGGCAACATCATCCACTTGTCCCTTTGGAGCATAATCCCTTAGGTTTATAAGGTAAAGCTCCAAAGCTTTCTTTTTTACAGCCTGTTTAACTATCCCATAATCGGCGTAGCCTTCTATTATCTTCGGAAAAAGGGTAAATAGGAAAAATTTCATGATAGGAAGTTTTTAATCAAACTCCTTGCTCTGTCTTGGCTAAAGCGATAGTAGATATCTATGGTGGTTTTTACGTTAGAGTGTCCTGCAAATTCCTTTACCACCTCTGCAGGAAAGCCCGCATTTATAAGGTTTGTTATGTAGGTATGCCTAAGGCTATGTATAGAAAAGGGTATTCCAAGCCTGTGGGAAAGCCTATTGGTAAAAACTTGCAAAGAGCCCCTATTAACCTTCATATAATCCTCAAAGTTCTCAAGCCATAAGTCAAACTTCTTATTTATCTCCAAGCTTTCTTCCTTTGTGGGTCCCAATAGGGGCGCCATCCTTTCCCTTTTTCTCTTTGTTATATCCGCTGGCAATCTAAGCCAGTATATACCTTCCCTATCCTTTTGAAAATATTCCCTTTTAAGCATAGAGTACTCGGAGAGCCTTATGCCACTATAAAGGAAAAGGCTATAGACACGCTCATACTTGGTGTTTATCACCGAGTTTAATATTTTTTGAATTTCTTCTTTTTCCAAAGCCTTTGGACTTTTGTGCACGCGTGCTGTGGATAGTTCTTCTCTTATATCCTCTATGACCGACTCAATCTCCGAGTAGCTTTCCTTGCTTAGCCACCCCCTTCTAAGGGCAAATTTGTAAAAGTGTTTTATGGCAGAAAGGTGTGTAAGGATGGAGGATACGGAAAGGTCGGAGGTGTCTATGTAAGAGTAGATTACCCTTGGGTTTATGTTTAAGATCTCTTCCTTTATAAACCCTTGAAAGGAATCAAGACACATCTTGTAAGTGATAACCGTCTTTGGGCTTTTCGTCTTGCTTAGGCTTTTGATCCAGAGTTCAAAAAGCCTATCCATAGTTTAAAAATTTTAGTCCTTTTTTTTCTTCTTTTCCAACTCCATACGCAAAGTAGAAAGCTCCATTTCCTTGCTTAAAAGCTCTCTGTCCTTCTCAAGGACAATCCTTTGAATTTCAAGCTCCTTTTGGTTTAGCATGTAGCCCTTTTCCTTCAAAAGCTCCTCTAACTCTTTTATTCTTTTTTCCCTTTCTTTTACTTGGTCTTTTAATTGGCGATTTTCCTCCTCTTTCTCTCTTAGCTTTTCTTTTACGCTGGCAAGCTCCTTCAGTAAAAACTCCATCTCCTTCTCCCTTATGGCGAGAAGGGTGTAAAGGCTTGAAAGCTCGTGTAAAAGTTGCTCTTTCTGTTGCTCCTTTTGCATAAGGGCGGACATGTAGGTGGCTATCAAACTACCTTCCAGGGTGGATTTTAAACCCTCAAGGCTTGATTGGAGATTTTTATCTCTTTCCTCTTGGGACTGTGCCACTCCCTTTGTGTATTCCACTTCTTCACGGGTGAGATACACATACCATATGCCGTCCTCCTCCTTGCCACCCTTTAACACCCCAGCCCTTATACGGTTCTTGACGGTGTTTAAAGAAAGCCCTGTAAGAGAAGCATACTCAGAAGCCTTCAGCTTAATAAGGTCCTTGATATCTTCCATGATACTCTCCTTTCAAATTTTTGATATTAATTTACATCAATTGATGGCTAATATCAAGTGATATCAAATACTTGCCTTAAGGAGATCTATGTTAATATAATTGCTATTATGTTAACCAATACCGGAAGATCTGCCATTAAAAGACTTCACATTATTACAGAGATAACGGTCTTACCAACAATAAATAGTTGGGCCTTTATGGATCACTACCATAGGAGCTTCTTAGCACATGATACCAGGGGAAGCATAATAGAAAAAGATTTAGCTCCCTGCTTTTAGCGGTTGGAAAGTATAAAGATAAGCTCTGCTACCTCGTCTTTTTGTTCTTTATAGTGGTTTATTTTAGGAAGGTTTGCCATCTTGAAAAAATTATCAATTCTTTTTGCAAAAAGAAATCTACGCTGCCAGTAGGGGTCGTCTATCCTGTCTATGGTTATACCCTTTCTTTCACTGGCATGTACCATCTTGCCGTTGCCTATGTATATTCCCACATGGGAAGGTCCTTTTCTGTAGGTGGTAAAGAACAATAGGTCTCCCGGTCTTATCTCACTAAGATTTACCGGCACTCCCACCAGCGCTTGTTCTTTTGTGTTTCTTGGAAGTCTTATACCGTTTATCTCAAAAACCCTTTGCACAAAGGCGGAACAATCCATTCTATAGATATCGTTAGCACCAAACTGGTAAGGTCTTTCCATATAGGTAAGGGCTGTGAGAACTATGTTATCTGTACTTGCCAAGGCAGTAGCAAATACGGAAAAGATCCCTATTAATATACCCCTCATAATTTATATTATACGCCGGATGTATTGGGTGAGATAATTTCAGATTTTCCTCTTTGTAATAAAAGCTTTAACATGTCCTATTCTGAAAATGACAGATAAGTTTAAACATCAAAACTTAGGAAGTCTTTTATTTCTCCTCCCATCTCCAAGGTGGATATATTTAATTCCACCTTTTTTAAAAGGACCTCCAAATCCACACACTCAAGAACTTTTCCACACTCCTTTAACTGTTGGTAAGCCATCCTTAGAACCCTTAGGCTGCTTTCTTTTCTGCCGCAAATATAATGATTGTAGGCTATAGCTAATCTTATCAATCCTTGGTAGCAATTCCTTTTTAATCTTTCTTCCTTGGGAAAGAGTCTCCATATATCTTCAAGCACTTCGTGGGCAGAGTAGAAGTCTCCACTATTCCAAAGCCTTTGGGCTTCTTTTAGTAGGTCAATTTCCTTCAAGCCTTGAACCCTATGGCAAAGCCCACCGCAAAACTGCCCGCAAAGGCAAGCTTTCTTATAAGGCCATGAACAAAGGCGCCAAAGCCCTCAAACATACCCTTAAAGAGAACAAAAAGCTGGTCCCAATTTACGCT
Organism: uncultured Aquificaceae bacterium; assembly: GCA_938048815.1. Classification (GTDB taxonomy): domain Bacteria; phylum Aquificota; class Aquificia; order Aquificales; family Aquificaceae; genus Pampinifervens. The sequence goes on along the minus strand of CALIUI010000126.1, from coordinate 15,218 downwards.
TATTATGCCCTTGTTGGCAAGCCACATCAAAGAAAGAAGATAAAGGCCAAGAAGGAGAAGAAAGAGGTTTAAAATCCTTCTTACTGCAAAGCCCACCACAAAGCCCGCAAAGCCTGCATAACCCATATCCAATAGTAAATCTCCCCAGTTCATTGGTATCTAAAAAGGCTTGGGTTTAGCACGTCGGGATAGTTGGTGGTCATTTCATAGTCAAAAAGCTGTTTTCTTATCCTTTGTAGGTCTGTTTTGTTGGGCTTGAAGGGATAGCTTCTTATATCGCTTACAGAGCTGTCTCCAAAGGGTCTGTTGCAGGCAACCTCTTGGGTCTTTCCTCTACAACCCGAGGTCATAAAGGGCCTTCCACTCCAAAAGATCTCTTCAAAGGTGTCTTTATCTATACCAAAATCTATAACCTGTCCCTTTTCGTTAAACTTCATATCCTCGTACCTTGCAAGCTGGTTATCTATGAGGTACCTTGCAAACTGCACCCTTCTGTATTGGGGGGCAGGACAGGGCTTTTCCTTTTCCATCATGGAGCCTTCCTCAGGCCAAAAGGAGAAAAGGTGAGTCCTTGCTCCCAAATCCCTTACCCTTTGTATGCTTTCTGTCATCTCCTGCTCTGTTTCTCCAAGCCCCACTACAAGGTGGCATCCTGCATAACCATCCCCCATAACATCACAAGCCCACTCCAGCACTTGCCAGAAGGTTTCCCATCTGTGGGGGCTATTCATAGGCTTTCCCCTTAGCCTTTCAAAGACCTCGGGAGATCCGCAATCTATGGCAACGGTTACCGTATCGGCGCCAAGCTTTTTGTAATCTTCTATATCCTCGTAGGTAGTTCCCGTGGCGTTTATAAGTAAGGATACAAAGATCTTATCACCTAACTCCGATATAACTTTTTTCAAAACATACTTTGTGTCCCTTATTGCCTTGGGATGGGTTATTTGGGCTATGCAAAGCCTTTCCACATGACCTACCTTTTTAGCTCTTTCTATGATCTCCTCAAGCTTTACCGTGGGCCATTCTACCCTTATGAAGTTCTTTTTGGAGTATTCCATCTCCCTTGCCTTTTGAAGGCCACAATAGGCGCAGGTGGCGTGGCATCCCGAAGGATAGGTTAAAAGGGTATTTATACAGCTAAGCTTTGTATTTCTGTAAAACTGTCCGGGTACCAAGCCAAGGGTCATGGCTGCAGCCATGCTTATCTGAAGATATTCGGGGCTTTCCTTTTGCTCCGTTAGTCTTTCCAAAACCAACCTATCCATCTTAGCACCTCCAAAGGCTTATTATAAGACTTTATCTAAAAGGTCTTTTAAGAAATACTTATAGTCTTATAAGCTTACTTTTTACCCCTTCTTTCCAATATTATACGGGAAACTTCCGCTGCCTTTTGGGGATCCATAGCTTCAAGTATCGCCGCCGCCTGTCTTTCCTTGAGATTTATCAATACCTCCGCTGCAAGCCTTGAGTCAAGGTTGTTCATTATGGCGCCCGCCTCATCGGGAGAAGCCTTGTTAAAGATCTCTATAAGCTTTTTGACCTCGGGCCTTTCTTCTTCTTTTTTTGGCTCTATCCTTTTCAGTTCTTCAAGCCTTTTCCTTTCCTCTTCAAGCCTTTTAAGCTTTTCTTCAAGATCCTTTGATATGGCGCTTATTTCCTCCTTTGCCTTTTTTTCCCGGTCTTCCTTTATCTTTTTCTGCAAGGCTGATTGAGAAAGGGATATAGAAAGAAGGCATAAGATTAAAAGAAAAGCCCTAAACATCCCTTTTCCACCTCTTTATGAGATGAAAAAAGCTTGCGTTTTGTCCTTCAAAGTTTAAAGCCCTTGATCTCTCTTTGACATCCCGCTGTTCCTTTACTATGTTTAAAGCTTTTAACTTTTTATGAACTTCCATAAGCCTTTGTTTCTTTTCTTCCCTTATAAGCTCTAACTGGGATATTTTTTCTAAAAGGTCTTTCTTTTGGGACAATAGGGCTCTGTACTTGAAAAGAAGCCCATCTGAGAAGGCAGTTTTTATAAGGTTGTTCACTTCTTCTGCTATATTTTCAAACTTTTGAACCTCTTTTCTTAAAAGATCTATCTGCATGTCTATTTCTTTTAGTTCCCTTGCCCTACTATCTTTTATTTTCTCCTTTACTTTTATGATCTTTTTTAGGTTCATATTAATTTATTATATTCCCAGAAAGGCCAGGTGACGATTTTTCACTTAATATGTTTTCATGGTATAATTGAAAGCGTGGAGGGTAAACAATGAACATACTTATAGTTTCCTTTGATAAGGCTTTGGTTGATAAGCTCAGGGATGTGTTAAGGGACTACGGCTTGGTGAATGCGAAAAACGTGGAAGAGGTGTTAAAGTCCGAAATTCCTTCCGTGGATGTTGTAATATACGACGCTGTAGCGGGCTCTATATCGGAGGAGGAAATAAACAATCTATACAGGCAAAGGTTCAAAGAGGCAAAGTATATAATTCTTATCGACGACCTTTTTCCCGTGGATATGAACAACATAGACCCATCCAAGAAGATAGGCATACTTAGAGAAGAGGCTGCGGAAAAGATAAAGGAAGTGATCCTAAAAGAACCAGAAGACTTTTCCACAAGTAAAGAGATATTTGAGACAAAAGAAGAGCCCCAACCAAAAAGCAAACTCTTGGTGATCTCCTTTGACCCAGAGATAGTTAAAAGCCTAAAAGAAGCCTTATCCAAGAAGGTGCAGATAATAGAAGCAAAGACCCTAAGGGAAACCATGGAAAGGGCAAAGGATGCGGATATTATCCTCTTTGATACCATACTGGGCATGCTTGCCTACAGAACTTTGATGGATATGTCAAAGGAAGAAGAGCTTAGAAAAAAACCCTTTATCTTACTTATAGAGGAGCTATCCACCATAGATACAGAAAGCATACCCCTTTTGGAAAAATATACCTTTACGAGAACAACAGAGCTAAGCAAGGCAATCCAAAAAGTTTTTGAGCTTACGGAACAAGAGACTCCACAAACTCCCAACCCCTTTGAAGAAACGCTCCAAGAAACTCCTGAAGAAGCTTCTCAAGAGGCTCTGGCAGAACAAGGAATTCCCCAAGAACTTACAGCCCAAGAAGAAACGCTCCAAAAGGCAGAAAACCTTCAAGCCTCGCCAGAGCCAGAGAAGAGCCCACAAGTGCCAGCCCCAAAGGTAGAAGATATTATCATGGCTGTGGAGGAAGCTATCAAAGGTCAACTTTCCGAAGAAAGGTTATATTCTTTGATTTCTCAAGCTATAAACTACCAAGACCTAAAAGCCCATATATCTAAACTTATAGAGGTAAAGATAGAAAAGACAATAGAAGAAAAAATCCAAGCAGTCTTTTCAAGCATAAACATAGCGCAGATTATAAGGGAGGAAGCCCATAAGGTTTTAAAGGAAAGGCTAAGAGACTTGATCACCTAAGGCATAAATGATTTTTGAAATTATTTTGGCACATACGCCGGATGAGAATCTACTTTTTGTAAAGGCAGTTTCGCGATCGATGGTTTTAATTACCCTGTAGGGGTGCATGGAAATACGCCGGGGCAATTGGGGAATTGTTCCTACATCTATCCTCCAATGGGGTTTATGGGCGTGTAGATGCGTGTCTCAATGTTCTATAATTTTTTATGCCCCCATTTTTAGGATCGACCTTTAAAACGCCTAAGGGCAATCAAGCCAAAAAGGATAACCCAAGCAAGCAACGAATTACCAAATCCACCGGTGGAACAACCACCGCCACCACCAGAAGCGGGCTCTTGGAGTGGCTCCATCAGCACTATGGGGTCTTTTATTATTCCTTGCGTTGAGTTGCCATCGTAAATGCTATTATCCCCTATCATAAAGGTTATGGTGGAACCCCGGATATCAACCATTGAAGTTATATCATAAACACTCTGACCTACTATTTTATAAACCTTTGCACCCCTCTTTATTGCCTCTGGATAAACTATCCTAAGGGTAGCCATAGGAGTTAAAGCCACAACTTCTATCTCAATAGCCCTTGAGTACCTTATACTATAGCCCTCTGGAACGCTTATAGAAGTTGGTATAAAACGTGCAGAAGCTATAAGATTATCACTTTCCACAAAAATAGGGCCACTTATAGGAGTATTGCCCGTATCCACAGGCTTTTGGAAATCAAAAACTACACCAGATTCGCCAGAAGTGTTAAAGGTAGCAATGCATGTCTTGTCGGAATTCATGGGTATTTGGCATATATTATTATTACCGCAAGACTGACAATCACCACCCCAGCCTGCAAAGGTAGAGTTTTGGTCTGGTGTGGCGGTAAGGGTTATTGATGTGTTTGTGCTAAAGCTAGCAGAGCATTGAGAGCCACAGTTTATGCCCGCCGGTGAGCTTGTAATAGTGCCAGAACCTCTCTTGTTGACTGTAAGGGTATAGGTGCCTGGAGATTTAAATCTCGCTGTGCAGGTTTTATCTGAATTAAGGTTGCTGATGCTAAAAGTCGGAGTTGTGCCTAAGCAGTCCCCTCCCCACCTTTCAAATTCATAACCCGTGTTTGCTTGAGCGCTTAAATTTACATTTGCCCCTTTCTCATACTCTCCAGCACCAGATACACTTCCAGCGTTTGATGGAACTACATTTACACTTACATTATACAAAAGCTCAAAAGCTCCAGCATCACACTTTTTCCCATTTTTGTTCCTATCTTTGCCCCTTGCATCCTTTGTTATATTTATACCATCCAAATCACTACAATCACTTATACTATTTACAGCCACAGAATCTCCTGATAGAGAATAAACCTTTACATTTCCACCGTGAAAATCTAAAAAGTCAAGCCCTATATACGAAAAAGTAAAAGATGAAGGGCAGTTATCAACATTACTTCCATAAACGACACCAAAGCCATCTATACCAATACTGGTATTACAAGCATCAGAAGACACATCAAAGATAGAGTTTTTAACAAAGATATTTCCATCGCTTCTTTCAATCACTGGGAGGGAAGAAGTAGTTTTAACTGTTATAAAGGAGAGATGGGTAAGACCGCCAGCTGAGTTTATCACCCTTTGGACATCCACAAAGGTAGTGTTCCAAACCTTTATAGTCCCTCCATTGTTTACCAAAACATCTGAAGTAAGAGCATATCCAACAAAACAGCTATCCATTAGGAGTGTTTGATTTATCCCTACACTTGCCACCTGCCCACCTGTTAAGTTTAGTCTCTTTAAGGTAAGGGTTCCATTACCTGAAAGTGTAAAAAGAGCACCGCCTGTGTTGTTGATGATAAATATCTTCTTGTCGCCCCCGTCTATGGTGAGATTGCCCTGTGTAAAGTCTATAGTATACGAAGGCGGCCCCACATTTATATTCATATCTCCAGCAAACACTATAGTATCATCATTCCCAGTCCCACTTTTGCTACATCCATTGTAGCTTGTAGCTGTTGAATTATTAGCAAGCTTTATAGCTTCCCTTAAGGTGCATTTAGTATCATTGGCATCCGTATCTCCAGCATCATTAACCGTTATAGTGGCAGAAAAGGAAAACCCAAAAACAAGCATAAAAAGTACCAATATCCTCATGGCAACACCTCCTTACCTTGGGCACTCATCTGGTTGCGTATAATCTGAAAATATAACAGGAAGAGAGTATTTTATTGTAGCCCTCTTCCCTGTGGTTAATTCCACAAGGTCAAACTCAAAGTTGGCAAGGGCATTGCATATAGAAGGATATGCCCAAACAATAAAACCTGGTGTACCACATCCATCTCCTCCAATGTAGGTATATGGAACTTGCGTCAATCCCAATAGCCTTTTCATATCTATGGTGATGGGCTGTATGGTAATTTGGGTTTCAGAGTCCGGGCTAATCGCTTGTCCCACTGGAAATTCATAGACGCCAGATATGCAACCAGTAAAGCGGACTCTATACCTTTCCACCACAACGGGAGAGGGCAATACGGGCAGGGGATTTCCTGCTGCATCCTTTATAGCTTCGGATTTAAAAGTTAAACCAAGGTTTTCACCAACAAAGTTTGTGCCTGCGCATACATCCGCAGTGGTTATACTTGTGCATTGTTGAGTGTTTTGATCCCTTGAAAACACTGGCGCTTGCACTGTAGTTTTTTGCAAAACGTCCACTTCCATAGGGTATCTATTTACCCCAGTTATATGCACCGTAACTGTTTTAAACACGGGCATATTTTCCGTAAAACCACCTCCGCCACATCCTGCCAGAAGAACCCCCATTAGGTAAGCTAAGATACTCTTCTTTCTCATTTTAGTCCTCCTTTTCGTCTTCATATATTTTAAATCACAAGTGAAGCAAAAAAATATGCGCTGAAGGAAGAATTCACTTGTAAGGGGCGGTTCATTAACTGCCTGATTATTTTATTTTCGTTAACGTGAGCATTCCTGCTTGCAACAATATAAAGACTGGAAGCCTGAATTACTGTAACTCTTAAATCCCCTGTGCGGGCACCTATTAATTGCTTTCTGTATACGATGAATAACCTAGGGTTCCACCACCACGCAATGATGATAATTTAGATATTTTTCTCTTACTTTCTTTACCTCTTCAAAGCTAACCCTTTTTATCTTTTCTGGATATTCTATATCAAGCCTCCATCCAAAGCCCATAACTTCAAAAAAGGCAAGATACCAAGCTTGTCTAAGGCGTGTTTGGTGGGCAAGTAAAAAATCTCCCACTATTTTGTTTTTGGCAATTTCTATATCCTCGGGGGTTATCTCCACACCCTTTATAACCTCCACCATATCCCTTAGGGCATCATCCCTTTTTTCTACAGAAGTTCCTATGTAGGCAGTAAGCCTTGGAGAAGAAAGCTTTGTTGGATAGGCAGAGTAAACCGCATAGGCGTAGCCTCTTTTTTCCCTCAACTCCTTAAAAAGCTTTGAAGTCATACCATCTCCCAAAACACTATCCAAAACCTTAAAGGCAAAGTACTCCTCATTCTTATAACTTGGAGCATCAAAGGCACACAGAATAGTAGCCTGAGAGCCCGGTCTTTTTACCACTTCCAAAAGATTTTCCTTCATAAGCACATCTATGGCCTCAAAGGAATATTTTTCCTCTGGCAAACTCAAAAGGAAGCCTTCAACCAGTGGGGAAACCTCCTCCTTTTTAAAATCTCCCACCAAACTCATTACTATGTTTTTTGATACCACTATCTGTTGCCATCTTTTTAGGATATCTTCCCTTGTTATGTTCCTTATGTCCTCTTCAAGCCCCAAGGGATTTACTTCGTAATTAGACCCTTTGTAAGTTATCCTTCTTAGCGTATCACTTGCCAGTTCATGCCCACGTTCTCTTCTTGAGCGTATAGATTGAATTACATTCCTTTTTTCCCTTTCTATGTCTTCTTGGGAAAAGGTGGGCTCTGTGAGAAGGCTTTTTAAAACATCAAAGGCTTTTTTCAAGCCCTCAACCTTTGTAGAGAAGCCTATTTCCACATAGTCGTCAGAAGTAGAAGTGTAAATACTTCCTCCGTAGTCTTCAAAGGCGCTTGCTATTTCATAGGAATTATAGCTTTTTGTCCCCTTTGTAAGGAGAGTAGCCATTAAGTTGGTAAGACCCCTCTTTTCTTCGCCATGGGTGCCAGACTTTATTAAAATAACGCCCGATATTATTCCCCTACCTTTGGTTTCCTTTATTATCAATGTGGCACCGTTGGAAACTTTGTACTCTTGCACCTTTGCACCTCCAAAAGATAAGCCCAATATAAGCAAAAGAAGCATTATATACATCATCTTTCAGGAAGCATAAGGACTTCATTGTAAGGCTTTTTAAGAATATACTCATCAAGCACGCGGATAACATCTTCCCTTCTTACGCTTCTTATGTTGTTTTCAAAGTACTTATAGTAATCCAAAAGCCCAACAACGCTCAAAGAATAGCCTATGTAGTAAGCGTCATTTTCAACCTTTTCAAGGGCAAAGACTTCAGAATTTATTATCCTTTCCTTTGCCTTTTGTACCTCTTCATCCTCTATGCTTTCCCTTAGGCTTTGCATAAGCTTAAAGGTCTTATCCTTTACCTCCTTAAACCTATCGGGGTCAAAGGTCGCGTACACAAAAAAGATGTTATCCCTTGGTCTTGCAAAGTCTCCCGTTGATATACTATAAACCACACCCTTCTCCCTTAATTCTCTATAAAAGAGAGAGGTTTTGCCATTCCCAAGGATCTGGTCCAAGACCACAAGGGCATAGTACTCCTTTGACCCTATGGGCGGAACTCTCCAACCTATCAGCCAATAAGCCTTTTCCACCCTTGAGTCCTTTAAAACTTTGCTTCTATTTTCCAACTGCTCAGGCTCTGGAAGTATTTGGGGCTTTTTTACAGGCCTTCCTTCCTCCTTACCAAAGGTTTCAAGGGCTTTTTCATAAACCTCTTTTGGGTCTACGTCCCCCACCACAACAAGGTACATGTTCTGGGGTTGGTAAAAGTTTCTATAAAACTCCAAAAGCATATCCCTATTGAAGCTTTGTATAGTTTCTTCATAGCCTATTATGGGATGGCGGTAAGGAGATACCTTGTATATTACCTTTTCAAACTCTTCCCACAAAAGGTTGGTAGGATTGTCTTTGCCCCGTCTTAACTCTTCTATAACAATGGGCTTTTCCTTTTGAATCATCTCTTCAAGAAGCAAAGGCTTTTGAGTTAATTGGTACAGAACATCAAAGGCTGTTTCCCAGTAGGGCTTTGCTATGGTTATGTGGTAGAAGGTGTAATCTTTGGAAGTTCCTGCGTTTATATTTCCTCCAAGGCTTTCCACTATAAGGTCTATTTCCCCATAAGGATACTTTTCTGAGCCGTTAAAGAGCATATGCTCCAAAAAGTGAGCCATGCCCTTTTGATGATAATCTTCGTACAAAGACCCCACTTTAAACCACACATGTATAGCCACAGCTTGGCTGTCTTCCCTCCTATTTACCACAAGTTTTGCACCATTGGGAAGTTTGTAAACGGACAAGCTTCCTGCAAAGGCAAGGGTAGCCATAAGTATAACCTCCAAGAGTATTAAGGATAATACCATCAAATTTAATATATCACCCTCAGCTTCGCATAATCGCCTTTTTTCTCCACTTCAATACGTTGATTGAACTTTTCCGCTACATCCTCTACGTGAGTGATTATACCTACCATACGGTTGGTGGAGTTTTTTATATGCTCAAAGAACTCTCCCAGAGATTCCCTTGTTTCCTTGTCCAAAGAGCCAAAGCCTTCGTCTATAAACAAACTCTCAAGGGGAGCATCCTTTGAAAGGATATCTGCGACCGCAAAGGCTAAGGAAAGGCTGGCAAGAAAGGTCTCACCACCGCTTAAGCTGGATACAGGTCTGTTATGTTTGGTATTATGGTCTAAAATCCACAAGTCTTCATCTGCTATTTCAAAGCTGTACTGTCCCGAAGTGAATTTGAAAAAGTAGTAGTTTGCCCTTTCTACCAACCTACTTAGCATAAGCTGGCTTATATAGTTAGGGAACCTGTTATCGGTAAAATCCCTTTTTAATCTACCATAGAGTTCAAGTTTATGCCTTAATTCCTCTATCTCTTTCTGTAGTCTTTCCTTTTCCTGTAGGTTTTTCTTTATCTGTTCCAATCTTTCCCTGAGGTTCCCATAGGCTTCTCTATTTTCCCTTAGCCTTATCTCCAAAGCCTCAAGTTTTTTTTCTACCTCCTCTGTGCTTGGTAAGTTTGCCAAGGCTTCAATTCTTTTTAGTGCTTCTTCTCTTTGCTGTTTTAGTACGTCCATATCCCTTTCGTAATTCTTAATCTCCTCTTGGAGTAAGGAAATGCTGTTGGAATCCAAAAGATAATCCTTCACCCTTTCAAAATCTCCAAACCTTTCAAAAATAGGATAAAGGTCTTTGGCTAATTCCTTTTTCCTATCTTGAATTCTCCTTAGGTTTTCTTCTATATTTTTAAGCTCTGTTTTATAGATCTGTTCCTTCAAGGCTATCTCGTGGAGCTTCTTACTGGTCCTTTCATAGTCCTCTTTGGTCTTCCTTATCTTTTCCTCCAAGCTTTGGATTTCCTTTGAGAGTTTTTCCTTTAGATCAAAGGTGGGCTTTTGTCCTATATCTTTTTCTAATAGCCTCAACCTCTCAAGCTTCTCCTCTATAATTATAGTTAAATTTTTCTTTTCCTCTTCAAACCTTGCCAAATCTATCTCCACTTTGGAAAGCTCATTCCTTAATTCTTCAAGTCTTTGCTGATATTTCCTCTCCTTATCTCTACAGCTTGATAGGTTTTTATAATCTTCTTCTATCTGTTTTATGTACTCCTCCACTCCATCTGGAAGCCCAGATATAATGGTGTTTTCTTCTTCTTCAAGCTTCTCTATATTCTTTTCTATACCCCTTATTTTTTCCCTTAGTCTTTCAAGCTCTCCTTTCCTGCTGCTTATCTCTTGTAAAAGCTCCTCTTCTCTTTTTCTTAGATATTCCCAATCCTTTTCCTTTCTTTCTAATTTTCTCTTTCCCTCTTGCATCTCCCTTAATTTGTCTTCTAAATCTTTTAGGGACCTTTCTATCTCTTCTCTTTGTAATCCACCAATTTCTACCTCTATCTGTTCTTTTCTTCTTTTTAGCTCCTTCAAACGGGCTTGATATCCCAATAGCTCTTCTTTTAGCTCCTCTCTTTTTCTTCTAAGGCTTTCAACCAAAAGTTTTACATCCTCTGCATGCTTTTCTCCCTCCAAAGCTTTCACTTTGGCGCCACAAACGGGGCATATATCACCTTCTTCCAATCTTTCCCTTATTTCCCTTGCATAAAAGTCTAATTCTTTCCTCTTTAATTCCTCCTCCAGAGACCTCAATTCCTCCCGCTTTTGTTCTATCTGTTGTCCAAGCCTTTCTTCTTCTTCTTTTATCTCCTCCACTTCTTTTGCTTTTTCCAAAAGGTTTCTAAGTTGAGCCTTCCTTTCCACAAGATCTACCTCTTCCCTCAGGCTTTCCCTAAGCTTCTGAATGTCCTTTTCAAGGTTATCCTTTTCTTCTTTAAGCTTTCTGTATTCCTCTTCCTTCTCCAAGATTTCCTTTTCAATGGTTTCAAGATTTCTTAGTGTTTCTTCCCTTTCCTTGTTATATTTTTCCCTTTCTACCTTTATAGTCTCAAGCCTCCTTAGTTGTTCTTTCATTATCTCTACTTTTCTTATCTCTTCCTCAATGCCCCTTTCTTCATACTCCCTTATTTTCTCTTGTACCTCTTTGATTAATTGATTGCCCCTTTCCAGCCTTTCCTCTACATCTCTTTTCCTTTCCCTCTTATTCTTCAGATCCTCCTCAATTACCTTGATCCTTTCTTCAACCTCTTCCTTTTCCTTTAAGAGCTCCAAATATTGGCAAACCTTCTGTAGTATATCTTTTTTTCTATCCTCTTCTTCCCTGTATCTATCAAGGGATTTATACTCGTATTCTACCTTTTTAAATTCCTCCTCAGCAATAGCTTTCTTTTCAGAATACCCTAGAAGACTCTTTTCCACCTTTGATTTTTCCCTTAGGAAGTTCTCTTCTTCCTTTAGCTTTTCCTCCCACTGGTCTATCTTTGCCTTATAAGGTTGCAGTTCAAGGGCAAGCCTTAGATTTTCTCTTTTTTCCTCCATTTCCCTTTCCCTTTCCTTTAATCTCTCAAGCCTTTCCTCCAAATCTTCAAGCCTTTTTCTTAGTTCATCCCTCTCTTTGCAGGATATAAGAATGTGGTTAAGCTTCTCCCTCTCCTTATAAAGCTTTTCATAATCTTCTTGTAGGCTTTTCATCTGAGCTTCTATAAGGTCTATATCTTTGGAGCTTAAACCTTTAAGGGCTTCATACCAAGTATTTTTTTCTTCAAGAGAAGCTTGCAGAGTAGCATATTCCTGAGATACCTTTTCCTTTATGGCGGATAGCATCTGTGAAATGCCCAGCATAGAGTTTAGGATCTCCCTTCTTCTGCTTCTATTATCAGGTTTTAAAAACCTGTCAAATTGGTTTTGCGGTAGTATTATTACCTTTATAAAGGTTTCATAATCAAGCCTAAGCAAGCTTTCCAAATATTTTTCCAATTCACTCTCTCTAAGAGGCTTTTTTATACCTTCTTCGTAGAACCTAAACTCTGAACGACCTCTTTCTGTGTATTCCCTCTCAATCCTGTAATTTTTATCCCTTACTGAGAAGTCAAAGGCAACGCGCATGTGCTTTTGCCCCTTGCTTATTAGCCATTCATGGGCTCTTCTACCACCATGCCTTGGCACTTTTCCAAAAAGGGCATAGCATAGGGCATCTATCAAGCTTGATTTTCCAGCCCCCGTTTTACCCTTTATTACAAAGAAGTTAAAGGGTCCAAAGTCTATTTGGTGCCTTCCCTTGTATACAGTAAAGTTTTCAATTTCAAGCCTGAGAGGTCTCATGACTTACTCTATCTATAATATCTTGCAAAAGTTCTTTAAGGTCCTGTGGTGGTTTTTCCCCATACTCCTTATTATAAAAATCCACATAAAGGTCTAATAGATTAAAGCCTTCCTGTTGAGAAGCTACAACAGAATTGACCCCTACGGGCTCTATATCCAGTTTGGCAAGTTTTTCTCCCAAAAGCCTTTCTATACGTTCCTTTTTTATGTTAAAAAAAGGATCCCCCATGTTTACCCTAAGCTTAACCTTTAAGAGAAAATTTTCCTTAGTAAAGGGTTCCAAGTTCTTTTCTATGTTGTCTCCCTCCTTTAGTTCTACTTCCGTAAGCCTTCTTTTTAAAGTAAGCTTTACGGGGTTTACTTTTACAATACCTTCTTCCAAAACCAATAAATTTGCATACTTTTCCGTGTCCTTTTCTGAAAAGTCTATCTGATAAAGGCTTCCTGAATAGTAAACCTTTGGTACTGCGTTTTCTATCCTCTGATATCTATGAATATGACCAAGGGCAACATACTTAAAAACTTCTGGTATAGTGTCTGCCCTTACTGCATAACTTGGCATCACGCTGGATGGAAGCTCACTTCCTGCCAACTTTGCCTTATCCACAGCGAGATGTGCCAGCAATATACCATAGGGCACCTCTTCCACTTTCTTCGCAAGGGCTTTCATATATTGGGAAACCTTTTCCGCATAGCTTCTTTCCCTGTCTTCTTTCAACTCCGTCAACACCCTTTCATCGGGATAAGGTAGGCATGCAATCCTTAGATCCTTGTAGTCAAAGATAGCCTCTTCTATGTTCTTTTTTGGTCTGTCAAAGACATGTATATTTGAAAGCTTACGTAGATTACTGTATATCTTCATAAAATCATAACTGTCGTGATTTCCTGCGATCAAAAGGATGTGAGTTCCCAAGGAGTTTACCCTTGTAAGGAAATCTAATATAAGGCTTTGAGATTCAAAATCTGGATTTCGCTTATCAAAAACATCTCCTGCTATCAACAGAACCTCAACTTTTTCCCCTTTGCAGATATCATAAACTTGTTCCAAAGCGTAGATAAGGTCCTCGTTTCTGTTAATTCTCTCGTAAAGCCTTTTCCCTGCATGCAAATCGGATATATGCAAAAGCCTCATTTCAAAACTCCAGCTTCCTTCAATATCTTTTCCAACCTTGTAAAGATGTGGCTATAGTCCTTCTCTTTCCTTAGCTTTTCATATCGTTTTTCCATCTCTTCCAAGATCATCTCCACAGCCTCGTCTGGACTATCACACAAAAGGATAAGGTCTAAATCCTCCTTATTTATGGTGCCGTAGTTTATCATGGTCTCCTTCATAAAATCCAAAAGCTTGCTCCAGTAATCATAGCCAAAAAGAATTATTGGAAAAGCGGGACTCTTTCCAGTTTGTATTAAAGTAAGGGCTTCAAAAAGCTCATCCATTGTACCAAAGCCACCGGGAAAGATAATGTAGGCGGTTGAATATCTAAGCAGCATAACTTTTCTTATAAAGAAATAGTCAAAGTTTAGGGATAAGGTTTGGTATCTGTTTGGTATCTGTTCCGTTGGTATTTGGATGTTTAGCCCCACCGACAAGGTGCCTGCGTCTTTACCTCCCCTGTTTGCTGCTTCCATTATACCCGGTCCACCACCCGTTATTATATGGAAGCCAAGCCTACCCAACATATAGGCTGTTATATATGCCTTTTTGTAATAAGGATCATCTTCCTGAAGCCTTGAGCTTCCAAAAAAGGTTATAGCCGGACCCAAAGAAGCCAAGGCATCAAAGCCTTGGACAAATTCACTCATTATCTTTAAAACTCGCCAAGTGTCCCCTTGCCTTAGCTTGAGTTCCTCTATTAACCTTAATTCTTCGCTATTCATTAAGGTCTCTTACCATACCCTCCAACTTTAAAAGTTCGCCCTCCTCTGGCTTGTTGATATTTTTGGCGTACCTTGGCTTTGGATTAAATTGCTTGCTGACCCTTTTATCCTTTCTCTTTGCGATGTTTTTTTGGGCTTCTTTTGCCGTAGTTTTTTTCTTAGCCTTTCCTTGCACCTCATGCTTATGGTTGGCAAAACTCATATCAAGGGGCACGGAAAGACTAAGGGCTCCAAGCAAAGCACCCAGTAAGGTCAATTTTTTCATGCTAAACCCTCCTTTGCCCCAGTGGGCAAGAAAAACTATAACTTAAATCCCAAGGAATTGTCAAGATAAATTAAGGCTGTTTCAAAAACTCCATTAGCAAATATTATTAACTATGATGGGCTCTGGGCGGTAGCCTGTGAGAGGGCTTTTTTTTGAAATACCCTGAAAAAGACAATATCTGAAGGATCCTTATAAGATGGTTTTCCCACACAACCTCAAGCTCCTCTTGGACTACCCTTTCTTGTTCTTCTTTGGATAGCCCCTTAAAGGCTTCTGACTTTACGCCCCTTTTATGCAAAAGCAAAGGGACAAAGACCTTGCCTATAAGGTCTTCCAATTCCCTTAAGGTTATCTTTTCATAATCTTTAAGGAACTGTTCCTTCCAGTTTTCATACCTTATAAACTCATAGTGGGGCAACTTCAACCCGTTTCCTCCGACCTTTCATACTCGGGACATTCAAGGGTTGTAAGGTCTACCTGGGGTGTTATTTCCTTTGCATCTGTGCGGTAGCCACAGACAAAGCATTCAATAGAGACTGCATAGCCTGTGTGAGTGTGTCCTATATCCCATCCACATAGGGGACATTCGCCTTCTTGAGCCTTGAGAAGCTCCATAAGCCTATTTCCATTCTTTAAGCTTCTTTGGATAGACTTTATACGGTCTATGGACCTTTGCAGCTCCTCGCT
>CALIUI010000125.1 GCA_938048815.1 uncultured Aquificaceae bacterium | reverse complement strand
TGTCATCTATGATGCAGAAGAGTGCTATAATATACTGGTGATTTATGTTTGACATGGTGACACCTCCTTCTCTTTTATCTTAAGGGAGAAGGAGGGCTTTTTCAGTATCTCTGAACAGATTGAAAACTAGCAATTTGGGTTATATTAATTAAAGAGGAGGTGATGAATGCTACAAGAACAAGCCCCAACGACAACCCCCCCTGAGGTTAAGCTTGTAGAGATCCTCTATAAAGCCAACAAGCTTAATGCCTCAGATATACACATAACCGCTGGAGCAAAGCCTTGTATTAGAATAGACGGGAAAATAACGCCCCTTATGGAATATCCCGTATTAACCCCGGATATTACACAAAAATTAGCCTACTCCGTTATGTCGGATAAACATAGGAAAAATCTGGAAGAGAAAGGTCAGGTAGATTTTTCCTTTGGGGTTAAAGATATAGGTAGGTTCAGGGCAAATGTGTTTATGCAAAGGGGTTCTGTCGCAATGGTGCTTAGGTTGTTGCCCAGTGAAATTAGAACGGTAAAGGATTTGGGGCTTACGGAAAATATTCTGGAACTATGCCACAAAAGCATGGGGCTTGTGTTGGTAACTGGTCCAACGGGTTCAGGAAAAAGTTCCACTTTGGCAGCTATGATAAACTATATAAATCAAAATTTTCCCCATCATATAATAACTGTGGAGGATCCCATAGAATATGTCTTTCGTCATGGGAAAAGTATAGTAAATCAAAGAGAAATAGGGGAAGATGTAAACAGTTTTGCGGACGCCCTTAGAGCAGCCTTAAGAGAAGACCCAGACGTTATACTGGTGGGAGAGCTGAGAGATTTGGAAACCATAGAGATAGCCCTAAGGGCTGCTGAGACTGGGCACTTGGTCTTTGGAACTCTTCATACCAATACGGCCATATCCACCATAACAAGGATAGTGGATGTCTTTCCTCCGGAACAACAACAGCAGATACTAATACAGCTTTCCTTTGTGCTTCAGGGTGTTATATCTCAAAGGCTTTTACCCAAGATAGGAGGTGGTAGAACACTTGCCTACGAGCTCTTGATACCAAACGTCGCTATAAGGAACCTTATAAGAGAAAACAAACTTCAACAGGTTTACTCCCTTATGCAAACCGGCCAAGCCCAAACTGGCATGCAAACTATGAACCAGTGTCTGTTTAACCTTTATAAATCTGGACGGATAACCATAGAAAACGCCTTTAAAGCGTCCCCCGATTCAAAAGAGCTTGAAAGAATGCTTGGGAGAGGAAGCTAAAAATGCCCAAGTATAGGTATAAAGCCTTTAATGAAGCTGGAAGCATTGTAGAAGCAGAGGTTGAATACCCTGATCAAGAGGCTTTGGCGATAGACTTGCAGAGTAAAGGATTAACATTAATAAATGTTAGTCCCCTTGCAGAAGAAAAGGGAAAAGATAAAGGGATAAGCGGATTTTCTATATCAATAGGTGGGAAGGTAAAGGATAGAGACCTTTCTCTCTTTTGCAGACAGCTTGGAACTATGATAGGTGCAGGGCTTAGTGTAGTAGATGCTTTAAACATCTTGGCGGAACAATTACCCAATAAAAAGCTTGCCGATGCGAGCAAAGAAGTGGCAAGAATGATAAGCGAAGGGATGCCCATAAGTGCTTCCATGGCAAAGTTTCCCTCCGTATTCCCAGAATTTATAGTAAACTTAGTCAGCGTTGGTGAAGAAACTGGTAATCTTGACCTGGCTTTAATAAGGGCTGCAGAATACTATGAAAAGATGGCTTTTATAAAAAGCAAGATAAAGAGCGCCTCCTTTTATCCTACCTTTGTGGTAATAATAGCCACAGCTATAGTAAGCGGCATACTTTACTTTTTGGTCCCCACCTTTGCGAGCCTATATAAGGGGCTTGGAGGTGAGCTCCCACTCCCTACACAAATGCTAATGGCTGCATCGGATGCCTTGAGGTCCAAGATTATACACCTTATAGCCTTTATAGTGGGCTTTTCCTTCCTGTTTAGATTCCTTATGAAAAATAGCTACCAGTTTAGAAAAGCAGTTCACGCCTTTATGCTAAGAGCTCCAAAGATGGGTGAGCTTGTTATGAAAAGTACCATAGCTAAGTTTTCAAGATCTATGGCAACCCTTTTTACAAGCGGTGTAGCTTTAGAAAGGGCTTTTGATATAGCCGGTAAAGTCGCTGGAAATGTTATCATAAAAGAGGCCTTAGAAAAGGCTAAAAAGAATGTGATAGAAGGCTCGCCCATGTACAAGGCTCTTGAAAATACGGGCATGTTTCCGAGACTGATAATAGCCATGGTTAGGGTTGGCGAGGATACGGGTAAGCTTGATGAGATGCTTGATGCAGTGGCAAAATTTTACGAGGATGAGTTTGATAAGGCGGTAGAGGGTATGATAAAGCTGATAGAACCTATGTTGATGGTCTTTATAGGTGGAGTTGTTGGTGCTATCCTGATAGCCTTGTATATGCCTATATTCAAGCTTGGCGAATTGATAAAATAATACTACTTTTTGAGGAATTCTCACCCAGTGTGTAAAATATTATTATGCATCCAATACTTGAAAAAATAAAGCTTTCTGATGCTGTTTATTTACTCAAAATATCCGCAAAGCATACAGCTTCTGCCAAGCCAGGTCAGTTTGTAATGCTGCAACCCACGGAGTTATCGGAGCCCATTCCCCTTAGCATACTTGAGACCTTTGATGGGGGTTTTACATGCCTTGTAAAGGTTGTGGGAAGAACAAGCTATCAAATCGTGGAAGAAGCTCAAGAGCTTTACTATGTGGCAGGACCTCTTGGAAAGCCCTTTCCCATAGAAGATTATGGTAAAGTTGTCTTTTATACCTACTCTTGGGGAATAGCACCTGCCCTTATGATAGCCAAGGCATTAAAGGAAAAGGGAAATTATATAACATTGCAGCATACATCTGAAGACTTTTACCTAAGGGAAGAGGCACAGAGGGTATTTGACGAAGTTATTCATGATAAAGGTTTAAAGGTTTTTGAGGCAGACCTTGTGGTATCTGTGGGTAGTAATAGCCTTTCCAAAAGCCTTGTATTCCTTTATCCAAACGCTCCCATAAAAAGCATGGTGAATGTCCACATGTTGGATGCGGTGGGCTTGTGTTTAGTGTGTAGGGTAAGGGTTGAAGGTAGTTATGTACTCGCATGTTGTGATGGTCCTTGGTTTGATGCCCATAAGGTAGATTGGGACAATCTTATAGAAAGAGAAGGGACCTATCAAGAGCAGGAAAGAGTTGCCTTTGAAGAGTATAAAAAGATTCTAAAAAGAAAAGAGTTAAAGGGTAATGGATGAAAAGACTAATAGTTATTCCCGCGAGGCTTGCCTCCACAAGGTTGGAAAATAAGCCCCTTGTAAACCTTCTCGGAAAGCCTCTTGTAAGATGGGTGGCGGAGGGCTGTTTAAAAACGGGAGAAAGGGTTATGCTTGCCATCGACGATGAGAGAATACATGAAGTTGTTAAAGACCTTCCCATAGAGGTAAGATACACACCCTCTGACTTGCCTTCTGGAAGCGACCGAGTGGCTTATGCCATAAGGGATGAGGAGGTGGATTTTGTTATAAACTATCAAGGAGATGAACCCTTTGTTTATAAGGAAGATGTGGAAAGGCTTTTTAAAGCCCTTGAAGAGGTACCTGTAGCTACCCTTGCCCTTAGAGATGAAAGGGCATACAAAGATCCCAATTCTGTAAAGGTGGTTATTCAAAAAGATGGAAGAGCCCTCTATTTTTCAAGGTCCCCCATACCCTACATGAAAAAGCCCTCTGAAACCTATCCTCTTAAACATGTGGGTATATACGCCTTTAAAAAAGATGCTTTGCTCGCTTTTACCAGTATGCCAAAGGGTTCTCTGGAAGATTTAGAATCCCTTGAGCAGCTAAGACTTCTTGAAGCAGGCTATCCCATAAAGGTTATAATCACCCAAAATTACTATCACGGTGTAGATACAAAGGAGGATTTAGAGGTTGTGGAAAGGGAGCTTTCCGCAAGGCTTTTCACAAACTGATAGTTTAAAGCGTGACCGCCAAGGTAAGAAAAGATGCGACCCTTTAACCTATAGCCCAACAGGCTTAAATCTCCTATAAGGTCTAAAAGTTTGTGTCTTATAGGCTCGTCCTTTGATCTCATGCCCTCTGGGTTCAAAACATAACCCTTTCCTATAACCACCGCATTTTTCAAGCTTCCACCCTTGGCAAGCCCATTTTGAAGTAAATATTCCACCTCCTCTTCATAGCAAAAGGTTCTGGCAAAGACCACCTCCTTGGCATTTCCACAGTATTGGACAAGACTCTCCTCCAATATACCCCTTACGTAGCCCTTGTAGAGGGCACAAAAGCCTTCCGCAGGCTCTGCCTTTATGTATCCCTTACAGTTTTTAACTTCAAAAATTTCCTTTATTTCTAAAACCTTTGCCTCATCCGATAGGGAATAGGCCTTATCCTTTAAAAGTTTGTAAAAGTAATAACCGCTTCCGTCAAAGATGGGGACTTCATAGCCCCTTAAAAACTCTATGGTTAGGTTGTCTATGCTCAGCATATATAAAACTGCCAAAAGATGTTCCACAGTGCTTACCTTTTTACCTCCCTTGCCCAAAAGGATTGCATGGTCTGTACCAAGTACATATCTGTAGTTTGCGGGTATATATTCACCTTCAACCAAAAACCTTATCCCCGTGTTCTCGGGCTCAGGATGCAAGGCTATCTTTGAAACCTCTCCACTGTGTATCCCTATGCCTTCAAGCTTTATATCCTCAAAGATAGTTTTTTGAAGCATAGCCTGTTTTTATTTATGCAAAATTTATACCAGTTTTTTTAGAAGATTTACCACTTCTTCAATTGTAGGTTTTTCTGGCATTAGAGCTTCTATGAAAAGTTCCTTCCTTAGGAAATCCTTGGTAGTTTTGCCAATACATAGGACTTTTTTCTTTTCCAAAAGCCTTGTTATATCTTGTTTTTGCAAGTTTGCAATAAGTCCCTTTACGGCAGAAGGGCTGGCAAAGAAAAGGGCATCAACCTTAGACAGCACATCATAAAGATAATCCTTGTCATAGAGCTTCTCTTTTACCCTATATACATCTATGGCATATACCTCTAAACCCAACCCTTTCAACCCCTCTATAACCTCATCCCTACCTACGGCGGACTTTGGAACTAAAACTCTTCCTTGTAGATTTTCAAAAAGTTTAACTATCTCCTTTCCGTAGTAGCTTTCTGGCATTGCCCAGACCCTGTAGCCGAAATCTTCCACAGCCTTCTTTGTTTTTTCACCAACCACCACTATCTTTTCTTCTTTAAGCTTGTGTTTTGAAAGGAAATACTTTACTGCTTTTTGACTTTGGAATATCACATAATCAAAGCATAAGGAAGGAATTTCAAACTCTAAAGCCTCTTCCTCTATTAAGGGGAGTGGGAAAACTTCAAAACCTTCCCTTTCAAAGAGGACCTTATCCTTTTGTATATCTTCTTGGCTTCTTGTGAGGGCGATTTTCATAGAATATAAATTATACTCTGCGTAAAATACGCCGAGTGAGAAATTCAAAAAATCTCAGACACAAGCCCATCAATAAAAAGTGGATATCTTACCACATTACATGTCCATCTACAAACAAATACTCCAAGACCCTGAAAATGCCCTGCCCTTCTTGAAGATACAGGTTGAGACTTGTGGTATTGACGGAACGATAT
>CALIUI010000124.1 GCA_938048815.1 uncultured Aquificaceae bacterium | reverse complement strand
GACTACTCTGGGAGAAAGGTAAGGAGAATACAGCATAGTTTTGCCTACAAAAAGCTTCTGTCAAAGATAAAGCTATTGGCAAAAAGGAATGGGATACAGGTGATAGAGATAAATCCATCTCATACATCCACCATAGGCATATTAAAGTATGCACCCCAATACATGCTAACGAAGGATGTAGCTTCTGCTTATGTGATAGCAAGAAGGGGGTTAGGGCTAAAGGAAAGGATACCTAAGGTTTATAAAGACCTGCTAAAGAAGTTAATGGCTAACATTGAGTATTTGACCGCATTAAAGGAGTATGTAAGAGAGAAAGTAAAGAATGCATATCTGAAAGCCAAGCAGTTGAAGCTAATAGATTTGGTCATAAAAAGCCTTAAGAGTGAGCCAAGGAGGGTATCCAAGCCACTGGATGGAACAAGCGAGGGTATTCGTAATCCTTGGCAAGTTCTTAAGGTAGTGGTGCTGACGGCACTCTCTCCTGAGAGGGTTATAAGAGACCTCTCTGTCCTGAAGGAGAAACTCTTTCAGGGCTTGTGGGGAGACCCAATAGGGGCACGAGCTCCCGCTTCAGGGGACGGGGGCGGTAGTCCTGTAAAAGGGACTATTTTTGAAACACCCTGAGTTATACTGAGGCTGTTTCAAAAATCCTTAGGGTAAAAATCATAAACGACCATAGCTCTTTTAAAAGACCTTACTCCCTTACATATATTTTTCACAAACGCGCTCCTCTGATATAATCTTTAATACTATGATGGAACTGGAGATCATCAAGATAAGGGAAACGGTGGATGAGATTATGGATATGCTTATAGAGCTACAAAAGGACATAGAGTATATAAAAAGCCTTTTGGAAGAGAAAATAGGTAAAAAAGAAGAAGAGAGTAAGGAAGAAAACTCCTAAACTACCATTTAAGTTCACTTCTTTTTGCGTAGGTTTGTGGTTTAGCTTGGAAAAAGTCTGTTTTGGTATCATTTATGGTTCTAAATTGGTCTATCCACTTCATGGGATTTTCCATCACTTCTGGATAGAGCGGATTATAGCCCAGTTGTGTTAGTCTTAGATTGGAAAGGTATTTTATATATCCCGCTATCAAGTGGTCGTTTAATCCAAGGATTTGATTTTGGGTTGTATATTTGCCCCACTCTATCTCTTTTGAAGTGGCAAAGTGGAAAAATTCGTATACCCACTTTTCTATCTCTGGAGTGAATAGTTCTGGATTTTCTTGTTTTAGTGCTAAGATGATGTTTCTAAATAAGCTCACATGGGTTAGTTCATCTCTGTTTATGTATTTTATTTGTTGGACTGTGTTTCTCATCTTGCCTTGACGCCCCAAGGTGTAAAAAAAGGCAAAACCTGAATAAAAGTATAGACTTTCAAGCACATAATTGCCAAAGACTGCCTTTATAAAGTTTTCTTCTGTGGGCTTTTGAATGAATTCATTATAGAGCTCTGCTATGACTTTGTTGCGCTCCATCAAAACTTGGTCTTGTCTCCAGTAGTTGTATATCTCATCGGCAATAGTGGGGTCTACGACGCTTTCCAAAATAAATTGATAAGAATAGGAATGCAAGGCTTCTTGGAATTCTTGAGATGTTAAAGCCATGACAAGCTCGGGAGCTGTGATATAGCGGGCAAACTCCTTTAGCATATTCACTTGATAGCTATCCAAAGCGATTAAAAAGCTAAGCACCATTTCATAGGCTCTTTTTTCATATTCGGATAGTTCCTTCTCATACTGCTTTCGGTCTTCATGCATGGGTATCTCTTCAGGTATCCAGAAGTTGGTAAAACCCATTGTTTTATAAAGCTCAAAAGCCCACTGGTATTTTATGTTGTTTAACTCCATGATATTGGTG
Source organism: uncultured Aquificaceae bacterium (assembly GCA_938048815.1). Taxonomy (GTDB): domain Bacteria; phylum Aquificota; class Aquificia; order Aquificales; family Aquificaceae; genus Pampinifervens. Next base: position 13,922 of record CALIUI010000124.1, on the reverse strand, counting down.
GGGTTTCCAAAGATAAGTTGTCTTTTGGATGGCTCCCTATCTCCCTGTGGGTTAAAGATTATAGTCCTTTCCATATCTTACCTCCTATGCACTGCAACTTTCACATTCTTCTATATCTGTAAGGCTTTTACTTCTCATATAGTAGATAGTTTTTAGCCCAAGCTCCCAAGCCAGTTCATAAAGTCTTGATAGTTTTGGTCCATCTACCTGCTCTGGGTCTATGAAAAGGTTTAAAGATTGGGCTTGGTCTATCCATTTTTGCCTTGCGCTGGCAGACCTTATTATCCACTCTTGGTCTATGTTATAAGCACTCTTATAATGCCAAAAGTATTTGTCTATCTCTGGTGGCACTTGGGGGAGTATACCCGACATGTTTTCTTCTTTGTAAAATTTGGCAAAGATTGGGTCTGTGGATGGTGTGGCACCAATTATTAGGGATGTGGAGCCTGTTGGCATTACCGCAAGCAAGTAAGCATTTCTCATGCCATATTTTTGCACATCTTGCGCCAAGCTAATCCAATCAAAGCCATTCTTTGATATATTTTGGTTTTCTTCTGGAGTTCTTCCAAAGAATATGCCCTTGCTCCAATCAGAGCCATTAAACAAGGGATATGCCCCTCTTTCTTTGGCAAGTTCCATAGAGCCTTTTATAGCATAGTAGCTTAGCCTTTCAAAAAGAGCTTCTGCAAATTCAAGGTGCTCTTGTGTCTCCCACTGGATACCATTTTTTACCAAGCAGTAGTGATAGTTGCTAACGCCTATGCCTATGGCTCTGTATCTTTTGTTGGTATATTCCGCTTCCTTTATGGCATAAAAGTTCATTTCTATAACGTTGTCAAGCATTCTAACCAGTATAGGCACTACTCTTTCCATATCTTCCTTTGTGTAGACCTTTCCCAGATTTACAGAACCAAGATTACAAACCACCACATCTCCAGACTTCTTTTTGTGAATTATGGTGCCATCATCCAAAAGGGTCTCTTCTATATGCTGAGTGGTAGACATGTTTTGGACTATCTCGTGGCATAGGTTGGAACTATAAACCATACCGCAATGCTTGTTTGGGTTTAGCCTGTTAGAGGTATCTCTGAAGAAGATGTAAGGCTCCCCTGTTTCAAAAATCACCGTGAGAAGTCTTTTCCAAAGTTCAAAGGCTGGAATTTCCTTCTTTGCGTGTGTTGGTAGCTCCCTTTCCAACTTTTCGTAGAGTTCTTCAAGTTCTTCTCCATAGAAGTCTTCTAAATTCTTGCCATCTTTTACTTGCTTGCAGTAATAGGGGTCAAACAAAGTCCACTTATCTCTGTTTTTTAGTCTTTTCATAAACAAGTCTGGTATAGAGATTGCTGGGTGGATATCGTGTGCCTTTTTTCTTTCATCGCCCATGTTGGTCTTTACTTCAAGGAAATCCAATACATCCTTATGCCATATATCCAGGGTAATACTGGCGGAGCCCTTTCTCATACCAAGTTGGTCTACATATATCATTACATCATTGAGAATTTTAACCACAGGCAAAACTCCAGAGCTTGCACCCTTAAACTTTCTTATAGGAGAGCCCGTTGCTCTAATCTTGCCAAGATATATGCCAAGCCCACCAGCAAACTTGGAAATTTGACCCGCCTTTTGAACATTGTCAAAGATATCATAAAGGTCATCATCCACGGTCAATACAAAACAAGAGCTTAGCTGTGTATGGGTTCTCCTTGCATTCATCAAAGTTGGAGTTGCCAAAGATATCTCGTGGTTGCTAAGTAGGTCATAAAAGGTTTTAGCCCACTTTACCTTATCCTTTTCTGGGATTGCTAAGGTCATAGCTATAAGCATATACATCTCTTGGGGGAGCTCTGTTATTTGCCCCTGTTCATCTCTAAGGAGATATCTATCGGTGAGGACCTTTATGCCTGTGTAGTTAAAGAGTAAATCTCTTTCTGGCTTTATATAGTGTGCCAACTCTTTAAAGTCTTCTTCTGTGTATTCTTTTAAGAGATAATCTCCGTATACGCCCCTTTCCGCATAGGTCTTTACCAACCTATAGAAGCTATCGGGATTGTAGGGCTTGTATTTGCCGTTTATCTTGTCCTTTACCTTATAGCCCCTTATGTGTCCTACTTCTTTGTATAGGTCGTATAGCAAAAGCCTTGAAGCCACATATTGCCACTGGGGGGCTTGTGGTGATATCTTCTCAGAAGCGGTTCTAATAAGAAGTTGTTGAATTTCTTTGGTGGTTATACCATTTCTAAATTGTATTTGGGCATCCAGCTCCAACTCCATAGGGTCTACGTCAATGCCATCGCATGCAAAACCTATGGCTATGCGGATCTTGGATATGTCAAGGGATTCCTTCTTCCCACTTCTCTTTAGGATATACATGATCGTCTCCTTTTTTGGTTTTTGGAACAAAAAATTTATAACCACAACCTGGGGGGCTGGCAAGTTTTTCAAAGCTAAGGATAGCATACAGGGAAAGGTGGTTTTTCTAAGCCATAGGATTTCCAAGATACTTAAACAACCTCCAAATGTGCTATTGCCTCTATATGGTAAGTATTGGGAAAGTTATCCACCATGCAAAGGGTTGAAAGCTTATAACTTCCTTTTATCAGAACCTTAAGGTCTCTTGCCAAAGTAGTTGGCTCACAGGAAACATAGACTATACTTTTGGGTTTATTTTTGAGAATAAACTGGGCTTCGCCCTCCGAGAGTCCAGATCTTGGCGGATCAAGGAATATAAGGTCAAAGATATCACCCGCATGTTTCCTCAGGGCAATGGAGCTTTTTTCCTGCATAAAGCTTACGTTATCTATAGAGTTTATTTTGGCGTTATACTCTGCATCCCTTATTGCCCTACCGTTGCTGTCGTAAGCATTTACAAAAGAAGACCTCTTTGCCAAAGGTAAAGTGAAAAAACCAATACCACAGTGTAATTCAAGCACCTTATCATAGTAGCTTTTTGGAACGGCAAATTCTATAAACTTCTCCCAAAGCTTGTAATTAACTTGAATAAAGGAATCCATGCTTAACCTATAAAGATATGGACCTATCTTTACAAAAACAAAGTCCCTGCCAATATGGTATAGTTTACTCTCTTTGTATAATCCCACGCCAACCACCTTTTTGGGAAGGGAAGTTTCCGCTACCTTTCTTAGCTTTTCTTTGGGAATTTCTTCCGTTGATATAGCCTTAAGGAGAAATTCATCCTCCGTTGGAGAGTAAATAACCTCTATTTCTTGTAAGTTCCTTAACCTTTTGACAAACTCTCTAAGGGAAGGGATTAGTTGGTTTATGGAAGGATAAAGAAGAAGGCATTCTTCTATTTCCACAAGTTTATGGCTTCTACGTTCATAAAAGCCTATACGCTCCTGTGCTACCTTGAATTGCGCCTTTATCCTATAACCAAATTCCTCTCCGTAGAGAGATTTTTCCAACTTGTCAATTTGCAACTTACCTATCCTTTCAAGAGTTTCTAATAATATCTCTTCCTTTGCTTTTATTTGTGCTTTGTAATCCATATGTTGCAATTGACAGCCTCCGCAAGTGCCATAATAAGGGCATGGTGCATCCCTACGGTCTTGTGAAGCCTCTAAAACTTTTATAGCCCTTCCAATTGCATAATCTCTCTTTTCTTGGATTATATCTACCTCTACCTCTTCTCCTGGAAGGGCATACTCTACCATAAGTGTTTTGTCCTTCAATTGAGAAAGCCCATAGCCACCGTATATAAGCTTTTTTATATGCGCTTTGTGTAAGGAGCTCATTTTAGCCTTTGTATGGCGGAGAAGTCTTCTTCCGACATAACGTCTATATACCAACCGGTGAGTCTATTGGCTAACTTCACATTTACACCATGCTTACCAATTGCCAAGGAGAGCTTATTCTTTGGCACCGCAACCTCAGCCCTTTTATTTTTTTTGTCAATTCTTATCTTTGACACGGGGGCAGGAGAAAGGCTTCTTTTTATAAGCTCTTCTTCATCGGGAGTCCAACGGATAACATCTATCCTTTCGCCGGAAAGCTCCTCGGATATAGGCAATATCCTTGACCCCTTCACACCTACCACCACCCCAACAGGGTCAACCTTGGGATCATCAGAATGCACCAAAAGCTTTGCCCTTTCTCCGGGCTCCCTAACCAAAGCTTTTATAGTAATTTCTCCCCTGCTTACCTCCGGTACCTCTTGTTCAATTAATTTCCTTAAAAAGTTAGGGTGAGTCCTTGAAAGAATAATCTCATATTTACCCTTTTTCCTCTTTACTTGAAGGAGTAGGGCTTTTAACCTTGCACCAGGTTTATACTCTTCTTTCCTTATCTGCTCTCTCTTTGGAAGGATCCCCACCACCTTCCCCAGGTCCACCAGTAGATCACCCTCCTCCGTTATCTTTCTCACTATACCAAAGACTATGGTTCCTTCCCTTTCAATGTATTCAAGATATCCCCTTTCTTCTTCAGCCTTTTCCAACTCCTTTAAAAACTCCTCCTTTGCTGCATATACCGCTATTCTGTTTAAATCTTCTGGGGATATATCCAAAGGACTTTTTAATATTTCACCGTTCTTTCTTTTTACAACACATACTTTTATGTGGTCATCCTCCAAGTCAACTTCAAGGTCTTCCCTTACCCTCTTATCCCTCCTTATGGCTATAGCTATGGCGTTTTTCAAAGACCTTTCCACGATCCACTCAGGTAGGTTCTTTTCCTTTGCTACCTGTTCTATAAGCTTTTTTAGGCTTTTTACCATTTTTCTATCTCCAAGTTTGCCTTTGCTATAAAAGAAATTGGGATATGGTATTCTTTGTTAGTTTCCTTTTCCCTTATATGCAATATGCCCTCTTTTACCCCCTCTATGTAGCCCTTTATTTCCCTTTTACCCTCCACAGGCTCTTTTAGAATAAGCTTTATAAGTCTTCCCTGAAAAAACTCGTAATGGGCTGGCTTTGTAAGTTCCCGTGTAAGTCCAGGAGATGATACCTCAAGAAGGTAAGAAACGGGTATTATGTCTTCCACATCCAAAAGAGCACTTACCCTTTTGCTTACCTCCTCGCAATCACCTATGGTTATTCCTCCATCCTTATCAAGTATTATTCTCAACACCCATCCCCTTTCCGATTTGAACTCCACATCAAAAAGTCTATAGCCCATATTTTTTATCACAGGCTCTATCAATTCCTTTACCTTTTCCACGATTAATTTTTCCTGTAATTGCATGGCTTTAAAATTATAGCACTATAGCACTGGTATAAATATGCTATTGAGAAATCCCTTTATAGAGGTGTACAGGTATACGCTCCAATTTTTGTGATAATCTTTTAGGGTATACAGCTGTACGCTCCTACAGGTTAAATTAACGGGACAATTTGTAAACTGTTCCTACATACGATTTTTCACTGGACGCCCTTTCCAAGCTTATAATTTAAACTCATGAAATTGGTTATTCTCGGTGGGGGTCGTTGGGGCTGTGCTTTGGCTTTTCATTTAAGAAGGCTCAAGCATGAGGTCTTAGTCTTTGATAGAAACCCACAGGCGGTGGATCTACTAAACAGGGGAATACATCCTTACATGGAAGGTATAACAACAGAAGGCATAAGGGCTACCACCCACTTGGAGGAAGCCCTAACCTTTTCCCATTACATAATCTTGGCTTTGCCCGTTCAAGCCATAAGAGAAGTTCTAAGAGGTAAGAGTTTAGAAGGGAAAAGGATAATATCCGCTTCAAAGGGTCTTGAGATAGTTACCAACAAAAGAGTTTCCCAGGTGCTTTTAGAAATAGATCCGTCGGTGGAAGTTTTTTGCCTTTCTGGTCCCTCCTTTGCCAGTGAAGTTTCAAGGGGATTGCCTACTGCCCTTGTTCTGGCTGGTGAAAAGGTAGATGAGATGGAAAAAATAAGGAAAAATATAAGCGGTGAAAACCTTAGGATATACCTTTCTACAGACCTTATAGGAGTAGAGTTGGGTGGTGCCTTAAAGAACGTTATAGCCATAGCCTGTGGTATATCCGACGGCCTTTCCTTTGGAGAGAACGCAAGGGCTTCCCTTATCACAAGAGGCCTTGCGGAGATGGTAAGGATTGGTATTGCCCTTGGAGCCAAGAGGGAAACCTTTTATGGGCTTTCTGGTGTGGGAGATCTTTTTTTAACGGCAAGCTCTCCTCAATCAAGGAATAGAAGCTTTGGCTATCTCCTTGGACAGGGGCTTTCTGTGGAAAAAGCCTTAGAAAAACTAAACCAAACGGTGGAGGGTGTCCATACGGTAAAAGCTGTTTATGAACTTTCTAAAACTTTAAACATCCATGCACCTATTAGTCTTGGTGTTTATAGGGCTGTGGTGGAGGGAGCTCCTCCCCTTCAGGTTGCCCTTGAGCTTTTAAAGAGGCCTCCCCAGAATCCCTTTGAAACTCTATAAGCTCACCATAAAAGTAGTACTCTCCACAGGTATCACACCTATATATACCTCCACCACAACACTCTATAACCTCAAGGAGGGTACCGCATTTGGGGCAAGTTTCCATAGCTTATAATTTATCTCCGTGAGAGAAAAGATCTTTTTCTATTTTCTCCTATCTTTGACTGTCTTTTTTACTGCCTTGGCTTTTTTTATGCTTTTGCCCTTCTTAAGACCCATCCTTTGGGCCATCATATTTGCCTTGGTCTTGTACCCAGTACATATAAAGCTTTCTCGTAAGCTTGGGAACACCCTTTCCGCAATTAGCTTGACCCTTCTTATGTTAATCTTGGTGGTGATCCCCTTTAGTCTTATATTGGCTTTGGCCATAGGACAAAGTATAGAGATCTTTCAGCAGTTTTTAAGCTTTACTCAAAACCATTCTTATTTGGAGCTTTTAAACCAGTTAAAGGACAAAGCTTTTGTAAAGAGATTTCTTTCGGAAGAGGATATAAACAAAATTATAGCCTACATAGAATCGGAAGAGTTTAGAAACCTTGCCATAAATAGCCTTAGGGATTTAGCCCAAAGAGGATTAAACATGGTAGCACAGTTCATACCTGCGATAGGTAGTTTTATCTTTAAAACTTTTGTGTTTCTTCTTACTCTTTTCTTTATCCTAAGGGATGGTCCAAGGTTTGTAAAATTTGTGGAAAGGTTCCTTCCCATGCACAAAGAAGACATAGAACAAGTTTTTCTAACTGTGTATAAAACGGTTATAGCCACCGTTTATGGATCTATTGGTGTAGGCATAGCCCAGGCTACCGTGGGCTTTATAGGATACAAGCTTGTTGGTTTAGATTACGCCCTCTTGCTTGCCCTTGCCACCTTTATAAGCTCCTTTATACCTCCCTTTGGCGCCGCCTTTGTATGGTTTCCCGTTGCCCTATACACCTTTATGACAAAGGGTATATACACGGGGCTTTTCATGTCCCTTTATGGCATGTTTATCATATCCACCATAGACAACTTCATAAGACCCCTTATAATGAAAATGGGCATAAGGATGCCCTATATAGCACTCTTTTTCTCCATAGTTGGGGGGCTTTTAGCCTTCGGCTTTGTGGGCATCTTTTTGGGTCCCATAATCTTCACTACCCTCTTTACCCTTGCCCTTATCTATGAAAGAAGAATTCTAAGGGAAGAGGGAACAAAGCAGGAAATTTCTCCTTTGTAGAAATGGCTTACAAACTTCTTTGATAGCATAACAAGGAACTGAATTAAAATTATATAACCATGGGAAAAAGGTATAGCATATCCCTTAGTTTCCATCAGCCAGCAGAGATAGAGGTGGTGGAGGTGGAAGAGTCCGAGCAGTTTGTGGATTTTTACGAGGAACCAAAGGTCTACCAAGGCGTCGAAGTGCAGATGGACTTAAGCCTTATTTTTGTGGATGGTGTAAGAAGGACGGAGGGGCTTGTTTATATAAGGGATGAAAGCACTGGAGATAGTTTTGAGGGTGCCTTTGTGTCTTTGGGTGCGGGCGCTTTAAGGCTTTCTTATGGAAGGTTCAATCCCTTGGAGGATGCCCTTGTAGAGAATGAAGTTAGAAAATTGCTCTTCATTAGGGGCAACCTTTCCTTGGATGAAATCCTTGGCTTTAAACCCGTTTGTGTGGATGGGGAGATCTCTTCGGAAGTAAATAGGTATATGAAGGATAATGTGGAGGCGGAAGTTGCCCTAAGAGCTTTCAAAAGTTTCCCAAAGGATTTAATAGTGTGCGACGGCACTTTAAGTAAAAGACTAAGAAATACTCCCTGCATAGGCTTTGTCAAAAGTATAAAAAGACTTTACTTTGACAAAAAATATATGGATATACTCTACCAGCTAAAGCCCGGGCAAAGGAGCCCCATAGTGAAGATTCATTACCAGCAAAGACAGGAGGAGAAAGAAAAAGTGGATAAGCTTACTTGGTATATAAAGCTATCAAACCAGGAGGGCCTTCATGGCATCGCAAGGGTTGAAACCTTTCCAAGGGAAGATATAAAGAAGATAGCGGATATTTCCGCTTATCTTTTGCCCCTTTTTGCAAGCCAGCCTTTTCAAGACAGAAGGGCTCCCCAAAACCTTTTGCCCATAGGAAAGTTGGAAAGGATTCTCAGGCATTACCTTGGGTCTTATAGCTTAATAAGGAGGAACATAGAGAGCCACCTTTATGCTTGAAGTATTCCTCACCTTTGGCGCAGCCTATTTACTCAAGAGATTGGGTGTTTTTTCAAAGGAGCACTCCACAGTTTTGGTTAATTACGTCCTATACTTTGCTTTGCCTTTGCTAAGCTTTAAAATAGCCCATAGCTTGGGGCTTTCCAAAGAGGTCCTTTATGTAGGCGCTTCTGCGTGGTTGGTTATTCTTTTCTCTTTGTTCCTTTCTTATGTTGTGGGAAAGTTTGTGGGGCTAAACTCTGCGGATTTGAGGAGTTTTATGATGGTTTGTGCCTTTGGTAATACCGCCTTTTTGGGATATCCCTATAGTTTTGCCTATTATTCGCAGGAAGGGTTGAAGTATGCCATTATCTATGATAGCGTGGGGTCTTTTCTTGCAGTTTCTTCCTTGGGTATCTTTTTGGTAAGCGGTAGGATAGACCTTAAGTCTCTTTTTCTCTTTCCACCCTTTTTGGGACTTCTTGCGGGCTTTCTCCTAAGGGCTTATGAAATTCCCATAGCTTTTCAAAGGTTTGTAGATTTCTCCACCGCTTCTTTGCTACCTGTAATACTTTTTTCCTTGGGGCTTTCCTTTGAACTTTCCCAGGTAAGGAAGGAAAAAAAGCTTTTAGCCTTGGCTATTTCCATAAAGATGTTTTTGTCTCCTCTTTTTGCCCTGTTTTTCCTTAAACTTTTGCCCTTGGGGGATATTGCCTACAAGGTTTCTGTGCTTGAATCTGCTATGCCCACCATGATAACTGCAAGCCTCTTACTTTTGAAATATGGTTTAAACTACCATCTGGCTTTTGCCAGCGCAAGCCTTGGAATTTTGCTAAGCTTTATAACAGTGCCCTTGTGGGTTTATATTCTAAGTATATTTTGAAGCAAAAATTTATGAAAGATCTTCTTCCTCAATTGTAATATTTACCTGTTTTATAGTTTCTTCGACTATGTTCTCATATTCTGCTCTTGATATGTTGCCCTCTTCTGCACAGATTTCCACTTTTATATTTAATCTTTTGAACTTATCCCTAAGCATGCTCACCGCTTTTGAAACTTCCGATAGACTTCCTACAGGGACATCCACTTTAAGCCTTATCCTTTCATAGCCATCTGCGGTCCTTTTCTCTACGTACACAGCTGATTGCATGGCAATGGTTGAGGATACTTCAATGGTTTTTGGTTCTTGCCATTTTGGGGTGGGCGAGGTTTCCTCCTTTGGGGGTGGGCTGCAAAGGTCTTTGCTGATAATAACCCAGCCCTCTTCTATGGTTATATCCGCCTTCTCTTTGAAGCTCTTACATACAGGCTTTCCACCTTCTATAATTCCCAATCCAAACAAGCCTATTTCAACTCCTTCCCTTATAGCATCTTTTAACACATCATCCTTGACTATCCTGATCTCTCCCGGCGTTGTGTAAAAGGCTTCCAAAATGCCCTTTATTTCCGCATAACCCTTATCCTTTAGATATCTCATCTCAATCAACCTTGCTCCAAGTTTGTTGGAAAGTTCTTCTTCACTCTTGAGTTTTTCAAAGACTTCTTCGTTTATGCTTCTTCTATCTCCATAGGTGGGTATTCCAAGGTCTATTATCTTAGGATTATCCCTTTCGGGTACAAATACAATGCGATAAAGGTTTCTTATCTCCTCTCTTTCTTGGCTCGCCTTGGTTTTTATTTGCTCTTCTGCCTTCTTTTTTTGTTCCTCTGTTAATTGGAGAGTTTTATCCTCCAAGATGGCTTTGTAAGCTAATTTTTCTTTAATAAAGTCTTCAAACTTCACTCTTTCGGTCTCCAAGGGACAAAGGAATATAAGAGTATTGCGGTAGACCCTTGGCCTTTTGCCATAGGTTTCAAAAAGGTCTTTTCGCTTTGTTTCATCCTTTAAAACTATCAATTTAAAATCCTTGTTATCTGGTATATCATTGGAGTTGGACGGCATTAGATAAACCTTAAAGGGCTCTTGACCTAAGTATTTCTTTAAAAGCTCAGTTTCCTCTTTTGAAATGTCTTGTGGGTTTATATTTTCCTTTTTCGTTAAAAGTATGCGGTTTAGGTTGGGCTGATTTGTGAAAAACAAGCCCGTTTCCGAAATATAAAAGAGTTGGCTTTTTAGCTCATGTACCACACCCGCTATAATGCTGCTTGGTTCTCCCAATTTTGCACAGGATAGCTTTATCTCGTTAAGGGTTGCGCCCCTTTCGGTTCCTCCAGAAAAGGAATAAAGAAAAATGGTCGTGGCAACCTTTGTGCCAAAGGAATAGTGTTTGTATGAATCTCCTAAGCTCTTATCTACCTTTCTGGCGCCCGAGTTTAAGGATGTAATGTCTGCAAATATTACGCTTTCATAGTGGCTGCCTATGTGTTTAACAAACTCTGACCTTATTTCATTGTTATTTAGGTCAAAGTCCGAAAGCCTTATAAAGGGAACTTCCGATTTCTTTTTGATCAAAGAATGCACCACAAGGGCAAGAAGCCTAAGCACTCCCCTTGTCCTTTGAAATTCGGGAAAGCTTCCCCAACGTTTATACAAAACATCTATAACTTCTGGTTGAAAGGGATAGCTGTTTAGAAAACTCTGACGGTATTGGGACTTTTCCATACCCTCTGGAAGTATTCTTTCACTTTCTGCATAATCAAGGAATTTCTCTATGATATCCTTGGCATCTTTCTCCTTGATAGTTTTGAAAAGCCTTTTTCTGATAATTTGCGCTACCTCTTGGTCTTCCACAGGCGTATATACCTTTTCCACTCTTCCAAGGATATGTTGGAGAGAGCTTAAAAGCCTTTCTGAGTTTTCATCTCTGTAGGGGTTGCTGGACGGCAGGGAGATAAAAAGGCTACACTTATCCAAGGTTCGTATGGTGGTTGATAACTCTTGTATAAAGGAAAGAGTTTGGACTGCAAGGGTTGAATCTCCAACTGGTATACCGCTTGCCCTTACAGTATACTCGTGAATTTCGTCAAACAAAAGCAGAAGGGGTTGGTGTTTTTCCAAAAGATTCTTTATCTTTTCACCGCCTGGTGAGACCTTCCCTCTAAGCTTTTCTACTTTGCCCTCCAGCTGTTCCTCTATGAACTCCCAAAGGGTTTGCTCCCTTGGGTCCAGCTTGTCGCCCGATATAACTACCACTTTTGCGCCCCATTCCTTTGCTTTGTGATAAAGGGCTATTAGGGAGTGGGTCTTTCCACCACCAAAGGGAGTTTGAAGTTGCACAACAGCATCACCACCCTCTCCCTTTAACCTTTTTTCCGCCATCTGTAGCAACTTTTCCAATCCCTTTGTTATATGGGTTCTCCTAAAAAACAGATCCTTGTCCCTGTATTCTTCTGGACCTTCTCCTTTGAACACATCCCACAGGTCTGCGGCAAAAACCTCTATGTTTAACCTTCCCTCCTCTACATCCTCGTGGGGTATGGCTACTGCCCAAAAAGGTTTCATTAGAAAAGCCTCCCACTGCTTTTCGTTTCTTCCTTTGCAATTTCTTGCTTTAACCCTTCCTTTCTTGATAAAAAGCCATCAAGGAGTCTCTTTTCCTCATCATCGGGGTTTAGGACTTCCGATATAGCTTGGGCCACTTTGTAGAAAACCTCATCATGAGCGTATCCCGTTTCCACGAGCACCTTTTTCATCTCTTCACTCCTGTCCTTTTTCCAAAGGAGTAAAACCCTATGTAGCACATCTATTAACTCTCTTGAGTCCTCAAGGTCTTTTAGATCCCTGTCCTTGGGTCCCAAGACCTTGATAAACTCTTTATCTTTTATTATAAACCCCTTGTCCCACTCTCTTGTTATGTCAACGCCCACGCTTTGGGCAAGCTTCCTTGCCTCGTCAAAGGAAACCTTTGATGACCCATAAGTCCATCGGTAGAGTAAATAAAACTTTGTGAGAGGAGAAAGGCTTCCCGCCACTCCGTTGTGTAAAATCTGCTTTACAGCGTAGTTGGTTATAACCTCCCTAACATACTCAAGCAACCGGTCTGCCCTTACCTCTTTGCCCTCGTTATCCATAACCATTTTGTATTTACCAAAGACCTCAATGGCAGAGCCAATACCTGCAATAAAAAAGTCCGCCCCAGAGATCCCATCCTTCCACAAATTCTCAAGCTTTTTAGGGACATACTCCTCTATTTCCTTTTTTACATCCTTAAACAAGCCTACCTCTTTTCTTTCCATCTTCCTACAAACTATGTATAGGGATGATGCCAGGGCGGCAGAATCTTGAGCGCGAAGCCTTAATTTCATCTCCGTATGAATGGGCCAGGTGGCAGTAATAACCAAGCCAGAATCCAAAAGGGAGTTTATCAAAGTTTCCCATCCCTCTGTGGATTTGTGAGCATAAACAATTACCGCAATCCCATTGGGCTTTAAAACCCTGTGGATCTCCTCAAAGGCTTTTTTTAGGTTTTTTTCAAAAATTTCCTTTGCCTCTTGCCAGCTTTTATCATGGGTATAGGCTACTATTTCCTTTGACTTTGGTGTAAGGGGTGTGGCAAAAAGCTCTGGGTATAGGTCCCCTATGCTTCTTTTTAGCCAAACATAAAAGAAGTCGGAAAGATAGGAATAAGGCACATTGTCGTAATAAGGCGGGTCTGTAAAAACGGCATCAAAAAAGTTATCGGGATAGGGAAGTTCTGTGGCAGATGATTGGGTGATGGTGGGGATTTTGATGGTCTTCATTTTTTCTTTTCCTCCTTTTCAAGTTCTAAAAGAATTTCATACAATTTGGGTTTGAGTTTTGGTATTTCAAGTTCTATTGTATCCCAAACGAGCTCATATTTGATGCCAAAGTAGAAATGGATGAGTTTATCACGGAAACCAGCCATCTCCTTCCAAGGAATATCTGGATGTTTTTGCTTGATAGCTTTTGGAATATTTTTAGTTGCCTCGCCAATAATCTCAAACTTTCTAATAACTGCGCTTGAAGTTTTATCGTCATTTTTAAATTCTTCAAAAGTCATACCTGACACGAACCTTTCTATAGCATCCATAGCTTCTAAGATATCTTTTATGTATAGGGCTACATCTCTTTTCATATATTTACCACCTCTTTAAAAATCCTTTCTTTAAGCTCTGGTCTTATACTGTCATAAGGAACCACATCAACGCTTTTTATCCCGAGTTTTTCCTCCAAAAAGATGGCAACGCCCACAAAATCAAAAAGAGTTGCCCCTTCGTAGAATTTTACAAGAACATCAAGATCGCTTTTCCTTTTCTGCTCACCACGAACATAAGAACCAAAAATTCCAATCACTTCCGCTTTATATTTTTCTCTAATCTCTTCTTTTAAGCCTCTAATCTCCTCTACAATTTGAGCAACCCCTTTATTTTTGCTAAAAGACGCCTTT
>CALIUI010000123.1 GCA_938048815.1 uncultured Aquificaceae bacterium | reverse complement strand
TCCAAGTTTGGTGTAAAGGAATACTGGCTTGTCTTTCCCGAAGAGAAGGGTATAGAGGTTTTGGAGCTAAAGGAAGGCACTTATGAAGTTTTCTCCCATGCCTTTGAAAAGGGAAAGGTCTGCTCCAAAGTCTTGGAAGGCTTTTGTGTAAGCCTTGAGGAGGTCCTTTTATGAGCTTTCTCAGGTTGCCCCAAGGGGCTTTTTATACATTTTAAAAGAAATTTTCAAAAGGAGGTAGTTATGCAAGTGCAAGAGGAAAAGGTTATATACAACCGGGCAGGACAAAGGGTAGTATCACCCGACTATTTGCTCTTTGAAGCCCCAAGGACCAAGCATTTTATGACAGGTTCCGAAGCAGTAAAGGAGGCGGTAAAAAGAGCTTCCGTGGATGCTTCCGTTTCCTATCCAATTACTCCCCAATCGGAGGCAGCGCACCTAATAGGAGAGCTATGGGTGGAGGGCTACGTGGGCGTTTATTTTAGGGGTGAGTCAGAGTTTGGCGTTATGTCGGAGGTTGCTGGGTGTGCCATGGCGGGAGCCCGAACCATAACCACCACCTCCGGACCTGGAACCCTTAGAGCCTTTGAAAACTTTCCCATGTGGGCTGGTACAAGAATACCCGTTCAACTTGTACTTATGGCAAGGGGTGTAAATTCTCCCTTATCCATACAGCCCGACAATTTAGAGGTGGGTTTTCTTTTGGACACGGGATGCATGATATGGTATGCGGAAAACGCCCAGGATTTGTTTGATATGATATTGGCTGGCTTTGTGGTGGCAGAGCAGCCATCGGTACATGTACCAGTTATAACGGTGGTGGATGGCTTCTTTGTTTCCCACACAAGAGAGGCAATTATGCTACCCCCCGACGACATAGCCTTGCCACCTTACAACCCTTACAAAGCACCAATGCCTGTCATAGATGCAGAGGTACCACCTGGAAGGTTTTTAAGAGACCCCTTTGTTATGAAGTCCAACTATATCTCTTATGCAACCCACGCCAGCTGGCAGTGGGAAGTAAGGGCTGCCATTGAAAGGTCAAGACCCTTCGCCAAACACTACCTTAGGGGTTTAACTGAAGAATTTGGCGACCCAGAGGCAGAGCTTGTCTTTGTAGCTTGCGGAACTGCCGCCGCCCAATCAAAGGAAGCGGTAAGACTTCTGGAAGACGAGGGCATAAAGGCAAGGGTTATAAAGCTAAAAACCATAAGACCCTTCCCTATAGAAGAGCTAAGACAAGCGGTAAAGGGTGCCAAATATATCTTTGTGCCTGAGTTTAACGTGGTGGGTTGGCTTGAAAGGGAGGTAAGAAGGTATCTCTATGGTCATTCTGATGCAGAGATAATAGGCTCTCCAAGGGTGGCGGGTGGCATGACCATGCCAGCAGAGGTTATAGTTAAAGAGGTTCTAAAACTAACGGGAAAGGAGGTGAAACATGTCCTATAAGATCTATGAGATAAACGAGGATCTTTTGGACGTTATGCCCCAAGAGATAAGAGACCTTCAATTTAAGGCAACTTGGGGCAATCCCAAAAGGGGTGTTATGGATTTGCCCTATTCCAAGGAGCTTATAGAAGAACACTCCCTCTGTGCTGGATGCCCCGAATCTATGGCCCTTAGGTACATCATCGCCTCTTTGCCAAACCCCGAGGATACCATCATAGTTAACTCCACTGGCTGCACCTCTTTGGTCTTTCCCCACATAGCCCTTCATACGGTGCACTCTTTGTTTGGAAACCAAAATGCGGTAGCCTCTGGTATAAAGAGGGTCCTTGAATGGAGGTTCCCCGACAAGGTAAAGGATGTGGTAGTCTTGGCGGGCGATGGTGCCACGGTGGATATAGGATTAGACTGTACCCTTCAGTCTTTCTTTCGCCAGGAGAGGATAACCACCATATGCTTTGACAACGAGGTTTATGCCAACACAGGCGGACAAGAAAGCGGTATGACGGTAAAGGGCCATGTGTTTAAAATGGCTCCAAAGGGCAAACAATGGGAAAAGGTGCCCATGTGGCAACTTGCCATAGACTCTGGTTGCCACTATGTGGCAAGGCTTACTGTGTCCTCCCCAAAAAGGGTGGAAACGGTTATAAAGAAAGCTATATATGTGGCAAGGGAAGTGGGACCCACTTATGTACACCTTTATACCCCCTGCATCCTTGAGATAGGGCTTAACTCCGACGATGGGCTTGATGAGATGAGACAAAGGGATAAGGAAAGGTTTGCCTTCTTTGAATATATGTCTGATGCTGCAAAGGAAGTTATAGAGCGCAAAAAAGAGGAGGGCTTAATATGACAAGAAGAAGGGTCAATATAAGAATGCCAGCCTTGGGAGGTCAGGGTGCAGTTACTGCCGCCCACATAATAGCCACAGCCGCCGACTATGAGGGCTACTATGCGGTATCAAATCCTTTCTTTGGTGCAGAAAAGAGAATGGCTCCTGCGGAAAGCTATGCTCGTATAGGAATTGAGCCCATCTTTGACCGTGGCGAAGTGGTCTATCCTGATGTGATCATGGTATTCCATCCACAGGTTATAACCATGGGCAAATCCTACACTATGCCCTTCTATTCTGGCATAAAAAGAAAGGGTTTGATAATCATAAACACAGAAGAAGACCTTTTAACGGATGCTGATAAGGAAAGGCTTGAGCAGCTTGAGGTAAAAGTTTTTAACTTTCCAGCCACCAAGTTTGCCATAGAGATAGCAGGAACGGAGCTTTCCACAAACATGGCTATGATAGGAGCCCTCTTTGGAGCTATAGGTGGTGTGGGCATAGAAGCTATAGAGGAGGGTATAAAGTCAAGGTTCTTGAAGAAGTTTGTAGCTTCCGGTGGAACAGCCTCTTTGGACTCTGCCCTTGAGAGGAAGTTTAAGAAGAAGCTTGAATTGATAGAGAAGAACCTTAACACTGCAAAAGCTGCCTATGAACTTGCCCAAAAGTGGGCACAAGAACAAGGGCTGGAGCCCTTCTTACCACCTCCACCCAAAAAGGTAGCAGTGTAGTCTTTGGGGGCTCTTGCCCCCTTTAAAGTCTAACTGCTATCCCCTTAGAATACAGATAACTCTTCAAGACTGGGATCTCTATTTCTTTGAAATGAAACAGAGATGCCGCAAGGCATGCGTCTGCCTTCGCAAAACTAAAGGCTTCATAAAAGTGTTCCATACTACCCGCACCGCCGGAGGCTATTACGGGAATTCTTACTGCTTTCACCACAGCTTTTGTAAGCTCCAGGTCATACCCTGCCTTTGTTCCATCCTTGTCCATAGAGGTAAGGAGTATTTCACCAGCTCCCAAAGATTCTGCTCTTTTTGCCCATTCAACCACATCAAGACCTGTGGGCGTCCTTCCACCGTGTATATACACCTCCCAGGAGTTTCCTTTTCTTTTTGCGTCTATGGCAACCACTATGCACTGGGAGCCAAACCTTTTTGCTCCTTCGTATATAAGGGATGGGTTCTTTACAGCAGAGGTGTTTATGGATATCTTGTCGGCGCCAGCCTCCAAAAGCTTTCTCATATCCTCCAAGCTTGAAATACCACCACCAACGGTAAAGGGCATAAAGACCTCTTCCGCCACATGCTTTACCACATCAAGGGTTATCCTTCTATCCTCTGCAGAGGCGGTTATATCCAAAAAGACAAGCTCGTCCGCCCCTTGCTCTTCATAAGCTTTTGCCACCTCCACAGGGTCCCCCGCATCTATTAGATTCACAAACCTTACGCCCTTTACCACTCTACCCTTATCCACATCAAGGCACGGTATTATCCTTTTTGCCAACATCAATAGTCCCTCTGAAGCTTTTTGTATATATCCCCAAGGTAAATCCTATAGTACAAAGGCCTTCCATGGGGACATACTTCCTTGTTTTCAAAGTTTAACCAACTCCTCAGAAGATCCTTTGCAAGCCTTTCCTTTATTTCATCCCCAGCCTTTATAGCCCCCTTGCACGCAGACTCTACTTCTTTTCCCTTAACTTCATAGTTATACCTTTCGGACAGGAGATGTTGATCAAAGAAATAAAGATAATCGCCATACTTTGCCACGATTATGGTTTTGTCTATTATACCAATAAACTCTGGCTCCACCATATAGTTTTTTAACTCTTGTTTTATAAAGGTAGGCGCGTATCTATGCCTTTCGCCAAGGCTTTCCCTTATAAGCTCCTTTATTTTACCTTCCCTTTGAATTTTCATCTCTGTCTTTTTGGGATGGATGTTTACATCCACCATATAAGGAGGTGCCCACAGGTAGCATAAGCATAATCTTTTTTTGCCCACAGACCTTTTAATAAAATCCAAAAGCTCTCTGTTATAAACGGGTCTCTTGTTTATAAAAAGGAAATAGCCCTCGCCCTCTTCCAAGGAAAGAAAAAGGTCAATCCTGAAAACCCCCTTCTCTTTGCTTATGTGTTCAAACCTTTTGCCAAAAACTTCTTCTATCCTCTCTATCAGGTAGTTGCTGGGCTTTAAATTAAGTATCTCTTTCCCCTCTGCCCTTAAAACAAAGGCAACAGAAGGATTTGCCAAGGCAAGGGCCTTCACAACCTTGTATATTCTCCTTCTTTCCACATCTTCCTTTTTCAAAAAACTTCTTCTCACAGGAAGGTTATAAAAAAGGTCATAAACCTCTACATGAGTGCCAACGGGCATGCCCACAAGCCTTTCTCCTACAATCTTTCCTCCCTCAATCCTTATCTCTTTTCCTAACTCCTCTTGGTAGAAACGAGACCTCAAAAGGAGCTTGCTTACAAGGGATATGGCATGGAGAGCTTCTCCCCTAAAGCCATAGGTGTTTAAACTCTGTAGGTCCTCTATGTCTTTTATTTTGCTGGTTGCTCCGCTAAGTATGGCCTTTTTTATATCCTCTGAGGGTATGCCCAAGCCGTTGTCCTTTACCTGAATAAACCTTTTGCCTCCCTTTATGATCTCCACTTCAATCCTTGTAGCCATGGCGTCAAGGGAGTTTTCCAAAAGCTCCTTTACACACTCCGCAGGACCTTCAATTACCTCTCCAGAGGCTATTTTACTTTTTACTTCCTCCGGCAAAAGGTTTATGTGCATAGTAGTATATATAAGATAGGTTTAAATAAGGCTCTTTCAAAGTTCTTTGTAAATTACAAGAGAGCTGGCATATAAATCCTCAGAAGGGCTACAACAATAGTTTTTAAAAAAGTATATAAACCTAGTGAGAAATCCCCTTTCACTGGTAACGTAGGCATCCTTGCCTGCGGTAAAAATACAGGCTGGAAGCCTAAGCTACCGAAAATTTAAATTTTTTGCGAAGGTGATTTTTTCACATGAAGGGCGTTGGTGCGTAAATAACTTATGGTACATTAGTTAAGCATGAATAAAGAATACCACAAAAGAGACTGGTCTAAATACGACGAAGCATTAGTCCAAAGAGGCTCCATAACCCTGTGGATATCCAAAGAAGCCATATCCCT
>CALIUI010000122.1 GCA_938048815.1 uncultured Aquificaceae bacterium | reverse complement strand
CTTGATGAGTTAGAAGATAGCGTAATATTTGGGCTTTACAACTTAGGGGAGATTAAGGATGAAAGGCTTATTAGCTGGTAGTCTTCTAATAGGCATTGCTTTTGGTGCTACCACCTATCCCATAGTAGAGCCTGACCTTTTGCAGGAGATAGAGCAAAGGGCGAAGATAGCACAGGAGAAGCTTAAAAAGAAGTTAGAGAAGACGGAGATAGATGGCAACAGCATAATGAAAGACTGGAGGGTAAAACTCACCATGCCTGAGAAATCTTACAGATATGAGGTGGATATGACAGCCACTTTACCTGAGGATATACCGAGAGTGGATAATAGCGGAAAAATCACAGGCATTCTTTATCCAAAGGGCTATAAATATAATCCTCTGCTTTATCTTCCTATGGATCCACCTCTTCTTGTGGTCTTTGATGGTAGGGATAAAAAGCAGGTGGAGTTAGCGAAAAGGCTTTTGGCACCTTATCCCACAGCTATGGCGATAGTAAGCGATGGAGATGTGTTTGAGCTTATGAAACAGCTAAAGAGGAGCGTTTATCTTTTAAATCCGTTTCTCAGGGAGAGGCTTGAGATCCGGCATGCGGTTTCTTTTGTCAGATGGGACAGGAAAAAGGGAGTAGCAGTAGTGGAGGTTTATGGTTATGATAGGGTGGCTGGCAGGAATTCTTCTTCTAATAAGTAGTGCCTTTGCTAATCCTGTGGGAGGTGCTGTAGGAAAGCTTGTCTGTGAGGCTGGACCGCAAACCTCTATGAAAATAGTCCTGAAGTCAATAGCTACACTTTACAATGTCTTCCCCATAAAGATAGGGGGGATAACGGTAATGAAATGGTCAGATCTTGAAGATTTGGATCTGACGGGGAAAGTTCCTGTATGTGTATGCATGACACCTTTACCGAGAGTTGGAATAAAGATATCTCTGTGGGAGCCTATAGCCATAATGGAGCCTGTGAAAATTCCCTGGTGCACCCCACTTCTTCCTATCCCTGGTGGTCTTGTAGGTAAAGTTCCCTTTAATGCTTTGGCTCTGGGGGCAGACAGTCATAAGGCTAATGCTGGCAATGCACAGACAGAGTTAAGGTCTCTGCAGGTTCATTATTACAGGTATCTGCCATGGGCTATTTTGGAGCTTTTCATGGACTTTGTCTGTCTTGAGACAAGAAATCCCTTTGATATGGCTTATATGACAGAAATTGACCCCTTGTGGCAGAGCGACCTGCTTGCCTCCATACTTGGACCCGAAGCTATTCTTGTTGCCAATCCAATAGCTCAGTTTGCCTGTGTTGTGGATGCGGTCACTTCTCAGTTTGGCTTTTCGCTTGACCCCTTGTGGTGGTGCTTTGGCAGTTGGGGAAGTGCCTATCCAATGTCTGAAAATATCAACCTTGATGCTCCTCAGGCAGCAGCAGGTCTTGTGGCGAGGATGCTTTTTAAACTCCACAGAGAGCTTGTTCTGTGGGGTTCCTTTGGCAAAGCAGGTTTATGCGGTAGGTATCCTATGCCAATTATGATGAAGAGTCAGTATGGGATATTTCCTATTTATCCTGTGGCTTATCCAAAAAGGTTTCCTATAGGCAGGTCTTCTTTTGTTTTGTGGGGATTTGGTAAAGAAGTCCCTATTTTAAACAAGCACAATCAGGACTGGATGATATACAGAAAGAGGGACTGCTGTGCTTTTTGATGGGTGTTTTGTAAAGGTAGAGTTGCCTGTGTGCTATGCTGTGGAGCGGGTAATTGAGGACAGGGTTTATCTTGTCAAAAACCCTTATTTTGGCTCTTCCTGTCATGGCGTGAAGTATCAGTTCATTCAAAGTGAAAGTGGAAAGGTAGAGGTTTATATAGGAGATAAACTCTATAAGGAGTTTAAGGGATGCGTAAAGGTTTATTGATAGGAGTTCTGGCGGGGATAGCTTTTGGTATAGACCTGAAGTTGCCAGACTCTACTCCTGAGGGACAGATGGGCAGGCAGTGGGGAGAGACTATAAAAAACCAGTATGGTGGGAAAGGGAATATAAACAAGCTTACAGATCCACCTACAAAACCGCAAACTCCCTATACCATGCCAAAGGGAAATACCTTTTATGCGGGTTCTCCCTTTTGTGGTCAGGGTGATGTGCAGGGCAAAACGGTGTTTGCAAGTGTCAGTGTGAGTGGCAACACGGTTTATTTCAGGTGGGCTTCAGATCCTAAAAGTGGCAATCTTGACAGGTCTGCTTCTTTTTCAGGCACGTATCTGTGTCCTGCTGGCTACTGCAGTGGCTGGGACGGGACAAAATATACGAGCTGTTATAAATACACACTGACCTCAGGCGGTTTAACATGGCAAAGCGTGACTACTTTAGATGCCTGCACAGACCCATCTAAACAGCCACAGCTTCCTACCTTTTATGGTGGGGAGTTTATAAAACAGCTCCTTGACCTTTACAAATCTACAGGAAAGGAGATAACTTACTCAGACCATCAAATTCAGGATAATACGGTGAGCTACTATGGAGGGAATGTTAAAGATTGTCAGAATGTGAATAAAAACCCGCCTCAGACCGCATACCTTTCCAATCCCTATTCCATGCCTGACCAGGCTCTTTATCAGTATTTCACATGCGATATAAACAAAGACCCATCATGCAAGGCTCTTCATAGCTTTATGGACACAACAAAAACGGGTGAAAGCGCTGCAGTATGTGTGATACAGAGGGAGGTTAATCCTGCATCTGGCGCTTCGCGGACAGACCAGAGAATATGCACGCCTGGGGCAAAGGTCTATCCTGATGGTTATGGTGATACAAGCGTGGCTTGCTTTTCGGGGGACAGGTTTTATAACTATTCTTCCTTTTTCTGGCTTGAATGCAATTCTGATGGCAAAGGCTACACACTAAAGGGCTGGGGATACTGGGAAGGAGCCCCTTGTGGTGGAGGGACAGATTTTCCCCCAGCACCCTGGGTAATAGTGTCTTATCCCTTCGGTCAGAATATAGACTGGACGAAAGTTGGCAGACTATCTGTAAATAGACGCAGGGGTGGCGAGGGGTTATCAAACGGGGACAGGGCATCACCGCAAGAGCTTGATTGTGTGTCCAATGACCCAACTCCTTACACGGTCTGGATTAAAAACACTTATTCAAACAATAACAACATACTTGAAGTGAGAGTAGATAATGCACCTGCCTGCAATTACTTCAGGTTTTCAAAAGTGCAGCCTATGGTTGGAGAGACAACGGGTGATTGTTCTGAGTATGAAAAGCGGGGGTGCAAGGTTATAAATGAGTGGTGGACGGATGCTAATGGGAAAACCTATCAGGTTATAAAGAATGGAAGTCCAGTTCAGATGCTTACAGGTTGCACGGAGATATTGAGAGATGAGAGTTGGAAGGTTTGGACTTCTCAGGCTCAGACAGCTCAGGCGCCACCTCAGAATTGCAACTGGCCGCCAAAGACCTGTAAAAGCATAAACGGACAGGTAGAATGCAGGCAGTGGTGGGCAAAGAGAAGAGAGTATAAATGTGCAAATACTAAAGCGGACGGAGTTCAGATAGACCTGACAAGAGTAGGCAACATATTGATGTCTGCTGATTATAGCCCTGAGACAGGGCAATTAACATATTATGGTGGGACGGCTCTAATAGGAACTGCTTCTGGAGGGTTTGAAGAGGATAGTAAATGCACATCTGCTGAAGAAAGATACTGCATAGTGAAAATTCCAAATTCAAGCCCCCCGCCCAAGTATCTGTTTGAAACGAGGAGCTGTATCAGGTCTGGTGGTGGCTGGAGTTGTCCTGTAGATGGAGGCACCTTACAGGAAGACTGTAAATGCTCTGCGGAAAGCAGGGCTGGTTTTGGGATAGCTGGAGGGACATTGAACATAATATATCAGGCTTTGCATGACAGGAGATGTGGGCCATGAAGGTGTTTATATTGCTCTTGCTGGTTTTGTTTTATTATTCATGGTCTCAGGAACAAAGCTGTGTTCCCTGTGATCCTAATTGTGGAGACTGGTCCTGTTTGACTAACTGTCCCGCACCCGGGAATCCGCTCCCTTCAAATCCTACTTTTGATTCTCCCAGGTGTTTTGTGGACACTAATGGTAATGGCATGGCAGATGATTGCAAGGAACTTCAGTCCTGTCTTTATATGAACGGTCAGTATGTATGTCCTGCGGATGTTTCTGACCCTGTTTGTAATGGTTCTTGCGTGGCAAGCGGTGTGTATGGGGATATCCGGTATTATGATACAGACCCTGCAAACTTTGACTCCACTTACAGAACCTATGCTCTTTCTAAACAGGCAATAACATGGAACCGGTATAACTCAAACACCTGTGGCTGGCAGCAACCTGATGTGAATATGAGGAATGAGATATGGTCTTTGTATGGTAGTTCCCAACCCTACTGGATACAGGGGGGTATTCTTTATTCTGATGCGTGGTTCTCTTTCCAGTCCTGTGGCAATTACATAGACTTTTCAGGAAGGTGCTGGATGCAGAGAGAAGCAAACTGTGGATATTTTCCTTATCAGTGGCAGAGGTTAGACCAGAGATGTTTGCCAGAGAGCTGGACGGAGCAGTTTTATATCTACAGGTATCAGTGTTCTGCTAACTGGCAAATCTATACTACTTCATCTCAGTGTCAGCAGAACTGTCAGAACTGGTATTGTTCGGCAAACTATCAGTATTATGGTAGCAATTACTGGGGTTGTGTGGCGGATTGTTCTAAGTTTTATTGCTCTTTTGGAGGGGTTTATTATGATTACAACACCTGTGCGCAGAACTGCAGGTGGGGGGGCTGGCAGGGCTCCTGTTATCAGGGTTCTTGTTATAATACTGCTTCCTGTTATCAGGTCAGTGAGTATCTTGGGACTCTCTACTGGCAGGCAAATGCATATTATCAGGTTCAATACCTGTATGACTGGAGAACAGGCTGGTCTTATCCTGTTTATCTTTATTGCTCTGCATGGACTAATTTAGACACATACTTTGGTTGTGGTCCATCTGCTTATAAACAGACGAGACAGGTTTGCACTGCTTATACTTATTATGTGTCTAACCTGCCAGGTGGTTCTGAGTCTGGCTATCTATCTGTTAATACTTCTTATCCATATTGTAGCAATTCCATGTATCGCTCTGGCTGGCAGTCTTATTCTTATTTCAACATGAGTAATTACACAGCCTTTGGAACTCCAGTGGAGACAAGGGTTATCAGCACTACAAATAAGGGCATTCTCTATGACCCGTCTCAGGTGAGGTGCAGGCCCTGTAGCACTTCTGTGGCGGGGTTTCCAGGGCAGAAGGAGCTTGTTTTTCAGGATAACCGCCTGAGCGATAACTTTGACAAATTAGCTCAATGCACTAATGTAAGAATGTTTTCGGGAGAAGTCCGAAGGTGCAGGCCTGGTGGACTGACTACTTTGGGGGCTTCCTGTTGTGGTCTTTCTGGCTGGTTTAAGAATATGTGTAATAACGATGAAAAGGAGCTAAAAAAGAGGAGGCAGGCAGGCACATGCAGTTATGTTGGCTCTTATTGTTCTAAAAAGGTGCTGGGTTTTTGCATAGAGAGGAAGAGGAGCTATTGCTGTTTTTATTCAAGGCTTTCCAGAATATTCAATGAGTGTGGGAGACCTCAGGTTCCTAAAGGTTGGGGTTCTCCCAAAAATCCAGATTGCTCAGGCTTTACCATTGACGAGTTTGCAAGGGTAGATTTTTCTGACCCAGTCTGTATGCAGGCAATAGAGGAGTGGGCTAATGAGATGGCTCAAAAGCTTGGCGACAGCATATCTCAGGATATAAGCAACAGAGCTGTTAATGGTGTGCAAAACTGGCTGAACAATGTTAAGAACCAGAACCTCTATGAAGGAGAAAAGTGAGCTAAGTGTAGGAGACCTTGTAGAGCTTAGTAAGGAAGGGAGAATAAAAGCGGAAATATACTCAGACAGCTCTGTGCTTAATCCTTTTTCCACGCTCATTATAAGGTTTTATGAGGATAAGGAGCTTCTTCTTGAAGAACAGACTATCTTCAAATGCGACTATCTTGGAGACTGCCATTTTTGTTTTACGGCGGACTTTTCAAATGTGGTGCTGACTAAAGGAAGAGAAAGGGTTGTAATTCCTACAAAATGGGTCAATGTTCTTACTTTTAACCACTGCCCTGTCTTTGAAGAGCAGTTTTATCAGGAAGTTATCGTAAGGCATGACTACCTTATAGCTAAAAAAGAAAACCTCTTGCTGGTAGAGAACTTCAAAAGACTTCTCATGGAAAAACAAGAAAAAGTTTATAGGCTGGTGCTGGATAACAATTTGAGTAATCCTATCTTTACTGTTCAGGTAAATCTGGAAGTTTTCTGATAAGGCTCATGTAGTAGTCTCTTGTTGTGCCTCTGTGCTTTCTAAGGTAGTAAAAATAGAAGATGGGGACTAAGAAGGCGAATACCTTTAGAGGCAGGGTCAGGAAAAAGGCTCTTAAAAGCTCCTGTGGAAGCTCTATCTTTGACAGATAAGCTTTTACCGTATAGTAGAAGAACTCAGTAGGGGGTTTTAAGAGGGTATCAATGATATTGTTGGGTTTCCCTGAAAAAAGCCAGCTTTCAAATAAAAACCACAGCTTTGGAACTACTCCAAATACAAAAAGCTCTAAACCAAGCCATATGAAAAGACTACATAAAAAGCTTGCCCAGAGAAAATCTCTTAAAACCGTATACAGATATCCCCTGCCCCACAGATACCTCTGGACTATCCATATGCTAAGAAGTCCATACAGAAGCGATGCTATAAGCGTTGCGGAGATAAGGCTGAGTTTGAGTATGATAGTGAAAGAAAGACTAACCACTAAATACACAAAGGATACCCACTTTAGATACTCCTTTATAACAAAGAGCCATAGCTGTGTTTTTTCCTCTGTGTAGTAAAGATAGCCTGTATCAGGCATATCTTCAAAAGCTCCTGACTTCTCAAGGAAGGCAAGATAGTCAAGGGAAGATAGAAAGGCAAAAAGGTTGCTAAAGTTTAGCTTAATATCCGCACTTGAGGAGCTGTCAGGAATTATCCTCTCCATTCTCTACCTCCACACGAAAACCTTTGAAGAGCTTACTGCTTAACTTTCTCTCCTCTAAAGCATATTCCTTTTCTGAATACTCTATGCCTAAAAACCTGCCATGCATTATAGGGCTTTTACTCAGATAAAGGGTTAGCTCCACAGGAGCAAAGCCAAAAAGCTCACAGAGAACTTCTTCAGATGGTCTTATGTTTGTCTCAGTGCCTACCCAGTTCTGTAAGAACTCAGATAGAACATAAAGCCTTCCTCTATATGTGAAAACCCTGTATTTATCATCTCTGTTTGCCATCTCCAAAAGCATATTCCAGAGCTTTTCCTCATTCAGCTTTTGCTTTATCTCTTTGATAAGGTCTTCTTCTATAAGCTCCTCTTCTTCTCTCCTTGCGGAATGGTCGGCAGACTTGAGGATAAGAACTCTTTTATCGTCCGTTTCTTTATCGTGATGCTTTACCGCCACACCCGCTATCTCTGGAGACACGCCCATGAGGTCTAAAAGCTCCTTTATCTCCTCCACATGGTCTTTAAACTCATACCCTCCAGTGTCCGCCACCGCCTTGCCAAGGTCATGCACAAGGCTTGCAAGAAAGGCAATCTCTTTGTCCTCCTGAGAGAGGTCTTCCGTGCTTTGCAGAACCTCAAAAGCCTTTTCCGCTACTCTTATGGAATGATCCACAAGGCTTATCTTCTTAAGAGGATTTTTACCCTTAACAACAGAGGGGATGCTTTTGACCCCGTCCATCCACCTTACAATCCTCTCAAAATCATCCGCATAGTATTCAAACCAGTCAAGATACTTTTCATAAAACTCCTTCAGCTGTGGGTCTTTTATCTCCTCAGGTAAAACATTTGTATAATGCTCTCTTATTCTAAGCAGGCTTACCATCAAATCAAAAAGCTCCTTTAGATTTACCTCTACTTCCGCCTTTAGCTTTTCCTCTTCCTCTTCTTTCCATATGACCTTCACTCTTCTTCTGTCTGGCACAAGGGGTGAATAGACCATATAAACCTCTCCATCCATGAAACAATAACCCCACCCTGGGGGAAGCCCCCCTAAATCTTGAGGTTTTAAAAGTGAAGCCTCTGTATAGGTAAGAGATATGGAGCTTTTATGAACTATCGCCTTTGGTTTTTGATACCTGCCCGACATGTTGGCAAAATACTCCTGGTCTGTTGGCTCATTGATGGAAAAGACTACTCTACAATCACAGTTGTTTATTATGTCCTGCACTATGTTTTCACCGTTCTGTTTAAAAGCACTCTTAAAACCTGAGGGAGACTGGGTAAAGAGCTTTATGGCTACATTTCTCTCTCTTACAAGTCTTATGGCTTTGTTTATCTCCCAGAAACCTACCTCTGTTGCCTCATCTACATTAACCCTTAGCTGTGGCTCTACAGTTTTAAACTCTCTTGAATACTCTCCCACCACCGCCAGTAGCCACGCAAAAAGCAATCTCGCCACATCGTAAGCAGTCTGCCCCTCTTTCTCCGCATTGAGAAAGGCAAAAAACCTCAGCTGTCCGTTCTCTATCCTCTCTTTAAGGAGGTCTCTGTCTGTCTTTACATTGAGTATCTTCCCCGCCTTGCCAGTGATAAGCCTTGTGAGATAAGTCCTTAGTGTGGCATTTACTCTTGGGAAATACTGAGGGTCATAGCTTGCTATCTGGTTGAGAATGGTAAGCCCCTGTGTGGTAAGCTCATCCTGTCTTCTTGTGTATATCTGCAAAAGCTTTCTCCTCAGCTCCTCTATCTTCGCCACATTGAGAAACTCATATATATCTCCAAAGCATATCTGTTTTAAACCCTTTGCCTTGAGAGCTATGGCTATGGCTAAGGTTATCTCATAAGAGATATTCCACCAGAAAGGCTCTTTGCTGTCAGGCAGTCCAGAGGCTATCACATAAGCTATCTGATGAGGCTCAAGCCCATAAAGAGGGTTAAACCTGAAGGATACCTCAGGATAATTCAAAGCAAGCACTATGGGACCACCATCCTTATCATACAGCTTCCCTATCTTATCACACGCCCTAAAAAAGGTTTCCAGCCAGCTCTTTGAACCCTTTGGGTCTATGTTAAAACTCTGAAAGCCATTGACTATATCCTCATAGGTAAGCCTTGACAAAAACTCACTCTTTCCAGAACCAGATGCCCCAAAGACTATCATCTGTCTCTGTGGCTTTTCCCAGAAAACATAACCAGTTTCTTTAGTCCTTAAATTCATTCCCTTTCCCACATATATCTCAAACCTGCCCATAAGGGAAATTATAGTTTTTCTTTTTTCTGGGGAATTCCACAGAAAAGCCGTCGTTTAATTTTTGAAGTGCTTCAAAAACTAAACAAATGCGATATGTTTGCAGTTAGAAAGCTATTGCATTTCAGTAATTTCTGAAGCACTTCAAAAATTACTAAAAAAAGCTGAAACCTTCAAAACCCCACAATCTTGAGCCTTCCGTTTTCTAACCTCACCTTTGCGTCAAACTTCTTTCCAGCTTTGGATTTCAATCCCTTTAAAAGAACTTCCTTACCCTCAAGGAGCTTTATAGCATCTTTGGAGCTTATCTTCTTCCCCATGAATTCTTTCCAGACAAGCACCCCACACTCAGAACACTTAAAAAGCTTTGGAAAGTCCTGAATTTGTCCTTTTTTGCAGACAGGACAGGAACCCACGCTTTCGGTCTTTCTCTCAAAGCTCTTCCCCTTAAGCTTTTCTATCTCTTCAAGAGTTAGCTTTTTGACTTTTTCCACAAAATCCTGATAGCCTCTGTATCCAAGCTTTTTCTTATAAATGCTTTCAAGCTCTTCTTCCCATTTTCCTGTCAGCTCTGCATCCACCAGTGCTGAGCCTGATTGCCTGAGCTTTTCTACAAGCTCTTTTCCTTTCTGAGTAGAAATTAGACTTTTCCCTTTTAGCCTCACATAGTCTCTTTCCTTTAGAGTTTCAATAATACTTGCTCTTGTAGCAGGAGTGCCAAGACCAAGCTTTTCCATCACCTTCAAAAGAGTTGCCTCTGTATAGTGAGGCGGTGGCTGTGTGAATTTTGTAAGAGCCTTGAGGTCTTCTTTTAAAACTCTGTCTCCTTCTCTCAGGTGTGGAAGTTTGGTCTCTTTTTCCTTCTCCTGATACAGAGACTTCCAGCCAAGCTTTAGGTCAGTCTTTCCCTGAGAGTAAAACTCATACCTGCCAAGACGAGTAAAGACTTTTACAAGCTCATACTCATAGCTATCCATAAAAGCTCCTATGAACTTCCTCTTTACCAGCTCATAAATCTTCTTCTCATCACCAGCCAAATCATCTCCCCGCTTCTGAGGAATAATAGCATAGTGGTCCGTTAGCTTGCTATCATCAAATACACGCTTGCCTGCTTTATCTACTTTTTCTGCAAGCTCTTGATAGCCAAGCTCTTTCAGGATTTTCCTGACTAAATCCCTTGAGCTTTCCGCAAGGTGCTGTGCGTCAGTTCTTGGATATGAGATATAGCCCCTTTCATAGAGGCTCTGAGCGATAGAGAGAGTTTTTGATGCGGAAAAGCCATAAAGCCTGTTTGCCTCTCTTTGCAGTGATGTGAGTGAGTGAAGTAGTGGCGGTGGCTCTGATTTTTTGAGTTTTATGACTTTAAGCACTTCTCCTGTCTTTTCCCTGCTTAGCTCCTCCACAATCTTCTTAGCCTGCTCAGGAGATAGTCTGAAAGCGGTGTCTTCACCTTGTTTTTCTTCCTCATCATCGTCCATAGCTGTATCTGGCTTATCTCTGAGAAGCTCTTTCTTAAATACAAGGGTTGCCTCATACTTTTGCCCCTCCTTTGAGAAAATAGCCTTCACAACTCCATATGGCTCTGGCTTGAAGTTTTCTATTTCTAAATCTCTTTTTACCACTAAAG
Organism: uncultured Aquificaceae bacterium; assembly: GCA_938048815.1. GTDB lineage: Bacteria > Aquificota > Aquificia > Aquificales > Aquificaceae > Pampinifervens. The sequence continues at coordinate 3,601 of CALIUI010000122.1, read as the reverse complement.
CTAAGGTAGGCGTCTGAACTCTGCCGACAGACCACACTCCTTGATTTGCCTTTATGCTTACAAGCCTTGTCAGATTTATTCCCACTATCCAGTCAGAATGCTGTCTTGCTATAGCACACTGATAGAGGCTGTCAAAGTCTTTTGCGGGCTTTAAGTTCTTTAGCTCTCTTCTTACCACCTCAGGAGTTAAAGCCTCAGAGGTCCAAAGCCTGTATGTTCTGTCCCAGTCTTTCCAGCCACAGTGGATTAAAATAAGCCTTGCAATAGCTTCGCCTTCTCGCCCCATGTCGGTTCCTATTACCACCATCTGCGATTTCTTTAAAAGCTCCCTTATCACTTTCAACTGCTTTGCCTGAGCCTGTCCTTTTACTCTGTATGAAAACCTCTCAGGAAAGATGGGAAGACTTTCTATTTCCCACTTCTGAGGTGCTATACTGTCATCTATCTCAAGAAGATGCCCCATAGCCCATGTTATCACATACTCGCCTGCTTCTATATAGCCATCTTTGGGTTTCCCACCGCCCAATGCCTTTGCTATATCCCTTGCCACCGATGGCTTTTCTGCCAGTATGAGCTTCATGCAAAAATCCTCCATAGAATAACAAGGGAGACTACTACCACAGCTACAGCTAAAAGAACAAAACCAATAGAAAACCAGAAGGCTAACTTTTCAAAATCCTTATCCATCCTACCTCACTGCATAAAACTTCTGCATGGCTCTATACACATTCCATACATACCTTGAATTCTCCCTCGCCCTTGAGCCTTTGTTATAACAATCCACTGCCCGCCAGCTGTAGCCATAAGTGTCTATACAGTGCCTTAATACCATAGCCCCTAAGTGTATGTTGTAGCATGGCTCCCATACCCATCTGGGGTCTATGCCATACCTGCGCAGATAACTGTCCCAGCTTGTGTTTATCTGCATTATGCCTCTATCCACTGTGCCATTCCTGTTTGTGTTGATAGCTCTTGGGTTGAAATTACTCTCTACCTGAGCTATGGCTATCAGAAGTTCATAAGGAACTCCATAGTGCTGGCTTGCGGAGATAAAACACTGCTGGTAGGGAATTGCAAAGGAAAAACCAGTAAGAAATAGAAAAAGAAAAAGTTCCCTCATTAGAAGAAAGTTTAGACTACAAAAAGTTTTTTCTCCAGCAGATACCCCTGAGCCAGTCCTATATTTAAGGCTCTTGTCTTTTTGAGATGCTCCTGAGTTTCCACTTTTTCAGCTACAAGCTGCAGGGGGAGTTTCAGCCCCTTTATGCTCTCTACAAGATGCAAAAGACTGGTGGCTGGCACTTTGTTTAAAACCTCAAGGTCAAGCTTAACCAGATTTGGCTCAAGGGTAATAATCCTGTCTATGTTGGAAGCTCCTTTACCAAAGTCGTCAAGAGACAGAAGAAAAGGAGCCTCTTTTCTGAGGCTGGCAAGCTCTACAAGCTCCTTATCTCTTATCCAGTCCTCACGAAGCTCTAAGATTACCACAAAAGGTAGCATCTCTATAAGGCTCATAATAGAGCCTGCAAAAACAAGAAGAGTGGAAGGCTTGATATTCAGCAAAAACCTGTGAGGCTCAGGAAGCACGCCGTTTTCCAGCATATGCCTGAGGGTAAGCACATTTGACAGGAATATCTCATAATCCCACTCCTCGTCTATTGACGCAAAAGCCTTCTCCGCCTCCCTGTTAAAGCCCCTGTAAAGCACCTCATAAGCCACTACCTTGCCCGTTCTTAAACTTACTACCGGCTCAAGCTTAATAAGTGCTTCATTTTTCATACAAACAACCTCCTCTGCACGCCTCTGAGCCTCATCAAAGCCAAAGCATTCCCTATCAGGATTTGCATGGCAGCTCCTTAAAATATATCCTGTTGTTTTCCTTATAGGGCGACCAGAAAAACCAGCCTGTTGCAAACCACACGCTACCTTTATCCATAAACTCCACTCTTCTGTCAAAAACGATAAGGTTTATGCCATACTTTCGGAAAAGCCTTCCTCTCCTTACCCCCTCTAAGGCGGTCAAAGGCAGTAAAAAATAAAAAGGCTTTTTCAGTGCATAAGCTCTTTCTAAAAACCTGTCCTTTAAGCTATAAGGCGGATTTGACACAATGGCGTCAAACCCAAAATCTGGTTCATCTTTTAAAAAGTCAAAGCCTTTTTCAATATGCGTGGAAATGACCTCAAAGCCAGCCTCTTTTAAAACTCTTGATATCTCAGAATTTCCTCTGTCTGTTGGCTCCCAGAGAACTCTCCAGCCACGCAAAAACTCAATAAGAGGATAGACCGCACAGGCAGGCGTCCTCAGCTCATCATTCCTGCCCGCATATATAAGAGCCTTCTTCATTGCCTCTCTGTGAGCCTCACCTCTCCACCACTGCCATAAGCAGACAGGCTTGATGAGGATATCCACACCTGCGAAAGCTTGCCCCACCTGCATTTAAAATCCCCCCACAGGTATAGCCTGTCCTTAACAAGGGGGCAGACCTTTGAAGAAAGCACTTCCTCAACATTTTTGTTTTTGACGCAGTAGGCTTTTACCTTCCTGAGACACTCCTCTATAGCCTGACGTTCTTCCTGAGACTGAAGATACTTCTGCCTTTCCTCAAAGGCTATGCCAGAAACAAAAAGAGAAAAGAGCAGTATAAAGCCCCCTATTGTATAGGCAATAGCCTCTTTTTCAAGCTCCTGCTCTCTCAAGAGAAAAACCCTCCAGCTTTTTTATACCGTCCTCCAACACATATATGCCCCACTCACTTGCAAAAGAGGCTGGCACGAATAGATGCCTCAAGGCTCCGCTTTCATAAAGCTCCACCAAAAGCCTGTAGCCTTCCTCTCCAAAAACCTCTATGAGTGCCTTTTCAAACTCTTTCTTTCTCTTCAAAAACTCCTCTTTTAGTCTTTCCTGCTCCATCTTCCACCACCAGAACTATGTCTGCCTTTGAAAGAAAGGAGCTTTTTAGCTCCCTTTCCTCTTTCACAAGAGCTACTTTTAAGCCCCTTCTTAAAAACTTCTTCTCAAGCCTTTCCGCACTACCCCTGTCTGTCCTTATTACCCTCAAGCCACCTCTCATCGTCATACTCCACCTCAAAGGAGTGATATGTGATTTCTTCTCCGTCTCTCTCTCTTCTTTCCTTTCCTTTGTAGATAATCCTTACAAGCACGCCAGAGCCTACCTTGTCCTCAAGCTCTTCCATCTGCCTTGCAAGATTAGCAGGAGCAAAGAGAAGATACCTTGTCTTTTTGTCTTCTGATACCAGGTTCAAAATAGGACTGTCAAACTTCTCAGAGTGATTGAGCTTTTCAAAGTATCCCACAAGCTCACCACCCTCTTTAAGTGTAAAGTAGCCTTCCTTTTCCTTGCCAACGGAGACCCATATCTCCTCATAGCTCTCTCTCTGCCTTAGCTTTTTCCACGCCATAGCAAGTCCTCCTTTTAAAGTCCTGAGCTAAGAGTGAACCACTCCATGCTATAGAGCATGGAGCTTTCTGAGGAGTTTGCAAGCTTTATGCCTGCCTTATCCTCAGAGGGCGGTTCACTTGCGCCCACTACTGCGTATGCCCCCTTCGGAGCATTCCGCCATACTTTTATCCTCCTCGGCA
>CALIUI010000121.1 GCA_938048815.1 uncultured Aquificaceae bacterium | reverse complement strand
ATAACCAAACCCTTTTCCTTTAAAGAACTTGTGGCAAGGATTAAGGCTGTGCTTAGAAGGTACAAAAAAGAAGGTGTAGATGTATTGCGGGTTGGCGACTTGGAGATAAGGCTTAGATCCCTTGAGGTCTATTACAAAGGGAACAAAATACACACCACTCAGAAAGAGTTTAACCTTTTGAAGCTTTTGGCAGAAAGGGCTAATTCGGCGGTAAGCAGGGAGGAGATATACTTGAAAGTTTGGGGAGGACATCCCGATGAGGCTTCTAACGTGGTGGATGTTTATATAAAAAACCTAAGGTCTAAACTGGGGGACAAGGACCATAGATTGATAAAAACAGTAAGGGGATATGGGTATATGATATCTTCCGAAGATGCCAATCAAGGTTAGAGGCTGTTTCAAAAACCCCAAGTCTAAACATGCCCCTATGCTACAATTTTAAAGGATGGGTAAAATAACCATCTGCTCTAAGCTTATCCTACTTAGCAACAAAGACTTAGCCCTGCTAAAAGACCTAATGAGAAGATGGTCATCTGCTTATAGATATGCTTATAAAAGACTTTTGGAAGGTAAAGGTATAAATGACATATCTAAACAACTTCAGAACCTTTTTGGTCTTAACTCAAGATACTCTTACTCCGTTGTCATAAAAGCACAGGCTACACTATCTTCTGCTAAAGAAAAGGGCGAAAATCCTAAAAAGGTTATCTTTGGTGGCAGAAGTCTTTTTGAAAAACTAAAAAAAAGACACATTAACGGAGAGCCTTACAAGAAGCTACGTATAAGCTGGACAGAGAAAAGAAAAGGAAACCTTTACTCCATAGGACAGGCTCATTGTAAAGGCAACCAAAACACAAGGATAGAGATAAAAGAGAACGGGGTCTATCTGAGAATAAACGTAGGCACAAGGCAATACATCTATGCACTCATAAAGGCAGGCGATAGAATAAACAAGCTAAAAGAAATAGCCCTATCGGGTAATGCCTATAGTGTAGAGCTAAAAGTAAAAGATGGAGAGATATATGCCTATTTCACCACTGATGAAAAATACCCCCCAATAGAGATAACAAAGGAATATGGAGTGATAGGGATAGATTTAAATGCTTACCCTAACCATATGGCATGGGCGGAAACTGATGAATATGGCAATCTAATTTCTTATGGTAAGGTATCTATGCCAGAGCTATCAAGTGGGAACAAGAACAAAAGAGACAACTACACATGGCTATACGCCCATCAAGTGGTAAAGATAGCAAAGACAAAGGGAAAGGCTATAGTGATAGAAAGGCTTGACTTTGAGAAAAGTAAAAACAAGAGAGGAGACTATTCTGGAAGAAAGATAAGAAGGATACAGCATAGTTTTGCCTACAAAAAGCTTCTGTCAAAGATAAAGCTATTGGCAAAAAGGAATGGGATACAGGTAATAGAGATAAACCCCTCTCACACATCTACCATAGGCATGTTAAAGTATGCACCTCAATACATGCTAACAAAGGATGTAGCTTCTGCTTATGTGATAGCGAGAAGGGGCTTAGGGTTAAAGGAGAAAGTTCCTAAGGTTTATAAAGACCTACTAAAGAAGTTAAAGGCTAATGTTGAGTATTTGACTTCATTAAAGGAGTATGTAAAGGAGAAAGTAAAGAATGCATATTTGAAAGCCAAGCAGTTAAAGCTAATAGATTTGGTTATAAAAAGCCTTAAGAGTGAGCCAAGGAGGGTATTGAGGCCTCTGGATGGAACAAGCAAGGGTATCCTTAATCCTTGGCAAGTTCTTAAGGTAGTGGTGCTGACGGCACTCTCTCCTGAGAGGGTATTAAGAGACCTCTCTGTCCTGAAGGAGAAACTCTTTCGGGGCTTGTGGGGAGACCCTATATGGGCACGAGCTCCTGCTGCAGGGGGCGGGGGCGGTAGTCCTTTAAAAGGGGCTATTTTTGAAACACCTTGATCAAGGTTAAAGTTTTTTTACTTTTCCTCGGTCTTTATCTTGTTAGCGTCTTTTTGATCTCCTTCTTTGGTATTTTCATAATTAAGCACACTCTTTATAATATGGTGCTCATGATCTACACCCCATGCCATTGGATGGAACAAGCGAGGGTATCCATAATCCTTGGCAAGTTCTTAAGGTAGTGGTGCTGACTGCACTCTCTCCTGAGAGGGTCATAAGAGACCTCTCTGTCCTGAAGGAGAAACTCTTTCAGGGCTCGTGGGGAGACCCAATATGGGCGCAAGCTCCTGCTTCAGGGGGCGGGGGCGGTAGTCCTGTAAGAGGGACTATTTTTGAAACACCCTGAGCCATAAAGCTTATAAACCAACTGATCAATTTGCTTTTCAAGTTTTTTGACTTCTTCTTGCTTTTGTGGGTAAGTATAAATTATAACCCTCATACCCCTAAATACATCCTCTCTACTTTCTTATCCAGTTCCTTTTGGATCTCCTCAAGCAACTTCTCTGCATCTTCTGGTGTTATTTTACCTTCAAACTTTTGCTTTTGAATAGAGTATGCCCTATCAAAGATATCTTCAAATTCCTTGAGCTTTTCTGGAGTGGGGATAATAATGGGAAGCTGGCGAATATCGTTAATTTGGAGATTTACGGTGTAATTGATGTATGTTTTTAGATAATTGAATAGAAAAGATGAATTAAGCATACAAATTAAATACTTATTAGTTGTTAAATCGTGAATGTTGTATAGGGACATAGAAGCCACATCATTTACACTTTTTTCTTTTAGCCTACATTTTATAAACATACTTTCCGGTCTAATTGGTGTAGAAACGTTTGTCCAACAAAATCCTTCACGGAAATAAAATTGTGGATTTCTTACTACTGGCATTCCCTTACCTTTCTTACCGCTATTTTCTTTTAAAAACCTTACATTCTCTCTACTCCAATCAATATAATAGGGCGTGGGGGCATACCATCTATTGCCTTCTTTGTCTCCTTTATCGTATGGAACAAAGGTTTTTTCACCTTCTATGCCATTTAGTTTCTCATCCTCCGTTAAACTATCAACGTCTGCTATTTCCTCTGGACTTACAATCCTATATAGCCATCCTTGTCCAAATATATCTCTACCATATTTCTCCTTCAAACTATCAAAAAGCTTCCTTATTTCCTTCTCAGAGAGCTCTCTTAGAAACTCTTCTGCATCTTTTTTGTTCCCAATTCCTTGTTTTTTACAAAAGTCATCTGCAAGTAGAAGTTTTTCTGGTCTTTGTTCTCTTACCTTCTCAGCCCATTTTGTTCTTTCCAAAACACCCACATACCTGCCATTATCTCCTGTTGCAAGTCCTTGACCACCCTCTGTAATAAGTCCAAGTAGTGTGATATCTCCGGGCTTTAGACTTTGTCTGTATTCTTGGAGTTGTCTTTTGTATCTTTCTATATTTCTGCTTGAAGAAATCATATCCCAGTATCTATCCAAAAGTTCCTTAGCCTTTTTTAGGATTTTATCGTAAATATTCATATTGTATGGCGTTGGTATAAAAATAACTTGGTTTGGAGTTTGTTTATAAACACTTTGCTCCACAGAGTAAACAACTCCTTCTTTTAAACCTTTTCTTGCGTCAATAAAGTGGATTTTATGGTTTTCTTGCGGACTTGCTTTTTTAACAATTGCTATACAGGTATCCACCATAGATGATTCAAAAGGATTGGCACTATCAACTAATTTGAGTATAGTGTTTTTAAGGAGTAGATCTCTTAAGTTTTTCTTTGTTTGAATGGTCCAAAAGGTTTTTGATGTTATGTAAGCAAGTATTCCACCATCTTTTAAAAGCTCTAAACCTCTAAAGTAAAAGTGATTATAAAGGTCATCTACAAAGCCATAGTGATTTTCAAGTAATCTTCTTGTACTATCAGTCATTCCTCTGGTATAAACATACGGCGGATTTCCTATAACAATATCAAAGCTTTCTACTCCAAACATCCAATCACTATCAAACCAGTCTGCTTGGGCAAGTTGATCAAAAATATCAAAATCAGCTATCTTTTGGGCTGTATCGTTTGAATAGCCTATTCTTTTAAGTTTTTCTTTTATATCCTCTCTTATCTCCCGTGCCTTTTCTTGGATTCTCTTTTTCTCCCCCCTTGACCTTACAGAAAAGTGCTTTTTATAAAGCCTTTTTAACTTAGCTTTTAGCCTGTTTATGCTAGGGTCAGTAAGGACTCCCTGTTTCTCCAAACCTATCAAAGTATTGGCAGCTATAAAGTTGGTTTCCAGATGGGGCAAGGGTTTTATGCCAAGGTTTTCTTTGTTTGTGTCTGGTTTTTGGTCTATTATCAAAGATAGGAAAAACCTTAGCTTGGTTATTTGAATGGCTATGCTTTGAATATCCACTCCATATATGGAGTTTTGCAAAATGTATAGCTTCCTGGCATAGTCGGGATAGGTTTTAGCTTCATCAAAGTTTTCGTTTATTTCTTTAAAAAGCTCTTCTCTTGTGTATTTGTCTTCTACATCTAGTAGCCCCCTAAGTTCTTCTTCCGTTTTGTCTCGTTGTAGCTTATGCCAAAGCTTATTCTCTGGGTCTATCTTTTCAAGTATATAAACCAGTTTATGAAGCACTCCCATAGGAAAGGCTCCAGAGCCAACGGCAGGATCCAAAACTTTTATAGAATCTATGGCATTTATTAGCTTTTCCTTTTCTTCATCAGATAGCTCAATTTCTTCATCATAAGAAAACAGCCTTCTTATCTTCTCTTCATCAAAACCAATGTTTTTAAAATACTCTATTAGACTTTCCTCTACCATAAAATCCACTATCTCTTTTGGTGTGTAATAAGAGCCCGTGGCTTTTCTTGCAGTGGTTTGGGTTTCTTCGTTATAGCTGGCAAGGAGATTTTCAAAGATGTGTCCCAAAAGCTCAGGGTCCAAGGAAACTTCTATACTTAAAGGTGTGCTCTCATCTGCTGTAAAGTTGTAGTCTTTAAGGATATTAATAAGCCCTCTAACTTTTTCCCTTCTTGCGTTTGTGCCATAAAAGTATGACAGGTCTTCTGTTCTTTCCTCAGAAAAGAAAAACTCATCTGGTATTTCTGCTCTTTTCTTCTCATTTCTTGAAAAGCCATCTATATAATTGCTGTCTTCATCCAAACACTCAAAAAGTCCACCGTTTATAAAGGGTGTGTTTTTAAAAAGCTCTATAAAGTTTTCTGGAGATATGTTTAAAAAGTTTTTGTATCTATAAAGGTTTTTAACTCCAAAGTGCTTTTTGTTTTGTTCAAAATGTCCCTCATCGGCAAATCGCCTTTGCTTAATCTCTCGGTTCAAAGTAGCAAAAAATAGGTTTTGAAGTATAGCATTGTAGTAATAATCTCCTCTTCCGAAGTCTTTGACTATGTTTGCAAGCTTTTTATCATCAAAGATATCCTCTGGCACAAGTTTCATTTCCTTTAAAAACCATACAAAAACAAGCCTTGTGATAAGCCTTATGAGGTTTTCTTCCTTTTTGCCACCAGGGAACCAAACTCTATCATTTTTTAATGCCCAAGCATACCAGTTTTGGATCTCCGTGTAAAATTCCTCTATAAGGGGCTGGACTTTAAAGGCTTCTTTTATACTTTCAATGCTATCCAGCTTTAGATCTGAAAGGGCTTTTTTAAAAGTCCTGTAGGGCTTTCCCTTTTCAACAAAGTAGGTGTATCTTTTGTAAGGGCTGTATTCCGATTTTCTCCCTTTAAAGATTCTCTCAAAGAAGGAAAACCTAAAGTTCCCCTCATCATCGTAAAAGATCACAAAGCCACCATCTGTAAGGATTAACCTTTTTGCTAATTCAAACTGCCTTTTTTTGCTACTTCTTTCCGAAAGTTCTTTTTTGCTTTTTATGGCGTATATAACTATGGATTCACCACTTTCTAAGGGTATCTCCTCCGAGCCCTTTTCAAAAATATGGAGCCTTTCAATATCAAAGTATTCTTGAAAGTCTTTAAAATCTTCCGGATCAAGTCTTTCTTCCCTGATTTCTAAATGGTCCTTTATCTTCCTTTCAAAAACTTTTCTTAGATTTTCTAAGGAGAAATTATTCACGAGATCGTCTATATCCTTTTCCCTTAGCCCCCAGCTCACAATCTATACCTCTTTCCTGTTTTCAATGGTAATTATAACACTCCTTTCCCTTTCTTTTGCCATCTCTTGGACTGGTTTTAGAAAATCTTTTCCAAGTTCTTCCATAAGCTCTCGTATCTCCTTTCTTAGCTGATCATCATCAAGCTCCAGCCACTTGGAGATCCTCTTTAGCAAATACTTGGAAAGGGTTCCATAATGCCTTATGTCGGCAATAAGGTTTTCTATAAAGTTTCTTTCATCTTCTGTAAGGGGTCTTTGTTTTTTGATGGTGTTTAGGATGTTGTAGTGGTCTGATGATATGCTGGACCTTACTTCTTTTAGCGTCTCAAGGGCTCTTTTGTATTTCTCCCAAAAGTCTTTGCTAAAATCTATCTTTGGTGTATCTTCCTGTGCCTTTATGCTTTCATAAACCTCTTCAAAGGTGGTCTTTTCCTCATTCCTTATCACATACAGGCTTGCTCCGCTTTTTACCACCACTATTAGCTCATCTTTGTTAGCGGGCTTTGCGGTTTTTAGCCTCAAAGGCATGTTTTGCAAGGCATCAATCTGGTCTTTATACCTTTCCTGAAGCTCTTTGAACTCTTTCTTTAATTTGGTATAAAAGCTTTCTTCTTCCTCTTGGTAGGTGGTAAGTCTTTTGAAAAGCTCCGACGGTCTTGGCTCCTCATCGGGAGAGAATATTTTGGCATCTTCTCCCAAGAGCTCGTGTATCATAAACAGTTTGTGCTCTGCTATCTGCCTTTGTCTTGCCTCACTTTCTCCCCTCTGCGTTGGGAAAAAGTTTAGAATGTATATCTCATCATAGACCTTTTTACCTATCCTGTTTATCCTCCCCACCCTTTGGATTACTCTTACTGGATTCCAAGGAATATCATAGTTTATTACTACCCCAGCCCTGTGGAGATTAAAGCCTTCTGAAAGTTTATCGGTAGCTATCAATATTTTGTATTCACCCTCATCTTCATACTCTGCATTGAAGTTTCTGTTTATCTTCTCCACAGTTGATCTGTTTAGGTCCCCTATGGCATGTAATACTTTGCTTCCAAAAGCCTCTTGTAGCTTCTCTTTTAACCATTCGGCGGTATCTACGTATTCGGTAAAGATTACCACCTTTCTTTTTTCTTTCAAGAACCTTTCAACTTCCTCTATAAGCTTTTTTACCTTTTGGTCCTCTACCAAGAATCCAAGGGCTTTAATTTCCTTTTCAAGCTTCTCAAAAAATTCCTTGTCGGACTTTATATCTTGTATAAAATCCTCTCTAAGCTTAGATATCTCATAAAGTTTCTGATATTCCTTCTTCTTCAAAGTCTCCTCTGGGTTCTCCAGCTTTTTCTTGTATTCCTCAAGGACCAACTCAAACTCCTCTTCGTCCTCTAAATCCATAAGGTCTCTATCAAGGACAAAAACCTTATAGTTTTCTATCATATTCAAGGCTTTTTCGTTCAAAGTTTTGAACCTTTTTATACTCTCATTGAAAGCATAGATACTGCTTTCAAACCTTTTTACCAAAAGCCTTTTCATAAAATCATATAGATTGCTTTGAGATTGTCTTTCAAACTCATCTACCCTTCCATCCTTTAAGTAATCCACAGGGTGGTATATGGCTCCCTTAAAGCGGTCTTTGAAAAACTCAATTACCTTATCGTAGAAATCTAACTGCTTCTTTGTAAGTTCATAAAAACAGGCAATAGGGTCTTTCACCTCTGGCATGGGAATATCTTCTCCATAGGACTTTAGATCCAAGCGGTTTCTTCTTAGGCTGATGGGTTCTATGATGCCTCTTATTTTTTTTGCTATGGCTTTAAGCTTTTGGTCTATTTCCTGTAGGTTTGCTCCTTCTTCTCTTTTTTGTCTTTTTAGTTCGTTAAATTCTTTATCGTGCCTTCTAAACTCCTTTTCCAAATCCCCTCCCAAGATCAAAGATGATTGTCTTGGAACTGTGAATAGCTTCAAAAGGGCATAGATATCCAAGGGTTTGTTGTTAAAGGGTGTGGCTGTTAAAAGTATTACGTATTTGTCCCTACATATCTCATTAAGTAGATGATACCTTTTGGTGTTTTCATTTCTGTATCGGTGGGCTTCATCTACTATTATAACGCTTATATCTTTGTTCCTTTTTACAAACTCCAAAGCCTCCTCAAGCTTTCCCAAAGACCTCACCTGCCATCCATCCAGCTTAAAATCGTTTAGGTATTTCTTCCACCCAAAAGTGGCATTATCATCCCCCATAAGGTGTGGCGGGCAGATAACCAACCCCCTTTTCCCCAACATCTTTGCAATGCCACAGGCTATTACCGACTTTCCAAGTCCCACCACATCTGCCAAAAGAACTCCCTTGTGCTCCTTTAAACTTCGAACTCCTTGCAGTATAGCCTCCAGCTGATACTTATAAGGGTTGTAATTTGCTTCTCTTAGAATCTTTTCAGCCATTTCTTCATCACTTTTTTCAAATTTGCTATGAAGCTCCAAATAAAGTTTAAGCAGATAGAGGTATGCTTGAAAGGGAGTGATATCTCTTAAAAAGGTCCTCTTTTGAAGCACCTCCAACACATCTTCAGGTCCTATTTCAATACTATCTTCCCAAAGTTCATCAAAATACTTCTCTACCATATCTGAATAAAACTTCATTGCTATCTCAAGATTGAGCTCCTTTTGATAACTTAAATCTGCCTTTGTAAGGTTGGATGAGCCTATGATAAAGACAGGATAACCTAATTGGCTTTTTTGAAAGATATACAGCTTTGCATGGTTTGGCTCCCTTGTCTTTCTTAAAAGCAGCTTTCCCTCCTTTAAAAGCTTTATGAAAAAAGCAGACTGTTTATAAACATCCTCGTTGTCCATATCCTCTGAGTTTAGGGCTGTTTCCAAAGCTTTCAAATAGCCTTTGTAGACGTCCCCATCTACATTCAAGCCCACAAGGATTTTCAAAAAGCCTTCTTTAAGCCCTCCCCTTTCCTTAAGTGCTTGATAAAGCTCCTCAAAAGCAGAAAAATAGAAAAAGGCAGTTAAAAACTTAAGCCCATCGCTATTAAGAATATGTTCTCTTAAGGTCTGCCCAAGGTTTTTTTCTCCATCGTTCCCTATCAGCATACCATTATTATAGCTTAGGGTCAACTATTGGAATTTTTACCGAGCAGGTTGAACTTTCACAAATACAAGACTTGATGGGTAAAAGGGTGTATATAATTACAAAAAAATCCGTATAGCTTGCCCGGCACAAATCTTAATAATAGCAGTCCATTAAAAGACCTTCAAGGGCAAGTCCTTCACCTTCTTGTAATTTCCGTATTTTATATTTCTAAGTAAAAGTAGTGCGGTCATATAGGCATCTTCCAAGGCATTATGAAAAAGGGAAAGGGGCAATTTATACCTTTTTAGCAAGTCTTCAAGGCTTGAAGCTTCCTTTTGGTCTTCCAACATGTCCAAAAGGTCAATGGCATAAGGGTAGAAAACACCATTACATTCTTTTTCCACCAAGTTTCTAATCATGGCTATATCTATATGCACAAAAAAGCCCGCAAGAATACAGCCCATTGAGTAGTTTATAAACTCCTCACATACTTCCTTCCTTCCTTTTCCCTCTCTTAAATCCCGTGGAGTTATACCGTGCACCTTTATGGATTCTCCGTAGTCCTTTGATAGTTTTAAAAGTCTGTAAAAACTCTTGGATAGGTCTATTTTTAAGCCTTCTATCTTTACCGCTCCTATGCTTATGGCTTCGTCCTTTTTCAGATCTAATCCGGTGGTTTCTGTATCAAAGACCACAAAGCATACCTCTTCAAGGCTCTTTTCCTTTTTTATCTCCCAGTTAAAAGCTTCCCATACATCCTTTTTTAGTTTTTTATATAACCACCTTTTCATTCAAAATACCTAAGGTTATACCGGTCATACAAAAGTTCTTGAAACTCTTTTATAACTCTAAAGGTATCCTTTAAGGTGCTCTTTTCTGTCCTTGAAAGTTCTTTGGGATTTATGTAGTTATCTGCCTCTTTGCCCTCTTTTATCTTTTTTGCCTGTGTTTTGAACCTAAGGCTTAATAGGAATCTGTAAGATTCCTTCAAATCTCTTGCAAACTCTTTGGATAACAAGCCAACTTCCTTTAGCCTTTCTATTCTTTCAAAGGTGTTTCTTTCCTCTATTCCCTTTTCAAGGGCAAGGGCTCGTACGCCTTGGGTTATGGGAAATATACCTCTCTTCTTTATATCTATTTCTCCCTTGTGCTCACCGCTTTTTTCCACTACAAAATCCCCAAAAAAGCCTATTGGGGACCCAAAGCGCACTGCATCTACTGCAAGGAAAGGAACAAAGCCAGGGTTTTCCCTTAGGGTTTCAAGGATATGCTTCCAAAGGTCTTCTGCCAAAGTCTGGTCTCCAAAGACGTTCCTAAAGTCAAAAAAGATGGCTACGTTTAGTGTGTTTTCCGATTTGGGCTTTTCTATCCACTCCTTTACAACACTTTTCCATTCCTTCGAAGACCTTCTCCAAAAGGGGTTTGAAAGCATTACATTACCCGGGCATGGTGGAAAGCCTATTTCCAAGAGTGCTTCAATGTAGTACTTTGAAAACCTTTCAAAATAGTCTTTTGGGTCAAAGTCCAAAAGGGGATAATCTTGATAGATCAGGGCATTGTCTTGGTCTGTTTTTAAACTTTGTTCTTTTCTTCCCTCGCTTCCAAGCACCATCACACTAAAAGGTACCAAAGGCTCCTCTCCAAGCCGGTTTATGGCTATATAGACAGCTCTTTTCATAAAGCGGTCGTTTAGTTCCGATATGTACTCTCCAAGCCTTTCGGGGTCTGTTCCAGTAAAGACAAGGTCTAAAATCTGTTCCTTCAGTAGGTAGTATAGATACCTAAGGTCTTGGGTTGTTTTTGCCTTATCTATCTCCTTTATCAAAAGCAAAGCGTTCTTGCTTTCATAAGCTATTATATCTCTGTCCTCAAGGACCCCAAGAATCTCCTCTCCTTTTTTGACCACCAGCTTTCTTATACCATGCTTTGCCATCAAAACCATAGCCTCATAAAGGCTTTTATCTTTATCTATGGATATCACAGGAAAGGTAGCTATGTCTTTTAGCTTTACTTCTTGAGTTTTTAAACCCTTCGCAAGCACCTTCTTGAGAATATCCCTTTCGGTGACGATTCCAACACCCTGTGGCAACTTTACCAACACAAAGGTGCTATCTTCAGCAACCATTAGCTTAACAGCGGCATCCACGCTTTGAGAGGCATCTAAAATAAGAGCCCTTCTTAGATTTATACTTTCAAGGGACACCTGGGCGTATCTTTCTATATGGGAAAGTTCTCCACCTTTTAAAGAAAGTCTTACTCTTTTTGCCAACTTCTTTGCAAAGTATTCTCTGAACTCCTCCCTTTGGCTTATGAGCCTGTCAAAGATCTTCTTGTTTAGGAGAAAGATTACGCTGTCTTCTACTGCCTTTGCGGTTGAGCTTGGTGCTTCTGAAGTCATCAAGGAAACATAACCAAAGCATTCTCCTTCATGTATATACTCTACAACTTCTCCATCCTTTTCAAGCAAAACACTTCCACTTCTTAGTATGTATAAAAAATCCAAGGGTGAAGAGCCTTCTTTGAAGATCACTTCTCCCTTTTTGTAATATGCCACCAATAGATTATGGGCTATGCTTTGAATTTCTCTTTTATCAAGATGGTTGAAGGGCTCAATCTCCGATAGAAATCTTTCTACGTCAAGCATCACAATAATTTTATCACTGCATACCTAAGGAGAAAAAGCCCTATCACTATGGTAAGGGTATGACAACAGGGTAAAAAGGAAACCAGCCGGTAGGCAGGCTGGGTTGGTATGTAAAGCATGTTATAAAAAAAGTTTTTCCTATCGGTGGTAAAAAAGGAAAGGGCGGCTCGCCCAAGGACGAGCCACATATAAAAGGCGAGGGTGTAGTTTAGTAGGTGTTTTAACTCAATCATTCTTCTGCGCCAGCCTTTACCGCACCCTTTGGGTAGCGTATGCTATCCACAAACTCTTGGATGTTTTGAGGTGGTGGTGGTGTTAGTCTTGAAACTATTAGGGCTACCAAGAAGTTAAGGGGCATACCAAATATACCTGCAGCTATGGGCTTTATACCAAAGATCTCCACACCTTGGAACCTGCTAAGGTAGAGATATACCATAGTTGTCCCAAGCCCAACTATTATGCCTGCAATAGCGCCTTGTTTGTTCATCCTTTTGTCCCATATACCAAGCACCAAAGCAGGGAACAGGGATGCTGCTGCCAAGGAAAAAGCCCAAGCAACCAGTTCCACTATAATAGCAAGCCTAAAGCTTGCCACATAGGCACCTAGCAAAGCAACAACTATCAGCAAAGCCTTTCCTATCTTCACCCTTGTGGAAGGGGCAAGGTTTGGATTTATCATCTTGTAATAAAGGTCGTGGGATATGGCGTTAGATATGGTTATAAGAAGTCCGTCTGCGGTTGAAAGGGCTGCCGCCAATCCACCCGCCGCTACAAACCCCGCTATAACATAGGGTAATCCTGCTATCTCCGGAGTTGCAAGCACTATCATATCGGGATGTATGGATATCTCCGCAAATTGCACTATTCCGTCGCCATTTAGGTCTTTTATGGTTATAAGATTAACCTTTGCCCACTTTTGTACCCAATCTGGAAGCTCACTAAAGGCTTTTCCTACAAGGTTAAGCATTTCATACCTACCAAAGGCTGCATAAGCTGGGGCGGTGATATATAGCAAGAGTATAAAGAAAAGAGCCCATCCTGCAGAAGTTCTTGCCTCACGCACGGTGGGAGTTGTATAAAACCTCATTATTACGTGGGGAAGGCCAGCGGTACCAAGCATAAGCATAAGGGTAAGGGCAAGAAAGTTAGCCATGCCTTTGGCGTCAGAGGGTGGTGTTATGTAGGATTTGGGGGGCTTTGAAGCCTCTTGGGCTTTTTTCATAGCATCCGTCCACTTTTCCTTTGCCTCGGCTGGGGATTTGGGATATTCTTTGAGTTGCTTTTCTATCTCTTCCCTCTTTGGATCATCGGCGGGCAAAGCCTTTAGCTTTTCTTCAAGCTCTATCCTTCCTTGCTCCCAACTTGCTGGCAAGGCTTCTATCTTTGCTTTTAGCTCCTCGGCCCTCTTCTTGTGTATTTCCCTTACCTCTATCTCCTTGGGGTCTTCTTTAAGCTGTGCAAACTTTTGCTCTATGCCTTGAAGGGCAAAGCCGTAAGATATTTGAGATATGGGATTTCCTGTGTATTTGTAGGAAAGGGTGGTCACCGGTATGAGATAGGCTATTATAAGCACAATGTATTGGGCTACCTGCGTCCATGTGACCGCCTTCATACCACCCAAAAAGGAACACACCAATATGCCCACCAAACCAACAAAGACACCAACTTCAAAGGGAATTCCCAAAAGCCTGCTGGCTATTATGCCCACACCTGTTATCTGGGCTGTAAGGTAGGTAAAGGAAACTATAATAGTGGCAACTATTCCCACAAACCTTGGGATCTTTCCACCATACCTTGCATCAAGAAAGTCGGGGATGGTGTAGGCGCCAAACTTTCTAAGGTAAGGGGCTATAAGCACTCCCAAAAGCACATAACCACCCGTCCATCCCATTATAAAGGCAAGTCCGTTATAGCCTTGAAGAGCCAAAGCGCCAGCCATACCTATGAAAGAAGCTGCAGACATCCAGTCGGCAGCAGTTGCCATACCGTTGAAGACGGCAGGAACCCTCCTACCTGCCACATAGTACTCCGCCACCTTTCCGGTCCTTGAAATTATCCCTATGGCCGCATACACTGCTATGGTTCCAAAGAGAAACACATAACCTATGAACACAGGAGATAGATTAAAAAGCTTTTCTCCTATATAGAGAAGTATCAAAAGCAGTATAAGGCCGCCCGTATAAATTGCATAGACTTTCTTAAGCCTTTCTACAAAGCCCTTGTCCACCATTTTATTCCTCCTCTACTCCATATTTTTTGTCAATCTGATCCATTTTTTTGGCATAAAAGATTATCAAAAGCAGGAACACTATCAAAGACCCCTGAGACCCCATATAGTATCCAAGAGGAAAGCCAAGGATCACTATCTTGTTAAGTATACCCGATATTAGGGCTGCGCCATAAGAAACAAGAGCCCAAATAAAAAGCACCAAAAGCATAAGGTTGCGGTTTTCCCGCCAATAACTCTCAAGCTTTTCTTTTGATAGCATGTTTTACCTCCTTTTAAAAGTTTGTGATTTATTTTATATGTTTCCTTTTTAACTGTCAAGAATATATCCTTTTAAGCATATTTTTATGCCTTTTGATAAAAATTTTCAGCAAATTTAAAAGTTTATGATTAAAGTTATATGATTTTACATGAAATCAAAAATATATGATTTAGTTCATAATATTAACATTTGGCTTCTATAATTGCTCTGGAGCATCACGAAAGGTGGGACGGAACAGGGTATCCCTATGGTAAAAAGGGCGAAGAGATAAATATATCCGCGCGCATCACCTCCTTGGTTGATGTTTTTGATGCCCTAACATCCGAAAGACCTTACAAGCCTGCGTGGAGTGTGGAGCAAACCAT
>CALIUI010000120.1 GCA_938048815.1 uncultured Aquificaceae bacterium | reverse complement strand
GGATATGGCTTCTTTGGATATCCACAGGGTTATGGAGCCTCTTTGGACTAATGCTTCGTCGTATTTAGACCAGTCTCTTTTGTGGTATTCTTTATTCATGCTTAACTAATGTACCATAAGTTATTTACGCACCAACGCCAGTTCTTTCCTTAAGTCCTTTATGTCTTTACCTTCCAAAAGTCTTTTGTAGGCGTATCTCTCGGCAGAGGACCATCTTCTCATAAGGTCTTTTAGTAGAGCTAAGTCTTTGTTGCTAAGTAAGATAAGTTTAGAGCAGATGGTTATTTTGCTCATCTTTTATGATTTTAGCATAGTTTAAATTGGAGTTTTTGACACACCCTCTCAGTATAACTTGACAAGGTCTTTAATTTGTGTAAGTATATATATACTTATAGGAGGTGTAAAATGTACAGCATTACCCGATACCTTACGGAAGAGCACAGAAGAGGTGATAATCTCTATGCCAAGCTTGAAGAGCTTGTGCAGGCGGAAAATTGGCAAGAGGCGGTGGTTCTTTTCAAGGAGTTTTCCGAGGATGTATTAGCGCATTTTAAAAAGGAAGAGGAGATACTCTTTCCCGAGTTTGAAAGAACCACGGGCATAACCATGGGACCCACGCAAGTTATGAGAATAGAGCATGCACAAGCAAGGGAACTTATAGAGAGGATGAAAGAGTATTTGGATAAAAGGGATAAAAGGGGGTTTCTATCTGTGGCGGATACTTTAATGATACTTTTGCAACAGCACAACTTAAAGGAGGAGCAGATCCTATACCCCATGTGCGACCAATACCTTGATAGCTTGGAGCTCATAAACAAGATGGATAATCTATGAACCAGGGGCTTTCTCTTTTTCAGGCACCCCCCTTTATCATAGTCTTTGGCTTTTTCCTGACAGCCGCAGCCTTTGGTGTATTAGCTTCTATCTTTGAACTTTACTTCTCTATAAAGGGCTTTATCAATCTACCAGCCTTAGTTCATCTTTATACCATAGGCTTTGGACTTTTTACCATGTTTGGCGCCCTTTTCCAGATGCTGCCCGTCGTCGCAGGTGCTGTTATAAAAGACCCAAAGCCAAAGGCTCTTATTTCCTACCTTTTAATGCTTTCCGGTTTTCTACTCATGCTGCTGGGCTTCTTTTATGGAAAAACCCTTTTAGTGGGCTCCTTAATTTTATATGGGGGCATCCTTTACACTTCCCTCTTAATGCTTTGGCACCTTTTTAGGATAAAGGCTAACATTCCCACGCCCATGGGCTTTAGGTATGCCCTTATCTTCCTTATCATAGGGACTTCCATAGGGTTGTATGGAGTTTTTTCCCTTTTTGGATATACACCCTCCCTTAGGGATTTTGTTAAGCTTCACTATACTATCCTTCTCTTTGGATGGGTTGCCCTTTTGGTGGCAAGCGTGTCCTTTAGAGTGGTAGAAATGTTCTTTGTCACAGAGGCTTATCCTAACAGGTTTGCTATGCTTTTCCCCCTTTTCCTACTCCTTAGCCTTTTCTTGTCCTTATTTGGAGAAATCTTCTCTTTACCGCTTATTGTTCTCTATTTTCTCTATTCCTACATGACTGTAAAGAGACTTTTAAGAAGGAAAAGAAAGACGGAAGCAAGCATACTTTTTTGGTATCTATCCCAAGGCTTTTTGATGATATCCCTTCTAATCTATCCCTTTCATGAAAAATTTTTCTTTGCCTTCCTATTTTCCTTTCTTGTCTTCTTCTCAAGCATCATAATGGGCATGATGTACAGGATAATGCCCTTTTTGGTGTGGTTTCATCTTAGCAATATGCCAGCGGTTAAGGTGCCCCTTATGTCCCAAGTGATAAGCTATGAAAGGATAAGGCTAAGCTTTTATCTGCACGCCCTTTGGGTATTAAGCTTGATAGCTTCCTACCTTTTAGCCCAAAAGAAGGGCTTTGTGATCTCTTCTACCCTTCATCTTGTATCTTCCCTGTTTTTCTTCTATAACATTTACATTGGTGGTATGCTTTATTTCAAAAGGAAGAGTGTATAGTGTATGCGGGGCGTTGGTGTATAAATTCTCAGAAGGGCTACAATTTACGGATTTATCCACCAAAGCTGGTTGAAGACCCTTTCAATCTCTCGCTCGGTGTGTCCTTTGGAAAGTATAATTAATCCTTATGTCTGAGTTTCAAAGGGTAAGAGGTTTTCACGATATCTTTGGAGAAGAGGCAAAGAAATTCAGATATACCGCTAACCTTGTAAGGGAAAAGCTAAGACTTTACAATTTTGAAGAGATCCTTCTTCCTGTGGTAGAGTATCTTGAAGTTTTTCAAAGGAGCATAGGAGAAATTACCGATATAGTTCAAAAGGAGATGTTCTCCTTCCAAGACAGAAAGGGAAGGTGGTTGGCCCTTCGTCCAGAAGGCACCGCAGGTGCGGTAAGAGCCTATATCCAAAATAAGCTATATTCAAAACCCTACATAAAGCTCTTTTACGAAGGTCCTATGTTTAGGTACGAAAGACCTCAGGCAGGAAGGTACAGACAGTTCCATCAGATAGGGGCGGAGGTTTTTGGCTCTATTGACCCTATGGTGGATGCGGAGGTGATCCAGCTGGTCTATGAGGTCCTCTCCCAGCTAAGGATAGATGCGGTTATAGAGATAAACTCCATAGGCTGTAAGGTATGCAGGCCTGCCTACAGAGAAGCTTTGGTGGAGTATTTTAACCACATAGAGGCAAGCCTTTGCGAGGTATGTATTGATAGAAAGGATAGAAATCCCTTGAGGGTTCTTGATTGTAAGGTTCCCACATGCAAAGAGGCGGTAAAGGAAGTTCCAAAAATGGTGGATTTTCTATGCGAAGAGTGTAAAGAGCACTACTCAAAGCTAAAGGAATATCTTTCAAAGCTTTCTATACCTTACAGGGAAAACCCCAATTTAGTGCGTGGGCTTGATTATTATACAAAAACAGTTTTTGAGGCGGTTGCGGTGGAGTTTGACCTCACAGTAATAGCAGGCGGTAGGTACGACTATCTTGTAGAGGAACTTGGAGGACCACCAACTCCAGCAATAGGCTTTGCGGTAGGCATTGAAAGACTTTCCATGCTTTTAAAGGATCTACCTATGGAAGACCCTCTCTATGTGGTTATACCCTTTGGCGATGTTATGGATTACGCCTTTCTTGTGGCTAAGCTTTTGCGTTCCGAGGGTAAAAGGGTGGAACTATCCTACAAAAGGGGCGGATTAAAGAAACAACTTGAGCTCGCCAATAGGCTGGGAGCCAAGTATGCAGTCATTATAGGCGAAGAAGAAAAGGCAGGGGGTTTTTACACTTTAAAGTATATGGAAACGGGAGAGCAGTTAAAAATAGAGCTCGCCCCTACTTGGTAGAAAAATGCACAAATACCGTGTAGTCTTTTTTTATTCTTACCTTCACCTTATAACCATAGCTATCTAATACCCTTTTAATCAATTGGCTTCCCATCCCCATACCTGACTTTGATATGTTGCTTGTATCATTCCTTACAATAAGAAGTTTCTTTTTAGGGCAAATTTTTATGTGTAAAAAGCTTTTTGAATGCTTTATGGCATTGCCAAGTAGATTGTAAAGTATATCTTCAAGGTCTGTTTTGTCTATGTAAACTCTCATATCTTTCAAGCTTAGATAGGTTTTTTTATTTTTTAACTCCTCTTCAAAGTAATTTAAGCTATCCAGTATAAAATCTCGTAGATTGTAGGATCTTTTTTCTATATTTCGGTTCTCCCTTATAAGATTGGTAAATATACTAAAATCCCTTTGCATTCTAAGTATACTTTTTTCCATTCTTCTGATGTTTTTGTCCTGAGGGTAGTTTTTTATTAAAAGGGATATGGCAACCCTTTGGGTGGCTATAAAGTTTCCAAGCCTGTGAGTAAGAGAGAGCATAAGGTTTTTTATCCAATCCTCTTTTTCCTTTAACCTTTTCGTGTAGCCTTCTATAACAGTTTGGTAAAGTAATATAAGCGTTAAAATCAATAAAAATTCTATGACAAGAAGTTTACTCATAAATTTATTTATCTTTTCATTAAAATAATTCTCTTTTATTCCAACTTTTACCATTTTCAAAGGGTTAAGGGGGTCTTCAAAGGCGTATATCCTGTAGAACTTTCCATAAGTTGGATTTATAACCACGTAGTCTTCTGCCTTATGATTAGGGTTGTGTTGGTATATAATATAATGATAATAGGCTATCTTGTATAGGTTTTCTTCCTCCACTTTTTTTAATTCAAGGAATATTGCTAAATTTATAAGGCTCAATCCAAAGACTAACAATAAAAAGAGTAGAAAATATAATAAAAACTTCTCAAGCTTCAACCTTGTATCCCCAGCCCTTTTTGGAAATTATAAAACCTTCTGGTAATAATCTTCTTAGGTTTTTTATATGCGTCCTGACCACATCGTCCCCAACGGGCTCATCACCCCATACGTAGTTTAAAAGCTCTTCCGTTGGAACATGCCTATGGCGGTTTTCAACCAAGTACTTTAACAAAAGCCACTCCTTTTTGGTAAGCTTTATTTCATTGCCTTTTACCCAAACTCTACCTGCTGATAGATCAACCTCCACCTCTTTAAAGTTTAATCTCTCATCCCTTACAACCCTTCTGTGTAGGGCTTTTATTCTCAATAGAAGCTCCCTTGGTTCAAAGGGCTTTGTAAGATAGTCATCCGCTCCCAAAGAAAAGCACTCTTCTTTATCTTCTAATCGGTTTTTTGCGGTAAGTATCAAAACCGGAGTTTTATAGCCCCTTTTTCTAAATTCTTTTAATAACGCTTCACCGCTAATGTGGGGCATCATAAGGTCAAGTATTATAACGTCATAGATAGATGTCTCTAAAAGGTCAAAAAATTCCCTGCTGTCTTCTATCCAATCCACCACCAAACCTTCCGAAGTCAAATACTCCTTTAAAAATTCACCCAATATACAGTCGTCTTCTACCAATAAGACCTTCACAAATTTAAAATATAAAACCATATAGGCTGTATGATCTTTTGGAATTAAAATTAGGAATTCATATTTACGCCTTTTACCATTTTCGCCCAAGAGCCTTTCTCTAAAGCCCGGATAGAGTTCCTCAAGCTTCTCTGATGTACGTTCTACCAGACAAAGGGAGAAATTTTTATTTCAAAACAATAGGGTGGCCTGATCCTAAAAGAGGTGAAATTTTGGCGGAGCTTATATTATAATTCTTAGACCATAGGAGAGGTGACCGAGTGGCCGAAGGTGCAGCACTGGAAATGCTGTGTACGGGCAAACCCCGTACCGCGGGTTCGAATCCCGCCCTCTCCGTTTAAAGCTTCCTAACCTTCAGCACCATCCCCTTTGTTTCTTCAACTATTACCTGATCACCCTTCTTTATAGGATCATCGCTAACGGCATTCCATATCTCTCCGTGTACAAAGACCTTCCCCTTGCCCTCTACAAAATCCGTGTAGGCTTCGCCCTGCTCGCCAAGAAGCTCCTCCATTCCCAGCATCTTCTTGCGCCTTTGAGCTTTTAGTCCAAGTCTTCCTGCAAAAAGGAAAAAGCCTACAGTAAGGATAACCATGGTAGCTATAAGGCTTTTTGGAATGTCCCCATAGGGAGAGTCGGGGCTTATAAGGACCAAAGAGCCCAAGGCAAGGGCTATAGCCCCTGCTATGGCAAGCCCACCAAAGGCTGGAGTAATAAGCTCAAGCACTAAAAGAAGTATGCCTGCAAGGATAAGAAGCAATCCAAGCCAGTTTATACCTATCACCCCAAGGCCATAAAGACCCAAAAGAAGGCATATTACACCTACCACGCCCGGTATTATAGAGCCCGGATTGTAAAGCTCAAAGAAGATACCATAAAAGCCTATTAGAAGCAGCATATAGGCAAGGGTGGGATTGGTTATAACACTTAAAAACTCCTCCCTTAGGCTTTTACCTATTTCTACCACCTGCACACCTTTGGTTTTAAGGGTTATCTCCTTTCCATGTTTTTTTACCACTCTGCCCTCTAACTTGTTTAAAAGGTCCTGTCTATCGGTGGCTATAAGGTCTATTACCCTTTCCCTTAAAGCTTCCTCTGGTGTTAGAGAAATAGCTTCCGTTACCATCTTTTCTACAACTTCTGCATTCCTTCCCTTCTCTTTGGCTATGCTTCTTACAAAGGCTAACATATCTTGCATAACCTTTTGCTTCATCGCATCGTCCATTTTTTCTCCGCCCATCTGAACAGGTGTTGCAGCACCTATGTTGGTCCCGGGAGCCATAGCTGCTATGTCTGCAGAAACAGTTATTATGGCACCGGCAGAAGCGGCACGCCCACCGGGTGGATACACATAAACCACCACCGGAAGAGGAGTCCTTTGAAATTCCTGAATTACTTCCCTCATGGAGCTCTCAAGTCCACCGGGCGTGTTTAGTTCAAGCAAGAATAAGGTACCACCTTCTTTTTCTGCTTTTTCTATACCCCTTTTTACATAATCCACCATCAGGGGGGTTACCGCCTCTTGCCATTTGGCAACAAAGACCTTTCCGTAAGAAAAGCTTGCAAGTAAGAGGAATATCAAAAGAAGCTTCATAGGAAAATCTTAAGACTATTTCATCCTTCTTGCAAGCTCCTCAAGGACCTCATGGATGTTTAACCCTTTAAGGGTTAGCATAAGGAGTAAATGGTAGAACATGTCAGAAACTTCCGCCTTTATCTCCTCTGGATTGCCTCTTTTTAGGGCTATCAGGGTCTCTATGGCTTCCTCACCAAACTTTTGGAGAATTCTATCCTCTCCTTCTTTGTACAGTTTAACTGTGTAAGAGTTCTCGGGCATCTCCTTTAATCTTTCCTCTATGACCTCTTGAAGTCTCTGTAAAGTTTCAAAGGGAAGGGGCTTATCTACCCTTTTACCCTCAATATTCCTAAAGAAGCAGTTTCTTTCTCCAGTATGACAAGCCCTGTTCTTTTCTTGCTCTACGATATAAAGGAGAACATCCTCATCACAATCAACCCTTACTTCTACAACCCTTTGAAGCTCTCCTGAGCTTTCCCCCTTTTTCCACAGATCTTTCCTTGACCTTGAGTAGTAATGGGCGTAGCCCGTTTGTATGGTCTTTTCTATAGCTTCTTTGTTAGCCCAAGCAAACATTCTTATCTCACCAGTTCTGTAGTCTTGGGCTATTACGGGTATAAGCCCTTCCTCGTTAAACTTCAAGGGGATCATCAACCTTTAATTATAACCTTGGACTTTTAGCGTAGCCTTCCAAATTCCCTCCATCACCCTAACCCTTTTTTTATCCTTTCTGGCTTCATCTAAGTGTTTCATTTCTCTTCCATCTTTCTAACCTTCTCCTCCATTTTTAGCAACTTCCTTAGAGTTTTAACCTCCTCCTCTTTTAGATCCCTCCATTGACCGGGCTTTAAAGGGCCCAACTTTATGGGACCTATGGCGATCCTTTTTAGCCTTAAAACCCGGTGCCCAAAGTGAGAGATAAACCTTTTCACAATATGTTTTCTGCCCTCATGAAAAACCACCTCCAGTAAGCTTTTATCTTTTTCATGTTTTACCAACTTAACACTGTCTGGCTTTGCAAAGCCGTCTTCAAGGTTTAACCCCTTTGCCATATCCTTTATGGTTTTTTCGCTTACCTTGCCTTCTACCCAAACTAAATAGGTTTTTGGTAGCTTGTACCTTGGGTGCATTATCCTGTGGGCAAGCTCTCCGTCGTTGGTAAAAAGTAAAAGCCCCTCCGCATTATAGTCAAGCCTTCCCGCAGGATAAAGCCTTTCTGGTATGTCCTTTATAAGCTCTTGAATTGTCTTTTTCCCCTCCTTATCCTTCCCAAGGGTTGTAAGATAGCAGCAAGGCTTGTAAAGGATAACATACCTAAACCTCTGCCCTTTTACCTCCTTTCCGTCCACCTCCACCACATCCTTATCGGGGTCTATCCTCCATCCAAACTCTTTTACCACAAGACCGTTGACCTTCACCCTTCCCTGCAAGATCAGTTCATCCGCCTTCCTTCGGGAAGCCACACCGCAAAGGGATAAATATCTGTTTAGCCTTACCAGTACCTTTCCTCCTTCCATGGGTCTCCTTTCATATTGTAGCCTCTTTGTTCCCAAAAGCCGGGCTCGTCCTCTTGGAGTAATTCTATACCCCACACATATTTTGCGCTTTTCCAAGCATAGAGCTTTGGAACTACAAGCCTTAAAGGATAACCGTGTTTTAAGGGTATAGGCTTTCCATACATTTTGTAAGCCAAGATTGTATCCTCTTCATAAAGGTATTCCAAGGGCATGTTTGTGGTATATCCTTCAAGGCAATGCACCATAACATATTTAGCGTTGCTTTTTGGCTTTGCCAACTGTAAAAGGTAAGAGGTTTGCACCCCTTCCCAGGATATATCCTTTACACTCCAGCGTGTAACACAGTGAAAGTCTGCCACAAGCTCCACAGAGGGAAGCTTTAAAAACTCCTCATAGGTAAATTCAAGGGGATTTTCCACAAGCCCAAATATCTTAAAGCGGTAGTCTTTTAGGTCCCATTGGGGGATATTGTCTGTTATATCGTAAACTATGGGGGCGGATATCCACCTTTGACCCGGCGGGAGCCTGTCCTCTCTGAGGTTTATAGAACTAACTATCCTCTTCATGACCGCCTCCTACCAGCTAAAATCCTTTCCAAGGTAGACTTCTTTTACTTCTTCCCTCTGGCTTACCCAGTGGGGGTCTCCTTCTGCCAATATTCCACCTTCACTTATAATATAGACCCTATCTACCATTTTTATAGTTTCTCTTACGTTGTGGTCTGTTATGAGGATGCCTATCTCTTGGTGTTTTAAGTTTAGTATAAGAGACCTTATATCGGCGATCATTATGGGATCTATTCCTGTAAAGGGCTCATCAAAGAATACATACTTGGGCTTTGGTATAAGAGCCCTTGCCACCTCAAGCCTTCTCTTTTGCCCTCCCGAAAGCCTGCCTGCCTTTTGATCCTTTAACTCCAAAAGCCCAAAATCTCCCAAAAGCTCCTCCGCTCTCGCCATCTGCGATTCCCTGCCTTCTTCAAAGAACTCAAGGAATATAAGTAGGTTTTCAAGGACTGTTAAATCTTCAAAGAGTGTATGCTCTTGGGGTAAAAAGGTTATTCCCTTCTTTGCCCTTTTGTGGGCTGGCATATGGGTGATGTCTTCACCATCAAGCTCTATTTTCCCACCATCCACTGGCAAAAAGCCCACTAGACAGTTAAAGAGGGTGGTTTTCCCTGCACCGTTAGGTCCCAATAAGCCCACTATCTCCCCCTTTTTTACCTGTATGCTGACCTCCCTTAGAATCTCCCTTTTTTTGAAATTTTTTCTGATGCCTTTTGCCAATAGCATGGGTAATATCTTAAGCCAATTTGTCCTTGAACTCAAAAAGCATATAAAAGCCCTCATCTTGGGATATGGCCCTTACCTCCATCCATGAAGCTCCGCTATATGCTTGACTATTGCCAAGCCCAAGCCCATACCCTTGGGGTTTTCCGAACTGTTATTGAAAAGGTTAAAAAACATGTCCCTTAAAAGCCTCTCATCGCCAACTATTTTTACGCCTCCGTGTATGTTTATCTCCATGCCCGTGTATATCTTTGCCACTTGCCTTATTACCTCTTCAAGGGATAGTTCCTTAAATTGAGGCTCCATTTCTATGGAAAGGCTACGAAACTGGTCTATGATCTTCCTTGTATATGATCACCCTTCCTATGTCAAGGTCAAGAGAGACCTCCCCTACGCTGGATTTTTTAGAAAGCTCCTCATAGGCTTTGTTTTCCAGCCTCTCTCCTTCCTTTGGGAAGAAAACTATGCCCACAGGTAGGGCTTCAAAGAGGGTAGATAAGATCTCCTTTTCGCCCTTTAACCTGTTATACCATTTCCTTAGCTCCTCCTTCATAGTCAAGAAACTCATGGCAAGCTCTTGCACCTCGTCCCTTGTTTGGGGCATCTCTACTAAAAGGTCAAAGTTCCCCTTGGATATCTCCCTTGCCTTTACCATATTTCTAAGCTCCGCTGATGACCTCTTTATATCCTCCGTGTAGCTTAAAATATCCTTCCCCCTCTCTATGAGTACCTTGTAGCCCTTTATACAAAGTACAAGGTGATTGCCCTCCACTCCTTCTTGACAGTTTTTATCCAAAAGAACACCCTTTACCCCCCTTAGGCTGCTAAACTTATCCACTCCCAAAAGGTCAAAGGAAAATAAGGGGGGTGATTATATAAAGAATAAGGTCAAGGTTTATAACAAGGAGAACAAAGGGATAGCTAATATTCCAGAGATTTCTAAGGTTATCAAGAAAGGCTACGTTTATGGCAAGGAAAAAGACAAGAAAGAGGGCAAAGGCTACATAGAGCTTCAATGCATCTCTTTCTCCTTTATGTGTTGATGTTTTACAACCTCTCCCTCGGACCAGTATATGGTCATCTCCGCTATATTTTCCGCATGGTCTGCCATCCTTTCAAAATGCCTTGCCACAAAGGAGAGGTGTATTGACCTCTTTTAATGTTTATAATGTATAAAGCTATAAGGCTAAAAAAAGACAAAAGCAAAAGTGCCGCAGAATAAATGTGGGCGGTCTTATAGTCTATGGCTTCCACCGCATTGTATATAACGATTGAGGCAACCCTTGTTTGACCCTCTATGTTTCCACCTACCATAAGCACAGCCCCAAACTCTCCCAAGGTATGAGCAAAGGAAAGGACCAGACCTACAAGGATAGAAGCCTTCATGTTGGGAAGGATCACCCTTATAAGGGTTTCCAGCTTGGATTTTCCTAAAGTCCAGCTTGCCTCTATTAAATTTTTTGGAACACCTCTGTATCCCGATATTAAAAGATGGGTCATCATGGGCAGGCTGTATATAACAGAAGCCACTACAAGCCCTTCAAAAGTAAAAAGAAGCCTTAAGCCCAAGAGATTTTCCAAAAGACTTCCAAGGGGGCTATTCCTTGAAAAAAGGCATCATAAAGCCACTTCCTCAAGGTTTTTTCTTTCATAACCCGGCAAATGGCTTAAAACCTGTGTGTATCCCTTACCCTTTAAAAGGTCTAAAAGCTTTAAAAAGGCTCTATCCTTTTCCATTTCTTCCTTGTAGCAAAGGCAGTAATCTTCCCATGTAAGGCTTATAAACTCAAGCCCCTTTTCATAGGCAAAGAACTTGATGGAAATGCCCGCATCTCCAAAGCCCTCCCTTACACCAAAAGCCACATCCTTATGGCCTCCAGAGATGGTTTTGTAGTTTTCTATCCCAAGGTCTTTCCTTAAATAGTCAAAGATCCTTCTTGCTCCGCTACCCTT
>CALIUI010000119.1 GCA_938048815.1 uncultured Aquificaceae bacterium | reverse complement strand
AGGTAAGGGGGGCTCAAGAGCTAAGGGTAAAGGAAAGCGACCGAATAAGGGCTGTGGTGGAAAACCTAAGAGCCATGGGTGTTAAGGTTCAAGAGTATGAAGATGGCTTTGAAATAGAGGGGAGAGAGGATTTAGAAGGGGCTTTTATTAAAACCTACGGCGACCACAGGATAGCCATGGCCTTTTCCATAGCAGGGCTTTTGGCAAGGGGAGAGACCACCATTGATGACCCTCAATGCGTAGCGGTCTCCTATCCCGATTTTTACAGACATATAAAAGCCTGAGGCTTTATCAAAAATCCCAATTAAGCGTGCCCTTATACTAAAATCCTAAAAGATAAGCAGAATAACTGTCTACTCTAAACTCACTTTATTTAACAACAAAGATTTAACCCCACTAAAAGACCTTATGAAAAGATGGTCCTCTGCCGATTGAAAAGCCAAGGAAAAGACACATTAACGGAAAAGCTTACAAGAATCTACGTATAAACTGAATAGAGATAAAGAAAAGGAAGCATTAACACAAGGAT
Organism: uncultured Aquificaceae bacterium; assembly: GCA_938048815.1. Classification (GTDB taxonomy): domain Bacteria; phylum Aquificota; class Aquificia; order Aquificales; family Aquificaceae; genus Pampinifervens. Next base: position 19,667 of record CALIUI010000119.1, on the reverse strand, counting down.
AGATAAACGTCGGATGAAGAATTATCCCTTGTAGGGGGGCATTGACCACCACAAAGAATTTAAAATTCCGGTAGTTCAGGCTTCCAGCCTGTTTTTTTGCAGGCAGGGAATTATATAATATTAAACCTTATCATGAGGCTTGGAGCAAATATAGACCACGTGGCAACTTTAAGGCAGGCAAGAAGAACCTTTGAGCCAAGCCCCCTCTTTGCAGCCCTTTTGGCGCAGCAGGCGGGCGCCCATCAGATAACTCTACACCTAAGAGAAGACAGAAGACATATACAGGATGAAGATTTAGAGCTTATAAAAAGGGCGGTGCATGTGCCCATAAACCTTGAGATGGCTCCAACTCAGGAGATGAAGGAGATAGCCCTAAGGGTAAAGCCTAACCGAATAACTTTGGTTCCCGAAAGGAGGGAGGAGATAACCACAGAAGGTGGTCTTGATGTTGTAAGGATGGAAGGCTATTTAAAGGAGTACATAAAGGGCTTTAAAGAGGCAAACATAGAAGTTTCCCTTTTTATAGAAGCCCAAGAGGAACAGGTCTATGCCAGCAAAAGGGTGGAAGCAGATGCCGTAGAGCTTCATACGGGAAGATATGCAAACCTTTTTAACGCACACCTAATTGAAGAGGCAAGGAAGGAGATAGAAAGGTTAAGGTCTGTGGGCTTAAAGGCAAGGTCTTTGGGGTTAAAGGTCTATGCGGGGCATGGCTTGACCTACAAAAACACACCCCTTTTGGTAAAAGAGTTAAAGGATGTGGTAGAAGAGCTAAACGTGGGACATTCCATCATATCCAACGCCCTCCTTTGGGGTATAGAAAAGGCTGTTGAGGAGTTCTTGAAGCTTTTGAGATAGATGCTATATTTAAAGACATGAGCAAGAAGGAAAAGATAGAGCAGGAAAGTCTTGAAGAGCAGGTAGAAGAGCTTAGAAAGGATATGTTTAAGGTTTTTGAAGTTTTACTTCCGCCAAAGGAGGTAAGAAGGGAGATAATGAAGAACCTATACCTTATGGAGCTTTCCTTTTTAAGGATACTAAAAACCCTTATAGACTACGAGGTTGGCAAGATAGAGGGCAAGGTGGGTAAAGAGGAAAAGAAAGAAAAGGTAAAGAAAATAGAAGTAGAGTAAAATATTCCTCGTGCTTAGGGATATAGCCTTAATATTCTTAGGAGTTAGGGTTCTAACCTTTGCCTTTTTTATAGCCCTTTCCATAGATAAAACTCCCAGAGAGCAAGCCCTTGTGGTGATACCTGCGGTGGTTTATCTTATCCTAACTATTTACAACTTTATCAAACCCGGTAGCTTAAAGATCTTTAAAAACTATGGAGATCTTTTCTTTGTACCTACGATAGCTCTCTTGGTGGATGCAAAAGAAGCCCTTTGGTCTATTTTACCCTTTGTGGCTTTAAAGGGTAGTAGGAAAACCTTTGAGAGTGCGCTTTTCCTTTGGTTATCCGTTGGCTTGTCCTTTTATTACTATGGCAAGCTAAGTGTAATTTTTTTGCCCCTTTTAATGGCTCACTTTTTGGCTTCTTTACATCCAGACCTTGTGGAAGCCCTACAGAAGGAAAGGTTTTACATAAAAAAGCTTAGGAATGCCTACCATAAGCTATCCAAAGATTACGGACAGCTTGAAAGAGACAGCCTTGAGCTAAAGATTGATAAACTTCTACTTGAAAAACTAAAAGAAAGCCCCACTTTGGAAAGATATCTTTATGAGATAAGGGAATTGTTTGGTTTAAAGGGAATAAAGCTCATGCCCCTGAGTAATTACTATGAAAGGGCGGGTATAGATAAATCTACCTGTAGCTTTCAACTACCCATAAAGTTGGAAAGAGGGTATGCACAGGTGATCTTTTATCTTAACAATCCTTTGGAACTTTACGATGAAAGGCTTTTGAAGAACCTTGAAAAGGCAGGAAAGCTTATAAATTTATATGTAGAAGGCTTTGAAGAAAAAGCCAAGGAGATTGCCTTGTGAGGTGTTGCCATGAGAGCCTTTGAGGAGACAAAGGAACAAGAGCTTGATTTAACAGGTCTTATGTGTCCTTTGCCTATTGTGATAACCTCCGAGAAGATGAGAAGGCTAAAGGAAGGAGAGATATTAAGGGTGGTTTCTACAGACCCGGGCTTTGAAAGGGACATATACAATTGGTGTGCCCAAAGTGGCAACGAGCTTATAAGCCTTAAAAAGGAAGAGGGAAAGGTTATAGCAGTTTTGAGAAAGAGAGTTAATACAATAGAGCCAAGCCTTTGGTATTGGATAAAGTTTCACTCTTTGGGTGTAAAGCTTCATATAAGGCATACTCTTATGATGATAAACCCCTTTGTGAAAAAGCCAGACCACTTTATAACCTTTAGTGCCCTATCGGAGGGCATAAGGGCGGAAAAATACTTAAAGGGCAGGGCAAAACTCATCCCCATACCCGATGAGATAGACCCACATTGTGGTGTGGTTATGGCGGTGCGTGGCTACGAGGAGGCAAAGAAGATCTATGAAGAACTACAAAGGGAAGGCTTTGGCGTAGAAGCTATATACAAAAAGGAAGGAAAAGAATACAGGAGGGTCTACCCATAGGAATCCTTGACAGGATCATCCAAGAAAAAAGAAAGGAGATAAAAACATCAAGAGAATACATTCAAGAGCTTCAAGAGAGGATAAAAAACCGAAAGGACTACTTTTCTTTTGAAAAGGCATTAACTTCTTGCAGGACAAGGATAATAGCGGAGGTAAAAAGGGCTTCTCCATCAGAAGGTCTCATAAAGGAAGTTTCCGCCGTAGAACAGGCAAAAATATACGAAAGAGCAGGAGCCGTTGCCATATCGGTACTTACCGACAGAAACTTTTTCAAAGGCTCCTTGGAGGACCTCTATGAGGTAAGGAGGGCTGTCTCTTTGCCCCTCCTTAGGAAAGACTTTATAATCCATCCCATCCAGATCCTTGAGGCAAAAGCCTTTGGTGGAGATATAATCTTACTCATCCTTAGGCTTCTGGAGGATAGCCTTTTAAAAGACCTATTGGAGTACTCAAAAGAGCTTGGATTGTCCCACATAGCGGAAGTCTTTAGCCTTGAAGAAGCAGAAAGGGCACTAAAGGCTGGTGCCTATATAATAGGCATAAACAACAGAGACCTTGATACGCTAAAGGTAGACCTTAGCCTTTCTGAAAGGCTTGCACCAAAGATAAAAGAGATGGGAGCACGCTTTGTAATAGCGGAAAGCGGTATAGAAAACAGGGAGCAAATCCTTAGATTGGAAAACCTTGGCGTGGATGCCTTTCTTGTGGGAACAAGCCTTATGAAAAATAAAGACCCTTATAAAAAATTGAGGGAGTTAATGGGTTATAATTCTTTTTAGGAGGTATTTCCGTGAAAAAAGCCCTTGACCTTAATCTAATGGAAGAGTTTACAAACCTTGAGTATTTTGTGGTAAAAACCCCGGTAAACAGCCCAGACTTCTGGAAAGAATGGCAAGAAAAATACTCCAGAGCCTTTTTATCAAGGGTAGCGGTAAAGAAGCTTCTAAAGACAAGAAAGTTAAGCGTAGAAGAGCTAAAAAGGTACAAAGCCCTACTGGGAGTCTATGAAGATCTTATGATATACTTTGAAAGCCTTAAGAGGCTTGCTCTTAGCCTTAGGGGAGTTTTTGAAGCCAGCGAAAGTCCAGAATTTGACGATGATGATATAGACCTTGAATTTTAAAGGAGGTGCCATGCCTTTTAGAAAGAAAACCCTAAGGGATGTGGAGCTAAAGGGTAAAAGGGTGCTTGTAAGGGTTGATTTTAACGTGCCCATGGATGAGTTGGGAAACATCGAAGATGACACCCGAATAAGGACAAGCCTTCCCACCATTGAATACCTTTTGGATGCAAAGGCAAAGATAATCCTCATGTCCCATTTGGGAAGGCCCAAGGGAAGGGACGAAAAGTACAGTCTTGCGCCCGTTGCCAAAAGGCTCTCAAGGTATTTGAACAGACATGTGGAAATTCTCAAGGATTGCGTAGGAAAAGAGGTGGAAAGCTACGTGGAAAGCATGAAGGAAGGAGATATCGTCCTTTTGGAGAACCTAAGGTTTCATGAGGGAGAAAGCAAAGGAGATATGGAGTTTGCCAAGGCTTTGGCAAAGCTTGGAGAAGTTTATGTAAGCGACGCCTTTGGCACATGCCACAGAAAGCATGCTTCTGTGTACCTTGTACCACAGATACTAAAGCCTGCGGTTATGGGCTTTCTTTTGGAAAAGGAAATTAGCTACTTTGAAAAAGCCATGGTGAATCCCCAAAGGCCTGTGGTTGCCATAATAGGTGGCGCCAAGGTATCTTCAAAGCTGGGTATCATAAAAAATCTTCTAAAGAGGGTTGATAAGCTCTTTATAGGTGGTGCAATGGCTTTTACCTTTATAAAGTCTTTGGGCTACAAGGTAGGAAGCTCTTTGGTGGAGGAGGATCTTTTAGATACCGCAAGGGACATAATAGAGATATCCAAAAAGCTGGACGTTAGGTTGTATTTGCCCGTGGATTTTGTAATAGGCAAAGAGATATCGGACAACACGCCTACAAAAGTTGTCCCTTGGCAGGAAATACCCCAGGGATGGATGGGTTTGGATATAGGTCCCGTGTCGGTGGGGCTTTTGAAGGAGATAGCTGCCGATGCCCAAACTATAATCTGGAATGGTCCCATGGGTGTTTTTGAGCTGGATAGGTTCAAGGATGGTACCTATGAAACTGCCAAGCTAATAGCCCAATCTTCTGCCCTTACCATAGCGGGTGGAGGAGATACAGACCATGCCATACACCGTGCTGGAGTTTATAACGCCATAGACTTTGTCTCCACTGGCGGGGGCGCCTTTCTTGAACTCTTGGAGGGCAACACACTACCCTGTATAGAAGTTTTGGACGATGCATAAAGTGGAACTTTTTCTAAGAGTGGCAAAGGAGGCAAGCCTTTTGGGAGGGCTTGTCCTAAAGGAGTTTTACAAAAGAGAAGACAACAAAGTAATGGAAAAGGGTGAAAAGGATATATACAGTCTTGCAGATAAGCTATCGGAAGAAAGGATAAGAGAACACATACAAAAACACCTACCAGATCATCTAATAGTGGGAGAAGAGGAAGGAGGCTCAAGCGATGGAGATTATGTTTGGTACATAGACCCCCTTGACGGCACAAAAAACTACATAGCGGGCTTTCCCATCTTTGGTACCTCTGTGGGTTTGTTGTACAAAGGTGAACCCCTTGTAGGGGCTGTTTATCTGCCAGCCTTTGACAGCCTATATTGGGCAGCAAAGGGTGGAGGATCTTATAAGGATGGAAAGCCCATAAGGGTAAAACAGAAGGAAAAGCTAAAAGAGTGTTATGTTGCCTATGGTTATCCTTCAAGGGCAAAGAGAGACTTGAATATCTACTGGAACATATTTAAAGAGGTTTTTGATAAGGTAGGGGCTATGAGAAGACCTGGAGCGGCAGCAATAGACCTCTGCTTTGTGGCGGAGGGCATCTTTGACGGACTTTTGGAATTTGAGCTAAACCCTTGGGACGTGGCGGCGGGGTATCTTATCGCCACCGAAGCGGGAGCAAAGGTTAGCCTCACAAGGGGCTTTGTGAAGAATACTGACGTTTATGCAGGCAATGACCTATGCTTTGCCTTCATAGAAAATGTGATTAAATTAAACCTTGGGGGCTAAATATGAAATTCCTTGTGCCTGTGGATTTTACAGAGATAACAAACCCACTCCTTAGGGTGGTAAAGACCTTTGCCCAAGCCCATCAGGCGGAGGTTGGCTTGTTGAACGTGGTAGCACCCGTCCTTTATCTGCCTCATCCAGAAAGCTTTGGTATAAACACCATTGACCTAAAGCTTTTTGTTGAACTCCAAGAAAGGCAAAAGGAAAGGGCAAAAGAAAAGCTTTTGGGGCTTGTAGAATTTCTAAAACCCATAAAGGTAGAGCCCTTGGTGGAGGTAGGAGATGCCGCAGAGGTTATATTGGAAAAGGAGAAGGATTATAACCTAATATTTATAGGGAGCCACAAAAAGGGCTTAATAGAGAGAATACTTGTAGGTTCCACCACAGAAAAGGTGGTTAAATACTCCCATAAGCCCACCTTTATCCTAAAGGGAAAAGAACCAGAGGCCATAAAAAGGGTCTTAATTGCCTATGATTTTTCAGAACATGCAAGAAAGGCAATAGACTTTGCTATAAAATTGCTAAAACCCTTTTCTCCTCACTTTTTAATAGTCCATGTGGAAGAAACCATTGAGATTCCCTTGGTGGAAAGTATAAAGGATAACATCACAGAAAAATACAAAGAGGAAAAGTTAAAACACTTGGAAGGACTTAAAGGGCTTTTAAAAGACGCAGGTTTTCAGGCAGAATTTCACATAATAGGGGATAAGTCGCCAACGGAAGGCATTAAAGGATTTTTGAAGGAATATCCTAATGTGGATCTTATTGTTCTTGGGAACAGAGGGCTTTCTGGTTTAAAAAGGGTTCTCCTTGGCAGTACTTGCGCAGAGCTTATAAGAAGTTTGGATATACCCCTTTTGGTTCATAGAGGTGAGGAATGAAGCTCCTTTTTACCCTTCTTTTCTCTGGCATAGTCTTTGCCAACAATATCTACCTTGATTATATGCTCTGCAGGTTTTATCAGGAAGATAAGCCTGTGCAAGCGGAGAAACACTGTCTTAGAGCTCTTGAGAAAAGTCCAAGCCCCACCCTTTACTTAGACCTTATAAGACTTTACACAAGGTTAAAGGATAGAGAAAGGGCTTTGAAGCTTGCAAAGGAGTTCAAAGAAAAATACCCAAACCTACCAGAACCCTACCTTTTACTTAGTGATCTGTACAAGCTTAGAAAAGAAGAAGATAAAGCTTTGCAGGTTCTTGAAGAGGGATATTCAAAAAACCCCAGTTCAAAGGAGATTATGTCCTTTTTGGTGGAGGATTACCTAAAAAGGGGCGATTTTGTAAAGGCACGTGGTATATTGCAAAGGCTTGCAGAGCTTAACCCCGATAATCCCTTGCCTTACTTTATGATGGCGCGCCTTTCCCTTATGGAGGGCAAGCAAGAGGAAGCAATAGAATACCTTGAGAAATCGCTAAAGGTTAGAAAAACCTTTGAAGCAGGCTTTATCACCTTGGGAAGTATATACGAAGAAAGAGGCGAGTATTCAAAGGCGGAGCTTTTATACAAGGATATCTTAAAACAAGACCCCGATAACCGCAATGCTCTGGAAAGACTGGCAAACCTTTACACCATAACCAACAGATACCAAGAAGCAAAAGAAGTCTATGAAAAGCTTATTGACCTATACCCACAGCCCAACTATATTTACCAATACAGTCTTCTACTTATAAAGGCAGGAGAGGAGGAAAAGGGAAGGGAAATTTTAGAAAAATTGTACAAAGAAAACTCCAATAATCCCGAAATAGCCTTTACCTATGCTTTACTTTTGGAAAGTCTTGGTGAAAGGGATAAAGCCCTTGAAATATACCTTGAACTGCAAAAGAGGATAGGAAACAACCCAAAGATAATTGAAAGGCTTGCAGGAATATACATTGATAAAAAGGAATACGAAAAGGCTCAAGAGCTTTTAAAGATAGGGCTTGCTATAGACCCCAACAACTACCAACTGAACCTACTTATGGGAAGCTTGGAGAATGAAAGGGAAAACTACCAAGAAGCTCTTAAGTATATAAACAAAGCTATTGAAATAAACCCAGAGGATTACAGGGGCTATTTCCTTAGGGCTATAGTGTACGATAAAAAAGGAGAAATCATATCAGCAGAAAAAGACCTAAGGAAGGCTTTGGAATTAAACCCCGAGGACAAGGAGCTTTTAAACCATCTTGGGTATTCTTTGCTTCTGTGGTACGAGAGCGCAAGGTTGGAAGAAGCTCAAAAACTAATAGAAAAAGCCCTACAAAAAGACCCAGAAAACCCCGCCTACATAGACAGCATGGCTTGGGTGCTATACTATAAAGGGGAATACAGAAAGGCTTATGAGCTTCTACTCAAAGCCCTTGAAAAGGAAAAGGAAGATCCTGTAATTTATGAGCACTTGGGGGACGTGCTTTTAAAACTTGGAGAAACACAGAAAGCTCAAGAGTACTACAGGAAAGCCTATGATCTTCTACTTTCTGGCAAAAAGGGTGAGCCTAATCAAAGGGAAAGATTGGAGAATAAATTAAATATTAAATGATCTTCCGTTGGTTTTTTTGGAAGTTTTTAAAGGTTTCCTTGCTTATTAGCTCTCTGATTGCCTTTCTTTTTTTTATAACCCAGATGATAAGAATAGATCAGATTCTTTTTAACTTGCCTGCGAAAGACTCTATTTCATTTCTTCTCCTTTGGTTTTTTTATTACTTCATCTATCTACTTCCCCTTTCCCTTTTCATAGCCTTTTGTATAGGCCTTTTTGAACTAAAAGAGAGCAAAAAGCTTAAAATCCTGCAAGCCTTTGGCATAGATCCAAAGAACATATATATAAAAAGTCTGTTTTATACTTTTCCCATAATGCTGTCTTTATCCATAGCCTACTATCTTGTCAATGAGAAGGATATCGCCTATTTGAGAAATCAGCTAACCTTAAAGTACTACACCATAATAATGACCTCTATTCCACCAAAAAGCTTTCATACCTTGGGACAGTTCACCTTTTATGTAGAAGGTAAAAGGAACGATGCCCTCGAGGGTGTTTTTTTGAAGTTCCAAGAAGGTGTAATAATAGCCCAAAAGGCCTACGTTAAGGAAGGGGAAATAACCTTTGAGAAGGGATCCCTCCTTACCCAAAGGGAGGGCAAAACCTTTTCTGCCGACTTTGACCGTTACAGGTTAAACCTTAAAAGGATCTTAGCCGATAAAGAGAGCAAGTCTAAAAGAATCTACATAATAGGCCTTATAAACATCTTCCTTTCTGTGCTTTTGATGGGTGCTGGCTACCTTTTGGTAAAGAAGATAGAAAGCCATCACAGGTTTTATTACTTGGTGGGAGCACTTTCCATACTTTACCAGCTTCTTCTATTTTTGTTAAAACAAAAACTTTAGATAACTGTCCTTTGGAGGAGGTTGAGCACTTGCCTTAGCTTTCACAGGTGCCGCAGTGGCAGAGCAAGCACAACCTGCAAAGCCCGCTGAGCCTGCAAAGCCTGCTGAACCAGCAAAGCCTGCAGCAGAGCAAAAGCAAGAACACAAGAAGACAAAGAAAAAGGTGCACAAGAAAGAAGAACATAAGGAGCAAGCTCCCGAAGAACAAAAGAAGTAATCTTTCGTGGGGGCTATGCCCCTACCTTTTTACATTAAAAGTGGTTTTTAAAAGGTTTTCGTCTCCTTCCACCCTTTCAAGCCTTGCAGATGCAGAGCCTATAACAAACTTAAGCTCCATTCTAATAGGTAGGTTTGTCTTTTGGTCTATCCACAAATACCATGTACCCTTTGGCTTTAAAAGTCCCTTTGTCTCAATGTTGGGATAAACTTCCACCTTCCTTGTGTTAAAATTTCCCAAAGGAGTTTCTATGTTTTCCACACCCACCACCTTGTAAGGAAGCAAATATTCCTTATCATCGTAAAACATCTTTATGGTGCCTTTATCAAGCTTCTCACTTTCCCTATAAAGGATCACGGCTGCAGTGTATGGATCCACATAGCCCTTGTATCCGTATTCCTTTTCTTCCTTCTTCTCTATTTCGTTGGTTAGTTTTACATACTTTATCTCAAGAACTTTTATCTTATCCTCTGTAAAGGAATACTCTTGATATCTTTTGAATTCGCCCTCCTCTTGGTAATAAACAAAGTGCATAGGCGATAGGTCTGGAAGTTTTATTACCGCTCCACCTTTGTTATACACCCTTTTAACCAACCTTCCTATGTTTATAGTTCTTACAAAGCTCTCCGCCCTTAATGCATCCTTTTCTGTTTTGTAGGTTATGCAGGTCTCCGCCACAGGCATAAAGAAAAGATAAGCCCTATAACATGCCTTTAGCTCTTGAGCTGTGGATAAGGAAGAAAAAGCTAAAAGGATTGTAGCGCTTTTAACTGCTCTATCCATGCCTTAAACTCTTCTGCCATGCTGGGATGGTTGTATTTTAGAGATTTTTCTATGCCTTCGTGAAGTACCTGTATAGCCCTTTGGTAGTCTCCAAGCTCCTCGTGGCATTTTGCAAGTATTCGGTATGCCGCCCCTTCATCCTCTTTTAGACGCAAATACTCCTCCAAGTGCTCTATGGTCTTTTTGTAATCCTTTACCTTGTAATACTCAAGGGCAAGGGAGTAATGTACCATGGGATTGTTGGGACCTTTTTCTAAAAGCTCCTTAAAGTACTCAAGCCTGTCCATTCTCTCTCCTCATCTTTTCATAGGCGGATATCACATAACCAAGGAAGTTGTTCTCTGGCTGTGCCCCCACAAACTCCACCAAGCCCTTGTTTATAACTATCTTTGGCACGCCCACCACCTGAAACCTCTCCGCCAAGTCCATGTTTTCGCTTGCATCCACTATTAGGGCTCTTATGTAATCGCTCGCCAAGGCAAAGTTCATGGCAGTTATTGCAGCAGAGGGACAATATCCACAGGAGGTGGTTACAAAGACCATGATCTCCATGGGTTGGTCTATGGTCTTTAGAATCTCTATAGTCTTTTCCGAAAGCCTTGGTTCTCTTTTGGATACTTGCACTATGCCCTGTACCAAGGTGGTAAATTCAAGGCCTGCAGGCAGTCCTATGTATCTTATGCCATAGTCCTTATCTCCCTCTATGACAATGGTGGGCACCCTTTCCACTTGATAGACATTGCTTATATCCCTATCTACGAGGGGGGAGTATATTTCTAACTTTATCTTTTCTGGTTCAACTTCTACCAACTCCTTTAGAAGCTCTTCCGTTATCTGACAGCTTTCACAACCTATGGCTTGAGAAAAAAGCCTTAGGCTTACGGGATTCACAAGCTCTTTGGAGAATATATCCCTTAACTGGCTCCTTACCTCAAGGTTTAAAAGCATTTTTCACCTCCTTTAGCTTTTAATTATATTCTTAAATATACGCCGGATGAAAAAAAGTTCCCCTGCAGAGGTGCAGGGAAATACTCCCAATTTTTGGGGGCGTGTGGCAGTAAGCCTTTGCAGATTGAATAATAGAATAACACCCTTGTCTATGATCTGTAAAAAAGGGGATTAAAATAGTAATAGATGTTAAGGAGCCTTATCTACGGCATAGCCCTTACCCTTTTCTTTGTAGTGGCGTCCTTGATATACATACTCAAAAAAAGCGTAAGCAAGGATATTTTAGTGGTGATTTCCCAAATAGACAAAAGGTATCTTTTCCTTTCACTTTTTGCCGTGTTTCTTTATCATACCTTTGACAACCTTAGGCTTTTTGTCCTCTCAAGGGCTATGAACCTAAAATACTCCTTTCTCTATGGCTATATCATATCCCTAATAAACACCTTTGGTGCTACCATAACACCAGCCCATATGGGCGGTGAGTTTATGTCCCTTTATACCCTATCAAGAAAAGACGGCAAACTCCACAAGGTGATAAGTATAGTTACCATGAAAACCTTAACGGGATTAGCCTTCTTTATATTGGCTTTTCCCTATGCACTTTTCTACCTTTACAAAAACCCCAAAACATTCCTGAAAATACTCACCATATTTATCTTGTTTTTCCTCGCTTTTTTTGTCATATACTTGGCTTTTAAAATACTATCAAAGAGAAAATCTGTAGAGAACTCAAGAATCACACAAAGGATAAAATACACTCTAAAAAGGTACTTGGTGGTTTCAAGGATGTTTTTAAAAGGCAAAAAGTTTAGCCTTTTGATGGCTTCTTTGAGTAGCATACTTCTTTATCTTTCTTTTTTGGCTTCTGGTGCCTTTTTGGTAAAGGGATTAAACGCACAGGCGAACTTTTTTGAAGTTATTAAGCACCAGCTTATGCTCCTTTATGCCATATTCCTAAGTCCAACGCCAGGAGGGAGCGGCGTGGGAGAGGTGGGAGCCTTTTATGCCTTTGATATGTTTTTGGAGTTTAGCCTTTTGGGGGGCTTTTCTATCCTTTGGAGGTTTATAACCCAATACCTTAGCGCCCTTATAGGGGGAATTCTTTTACTTTTTCTAATCTTTAAAGACTCCAAAAGGTTTAAGAATGCTTGACCTATTAAACCCTTATGCTTATGGTGTAAGGATAAGAAATTGGCTTTATGATAAGGGCTTTATGGAAGTATGTAAGCTTCCTATACGGGTTATATCAGTAGGGAATCTGTCGGTGGGTGGCAGCGGTAAAAGCTCTTTGGTAAGATACATAGGCAAGCTTTTTGAGGATAAACTCCATCTTTGTATCCTTTCAAGAGGCTATCGCAGGAAAACAAAGGGAACCCTTTTGGTATCAGAAAGGGGAGATATAAGGGTAAATTGGGAAGGTTGTGGAGATGAGCCCTATATGTTGGCAAAGCTTTTGCCAAAGGTTAGTGTAGTGGTAGATGAAAACCGATGTAGGGGTGCCTTTTTTGCCCTTGAAAGGCTAAAGCCAGACCTTATAATCCTTGACGATGGTTTTCAACACAGGAGGATATTCAGAGACGTAAACATACTCCTTTTAAAAAAGAGAGATTTTTTAGATAAACTTTTGCCCTTTGGAAGACTAAGGGAGCCCCTAAGCAGTATGGAAAGGGCAGACCTTATAGTCCTTTCTTACGCAGAGCTTGAAGACTTCAACTGGCAACATACAAAAAAGCCCACTTTAAAGATGTTAAGGGAAAATTGGAGAGTGGTAAGGTATCTTGATGGCAAAAGCCTTGAAAACTTCAAAGACTACAACTTTATAGCCTTTGCTGGGCTTGGAGACAACCATCAGTTTTTTCAAACGCTCCAAAGGCTTGGCATAAAAACCAAAGAAAGGCTAAGCTTTCCGGACCACTACTCTTATAGGTCTTTTGTGTTAAAAGAGAGAGAATTCTATATAACCACCCTAAAGGACGCCATAAAGCTAAAACCTACAGAGAATCTATACTATCTTGACTTTGATGTAAGGGTGGAAGGTTTGGAGGAGATATTAGAAAAAAGGATAAGGGATGAAAGGAAAAGCCTTTAAAAAGCTCTTGGAGAAGGCCCTTGTTAAGCTTCTGGGAGAGGAGTTTAAATCCGCTATCCTTCACTTAAAGCCCATTATGCTACTAACCATAGCCTATGCTTTAAGCAGTCTTGTGGGCTTTTTAATTACCTTACTTTCCGCCAGAAAGCTTGAAGTCCATACCTTTGGGCTCTTCTCTTTGGCTTATGCCACCACCACATGGATAGCGGTTATAGGGGACTTTGGAGTGGGCGCCAGTATGATACGCCTTTATAACAAATACAAGGAAGATGAAGAAAAACAAAGAGCTATAATCTCATCCGCCTTCCTTTGGGAATTGTTAATTTTTCTCCTTATAGCCCTTACTTCACCCCTGCTTACCTACCTTTTACTAAAAACCCTTGGATTAAACCCAAAAGAAGCCTTCCCTCTTTTTCTAATCAGCTTTCTTTCTGGTGGTTTATTTATCCTTTGGATGTATTACCAAGAATATTTAAGAGCTAAGGAAAGGTTTTTCACACTTTCTCTTTTTGTTTTTATGCACTCTCTTTTAAGGGGGCTTCTTTTGCTCTTTGTATATTTTACATATTCCCAAAGCCCCATAGCATGGCTTTTAATAAGCTATGCAATACCCCTATTGCCCCTTTCAATCTTTTTCCTTTTTAAAAATCTCCCCTCAATATACCCTTTTCAAGGCTTAACACACACAAAGGAGATCTTAGACTATAGCAAGTGGATAGCCATAGCTTCAATAGCAGGTAGTAGTATTCTCTATGTTTCAAGGTTTATACTTGCAAAGTTGTCTTCCCTTGAAGAGGTGGGCATATTCTCCGCAGGTGTCAATCTTGCCCTTGGATTAGGTATCCTATACAACGGGCTTTATTCCTTTCTGTATCCAAAGATAACCGCCTTTGAAAAGGAACAGATAAACAAATACCTTAGGCTACTTAGAAAAATTTTTCCCCTTTACTTGCTTGCTTCAATTTTGGGTATACTTTTTTTGGGCTTTGTCCTTTGGTACTTTTTGGGAGAAAGGTATGCCCCAGCTATCCCTGTGTTTTTGATTGTTTCCGTGCTGTATACTTTAAGTGCCCTTTTGGGTCTTATATCCCTTATTTTACATACTTTTATGAAGCCAGAGGTCATAGCTTATGTTAATGTATTTAGGGCCATGGTTGCCGGTGCTTTAACCTACATATTTTCTCCACATCTTGGAGCGGTTGGTGCGGCTTTGGCTTATGGGCTTGCCTTGGTAGTGGGGGATGTGTATATGGTTTTTAGGGTTATAATGCTTGTAAGAAGGAAAAATCATGACAGGAGAAGCTATGACTAACGAAGGCATTAAAGTTAGCTCAATTGAAAATTGCCCAGTTTGTAATAAAGAGGGCAAAATTCTATATCAAAACCTTAAAGACAGGCTTTTTGGGGCTCCAGGTACTTGGAGTTTGATGTACTGTGCGGATTGTGATATCGCTTGGCTGAATCCTATGCCCATACCAGAGGATATTCCTAAACTATACACGGAATACTTTACTCATGAAGCATATACCCCAAAAGGGTCCTTTATTAGCGGGATTAAAAAACGCATAAAAGCCAGTATTCTCAAGAGTAGCTATGGCTATGATATAGATGGTGGGAATTTTTTTCTGGGGAAGTTGCTTTCTTTGATAGGTCCCTTGGAAGATATAGTAGGTGGCAGCGTTATGTATTTAAAATCATACGACAGAGGGCGGATTTTAGATGTGGGTTGTGGAAATGGATTATTTCTATCGTGGATGAAAGAGCTTGGTTGGGAGGTGGTTGGAGTTGAACCAGATGAAAAAGCGGTTAAAGTTGCCCGTGAAGAATATGGGCTTGAAGTCTATCAGGGCACTTTGGAAAGTATAAAGTTTCCCGACAATTCCTTTGATGTTATCACCATGAGCCATGTTATTGAACATGTGCCAGATCCCCTTACCCTACTCTACGAATGTAAAAGAATTCTCAAACCGGGTGGGAAACTCATTGTGATTACACCAAATATTAAAAGCTTGGGATGTAGCATCTTTGGAAAAGATTGGTTGCATTGGGATCCACCACGTCATTTATTTCTTTTTTCGCCGAGGTCTTTAAGAGTTTATGCAGAACAGGCTGGCTTTGTAGTTGATAAACTACGGTCTTCTGCAAAAGGGGCACTGTTTATGTGGTGGGCAAGCAAGATAATTAGGCGTGATGGCAAACTTCCAGGGGGATTGCCCAAGAACTTAAGCCTTTGGCTAAAAGTTGAAGGCTTGATTTTTTTGATCTTGGAATATGTTTTGTGTAAAATGAAAGATGTTGGAGAGGAGCTTGTAATGATTGCTAAAAAGGAGGTTTAAATTATGTGTGATGTTCAAGACATAGAGCTTTTTATAGAATACGCAAAACTCAAGGAGTTTGAAGGGAAAAGAGTTTTAGAAGTTGGGGCTAAATACGTAAATGGTAGCGTCCGTCCTTTTATTATAAAATTTCTCAAACCTAAGGAATACATTGGCATTGATTTAGAGTCGGGAAAATTTGTGGATATAGTAATGTCTGCAGAAGAACTTTTAAATGAATTTGGCCCAGAGGCTTTTGATGTTATAATAGCTTTCAATGTTTTAGAGCATGTAAAAGACTGGAGAACTGTTATAAATAATATAAAAAGCGTTTTAAAAACCGATGGATATATATATATCAGTTCCGTCAATAGGTTTTCCGTATCATGAGTATCCATACGACTTTTGGCGATTTGAGATAGAAGACATGAAGACTATATTCTCAGATTTTCATATAGAGGTGCTTACAAAAAAAGTTGATACATATGGTTTGTTTTTGAAAGCAAAGAAGCCTAAAAATTGGACGCCTATAGATCTGTCTGATATAGCCTTATACTCAATATTATTGGGTAAGAGAACCAATCATATAGTTGAGAAAATACCATTTTCTAAAAACCTAAAGTTTAAGTTAAGAGATTTAATTTTACGAAGTGGGCGCTGGGTATTAAATACTGTTTTGAAATGAGACTTTTTAAAATGAAACTCCTAATAACAGGTGGAGCTGGATTTATAGGAAGTGAGTTTGTAAGGCAAGGTGTAAAAAAGGGCTATGATATAGTGGTAATAGATAAGCTAACCTATGCAGGGGATTTGGAAAGGTTAAAGGAAGTTGTAGATAAAATTAAGTTTTACAAAGTAGATATATGCAATTACAAGGCTTGTAAAGAGGTGTTTAAGGCAGAAAAACCGAATATAGTAGTTCATTTTGCTGCAGAAACGCACGTAGATAGAAGTATCCTTAACCCAAAAGCTTTTTTGAAAACAAACATAGAGGGCACATATAATCTTTTTGAGCTATCTCGAGAGTATGAAGTAGAAAGGTTTATAAATATAATTACCGACGAAGTTTATGGAGAAATAGAAGAGGGCTCTTTTACAGAAGACTCTCCGTTAAAGCCAAACTCTCCTTATGCAGCTAGTAAAGCATCACAGGATATGTTGGGTAGGGCTTATTATAGAACTTATGGTTTCCCAGTTATAACGGTAAGGCCAAGTAATAATTATGGTCCTTGGCAGTATCCTGAAAAGCTCATCCCTGTTGTGATTTTTAAAGCTTTGAGGGATGAGCCCATTCCTGTGTATGGCAGTGGATTAAATATAAGAGAATGGCTCTATGTTGAGGATTGCGCAGAAGCTATTTTTCAGATAATTCAAAAAGGTAAAATGGGAGAAGTTTATAATGTGGGTAGTGGTTTTGAAAAGAAGAATATAGAAGTTGTAAAAACAATTCTTTCCCTATTGGGAAAGCCAGAAAGCCTTATTAGTTTTGTAAAGGATAGACCTGGGCATGATTATAGATATTCTGTAAGTACAGAAAAAATAAAAAGGGAAATTGGATGGGTTGCAAAAACAACTTTTGAAGAGGGAATAGAGAAGACTGTTAGATGGTATGTAGATAACAGAAAATGGCTTGAGAAAAAACTTATATCTTTAAGCAAGTATTGGAAAAAGGTTTATGGGTGATAAACATGGGTAAGTTTATTTATATAGAAACCGCTTTGGAAGGTGTCTATATAATAGAGCCAAGGGTTTTTAACGATGAAAGGGGGTTTTTCTTAGAAAGCTACAATAAAAAAGAGTTTGAGGAATTGGGCATTTACATTGATTTTATACAAGACAATCATTCCCTAAGCATAAAAGCAGGTACGTTGCGTGGTCTTCATTTTCAACTTGAACCAAAAGCCCAAACAAAGCTTGTTAGGTGTATAAGGGGTGCGATTTATGATGTGGTAGTGGATTTAAGAAAGGGAAGCCCTACTTTTGGTAAATGGGTTTCTGTAATTCTAACGGAGGACAACAAAAGGCAATTATTGGTTCCCAAAGGATTTGCCCACGGTTTTTTAACCCTTGTGCCAAATACAGAAGTTGTCTATAAGGTGGATGAATACTATTCTCCACAGCATGACCGATCTTTGCGTTGGAACGATCCCGACTTAAACATAGATTGGCCTATTAGTGATCCCTTTTTATCTCCAAAGGATAAAAATGCTCCAACTTTGAGGGAATTGATAGATGAGTTAAACTTTTATTACAATAAAAACTCATGAGAATACTTATAGTTGGTAAAAAAGGGCAGTTGGCAAAAGAATTTGTAAAATATCTTTCAAACACAAATATTAATTATTCAGCCTTTCCAAAAGAAAAACTTGATGTATCAAATATAAACACAGTATTAAATGTGGTTGAAGATTACAAACCCGACATAATTATAAACTGTTCTGCATACAACTTGGTTGATAGGGCAGAGGAATATCCTTATGAAGCAATGAAAATTAATGCTATTGGAGTTCATAACCTTGTTTTTGCTTGCTTAGAGAAGGGCATTACTTTAATTCATTATTCCACAGATTATGTTTTTGATGGTGAAAAGGCAGGTTTATATACAGAAGATGACCAGCCTAATCCTATAAATGAGTATGGTAAAAGTAAGCTTTTTGGAGAGAATATAATAAGAAGTTCCTTGGAAAACTATCTTATTTTTCGTGTTAGTTGGTTGTATGGAGAGGGAGAAAACAACTTTCTATACAAGTTAAGCCAATGGGCTAAAAGTCAAGAGTATCTTAGAGTTGCCTGTGATGAATTTTCTGTTCCTACTTCTACAAGGATTGTCGTAGAAATAACTTTAAAGGCTTTAAAAGAAGGGCTAACAGGTCTTTATCACCTGACTAACTCTGATTACTGTTCAAGATATGAATTAGCAAAGGAATATTTTAAACTAGCTAATATTAAAAAGTTTATCTACCCTGCCTATCAAGCCGAGTTTAATCTACCAGCAAAAAGACCACGTTTTTCCGCTATGAGTAATGAGAAGATTAGTAGAATATTAAATGTAGATATTCCTACGTGGAAGGAAGAGCTTGAAAGTTTCGTAAAAGGGGACAAGTTATGAAAGGTATTATCCTTGCAGGAGGCTCTGGTACAAGGCTATACCCAGCTACTTTGACCGTTTGTAAGCAACTTTTGCCAGTTTATGACAAGCCAATGATCTACTATCCTTTGTCTATCCTTATGCTTGCCGGCATAAGGGATATTCTCATAATTTCTACTCCGCAGGATACTCCAAGGTTTGAAGCCTTATTGAAAGATGGTTCTCAATATGGTATTAAGCTTTCTTACAAGGTACAACCCAAGCCGGAAGGCATAGCCCAAGCTTTTATAATAGGAGAGGACTTCATAGAGGGCGATGATGTTTGCCTTATACTTGGGGATAACATCTTTTATGGTCATGGTTTACCTGAACTATTAAAGAAAGCCATGAACACCGTAAAGGAGGAAAAAAAGAGTGTTATCTTTGCCTATTATGTAAAAGACCCCGAAAGGTATGGCATAGTAGAGTTTGACGAAAATGGGAATGTTTTGAGTATTGAGGAAAAACCTAAAAAACCAAAGTCTCATTATGCAGTGGTGGGGTTATATTTTTACACTTCTGAAGTGGTGCATATAGCAAAGAGTATTAAGCCATCCTATAGAGGTGAGCTTGAGATAACAGACGTAAATAAGGAGTACCTTGCAAGAGGTAAGCTTAAAGTAGAACTTTTGGGGAGAGGCTTTGCTTGGCTTGATGCAGGTACGCACGATTCCCTTTTGGAGGCAAGCCTATTTATTCAAACCATTGAAAAAAGACAAGGGTTAAAAATAGCTTGTATAGAAGAAATAGCCTATAGAAACGGATGGATAAGCAAGGCACAGCTGAGAGCTTTGGCAGAGCCATTACTTAAAAGTGGATATGGAGAGTATTTATTGAGGATTGCAGGAGAGTTATAGTTAATAAGTCAAGCGGATTTAAAAGATAAAGAACCTATTTTTTGGTTCATAGTGGAATTAAACAGGTTATTATTTGGAGGAAACGAGCGCACCTTATATTTGCCTTGTTTAGAGTTTCTTTAAAGGTTATAGCGTAAAAAGGCAGTGGTGAATAAATCCGTTAAAGGAACTTCGGGGAAACCCTTGATATTCCTATCTTATAAGTCAATTGGCAAGCTTATAAGCTGGAAAAATCTACCTCGTTTAAGTTATTGATTGTAGCCCTTTTGAAAATTTATGCACCAACGCC
>CALIUI010000118.1 GCA_938048815.1 uncultured Aquificaceae bacterium | reverse complement strand
TTGGTAATTGTGTGAGTAGTAGGCTGGATGAGATGCGTAGGATTGAGTTATTGGTTTGGTGTAAGGTGTTGAGTATTATGGATATGTTATATGTGGCTAAGAGTTATGCGTGTTAAAGGTGTGTAGAGTAGTAAGATTGTGGGTGGAGTTTGTTCTGAATATCTTTTTATGCACCAATGCCCACATGAAGTAATGAATAATTTTAAAAAAGGTGTATTTCTTGGTTTGTAAATCCGTTGACTGGCTTTTGAAATAGTAATCTCATAAGGTTTTTCCCAAAAACTCCTCCGTGAATTTATTCACCAAAGCCGAAAAAAGTAGGCATACAAAAGGCCTACAAGGATCCTATAGATCCCGAAGGGTACGAAGGAGTGTTTTTGTAGAAATTTAAGGAGAGCCTTTACACTCAGCAGAGCAAAGAGCATAGAAGTTATAAAGCCTACAGAAAGAATGTGCCATTCTTGGGCTTGGAAAGATTGATGGGATTTGTAAAGGTCATAAGCTGTGGCTATTAGCATGGTGGGAAAGGCAAGAAGAAAAGAAAACTCCGCAGAAGCCTTCCTGCTTAAGCCCATAAACATACCACCTATTATGGTAGCGCCAGAGCGAGAAACTCCCGGTATCATGGCGATGCTTTGAAAAACTCCAATGGCAAAAGCCCTTGGATAGCTCAGGTCCTTTACATCTCCTATATAGCAAAACCTCTCACAAAGTCTGTCTGCAAAGAGCAAGAATATACCACCCAGAATCAAAGCTATAACCACCACAAGGTCGTTCCCTATTAGATAGCCCTTTATAAACTTATAAAAGGCAAAGCCGAGAAATCCAGTAGGCAAAAAGGCTACAAAGATCCTCTTCCAGAGCTCCCAGTCTCCCATTAGCCTACGCCAGTATAAAAGGGCTATAGCCAGTATGGCACCAAGCTGTATGGATATTTCAAAGCTCTTGGTAAAGCTATCGTGGGGAATTCCAAGTATATGGGCTGTAAGGATCAAATGTCCTGTGGAAGACACGGGCAAAAATTCTGTAAGGCCCTCCACCGCTCCCATAATCAGGGCATCTTTTATATCCATCATAAAACCTCCACGTATATTCCCTTTAAATACAGGGTATTTGGTATCTGTAATATCCAAGGATGGTCAAGGTCTTGAAAGCTTTCCCCTATAACCCTTAATTGCCTTTTGGCATCTCTCCCGGCAGAAACAAGGGTTTGCAAAAGATGCTCTCTTGTAATGTGGAAAGAGCAAGAATAAACCGCAAGGTAGCCGCCGGGCTTTGTAAGTTGTATGCCTCTTAGCATAAGCTCCTTATAGCCACTTAGGGCGTTGGGAACAGTTGCCCTATTCTTCGCAAAGGATGGTGGGTCAATAACCACCACGTCAAAGCTTTTACCCTTTGCAATTAAAGCCTTTAGGATATCAAAAACGTTTGCCTCCACCCACTCTATCCCCGACAAGCCGTTTAACTGGGCATTTTTCTTTCCCAAATTCAAAGCCTGTGATGAAATATCAACAGCCATCACATAACTGGCTCCAGCCTTTTTCATACTTAGGGCAAAGCCTCCCGAATGGCAAAAAAGGTCAAGGCACTCATCCCCTGGCTTTACAAGGGATCTTATAAGTTTTCTTGCTCCCCTTTGGTCAAGGAAAAATCCCGTCTTTTGACCACCGAGAATATTTACATAGAACTTAAGGTCGTGTTCCCATATAAACTCCTCTGGCACCTCTCCGTACAAAAGCTTTTCTTCTTTCTCAAGCTCTTCCACAGAAGCCACATACTCGCTGACCTTTTGATATATGCCCTTTGGTTTTAAAAGGTCTATCAAGATAGGAATTATCCAGTCTTTTAATTTGCTCATGCCAAAGGTGGTAAATTCCACTACCACATAAGGACCATATACATCCACCACAAGCCCCGGCAGAAGGTCTCCTTCCGAATGGATAAGTCTATAGGCGTTGCTATCAAGGTATAGCCTTTTTCTGTACTCAAAGGCTTCTTCTATTCTTCTTCTTACCAAATCTTTGCTTATGGGCTCTTCTCTCCTGAAGGATAGTATCCTTATGCTTATGTTGGCTTGCGGGTTTATATAGCCATAGCCAAGGAATTTACCCGAAAAGTCCCTGACTACTACAAAATCCCCCTTCTCTGGCTTTTTAGAATAGCCTATTATCTCGGGTCTATAAACCCAAGGGAAAAAGCCCCTTATCTTGTCCTCTACCCCAGGCTTTACCCTTACCTGTATCATTCGTAATTTACAAGCATCCTCCTTGCCACCTCCCTTGCCTTTTCTTTGCCCACCAATTTTTCTGCTAACTTCAAGCCAAACTCAAGGGCTGTGCCAGGACCTTGGCTGGTGATAAGGTTCTCATCTTCTACCACCGTCTGATCTACAAATTGAGCAGGTTTTATCTCTTCTACAAGGGAAGGGTAGACGGTTGCCCTTTTGCCCTCAAGTACACAAAACTTGGCAAGAGCTGTTGGTGCTGCGCATATAGCCCCAATAAGCTTTTTCTTATCTTGCATAGCCTTTATGAACCTTTCCACCCTTGGGTCAGCCTTTAGCCTTTCTACACCGCCCGCACCGCCCGGAAGGATCACCATATCGAGCTCTTGTGGGTTTAAGTTATCCACAGTGGTATCTGGAACTATCTTTACATCTCTTGCGCTGGGCACTGGGTCTGGTGTAAGCCCTGCTATTATAACCTCAACACCAGCCCTCCTTAAAACATCAATGGGGGCAACTGCTTCTACCTCTTCAAAGCCCTCTGCCAAGATTATAGCCACCTTTGCCATCTTAAACACCTCCTATCTTATTATCTCCCTTTCTCTAACACGTGGGTCTATGATAGCCAAAAGGATGTCCGCTATTAAGTTCCCTACTAATAACATTATAGTACCGATATAAAGTCCGCCCATTACAAGGAACAGGTCTTGGGATAACACGGCATCCAACATAAGGGTACCAAGTCCGGGCCAGCCCACTATTATTTCAATTAGAGCTGCGCCCGAAAGAAGCCCTGCTATCTCATAACCTATCAGGGTTGTAAAAGGGTTCATGGCATTTTTTAGAATATGCTTTATTATCACCCACTGGGATACACCCTTTGCCCTAAGCATGACCACCATGGGGCTGTTCTTTATCTCTATAACGCTGCTTCTCATAAGCCTTATAAGCCCTGCCGATGAAACCAAGGTAAGTGTAAAAACGGGCACAAACATATGGGCAAGAAGGTCTACAACTTTACCAAAAAGGCTAAGCTCATAGAAGTTGGGACTATGGACACCTCCCACAGGTAGATTGCCTGTTTTGGAAACAAGGAAAAGGACCAAAAAGGCCAAGAAAAAGGAAGGAAAAGACATAAAAACATAGCTGTAAGCCCTTATTATCTTGTCGGGAAGTTTATCCTCCTTTAAGCCTGCCCAAAGGCCCAAGGGTATGGCTACAAGCCAAGAGAGCAGAGTGGCACTTACCGTTAAAAGGAGAGTGTTTCCTATGCGTTCCCCTATAAGCTTTGAAACGGGGGCATGGTACTGAAAGCTATAACCAAGGTCAAAGGTCAAAGCGGAAAAAAGCCACCTAAAGTATTGCACAAAGAAGTTTTGATCAAGCCCGTACTGCCTTTTTAGGGCTTCAATGGTCTCTTGGGATATTTGGGGGTTTAACCTAAGCTGGTCAAGGTAATCCCCCGGTGCCAACTTTATGATAAGGAAGGATAAAAAGGTAACTCCTAAAAGGGTTATAAAGGAATGAAAAAGTCTGTAGGCTAAAAACCTAAACATCAGAAGTAATTGGCTATGAAGTGTTTAACTTGGGAGAAGTACCTATCAATCTCTTCCTTATGCTTGTTCTTCACATATCTAAGAAGCTTATAATCATCCCAATAGCCTATCAAAGGCAACTTATCGGGAATAGAATCTCTGTCTTCTATAAAGTAGAGCAAAGCAGATACAAAGTCTTTCCTTGCTTCATCCTTTAGGTCAAATTCCTTATCGTAAAGGATCCTAAGGAGCATCTTTGCATCCAATATAAGGTTTCTTACGTACTCCATGGTGGGAGAAACACGGAAAAGTTTGTCTTCAAAAAGCTTCCTTAGTTCCTTTATATCTATATCTCTGTAGTATTTACTTAGCTTTTCCTCCATGGGATTTTTATTATAGCAAATTACTGCGCCCAATGAAGGCTTCCCTCTCGTAGGGGTGGCTTATTAAAACCTTTTGTAAGGACGTACAGATATATACATAGATTTTTTATAAACGTTGGGTGAATGTAGGAACAACTCACGAATTGTCACCCTTGGGTAGATAGCGTACGCCTTTACATACCACTCGATTAAGTTTTATCGGGATAATTTGTAAATTGCTTACACATATAATTCTCGCTTAGCATGTTTTAAAATATTTTTTTGTTCTAAACCATATGTTTGGTGATAAATCCTACTTTTTACCAGTAGCGCAGGCATCCTTGCCTGCGATAAAAAAAGGCTGGAAGCCTGAGCTACCAAAATTTTAAATTTTTTGTGGCGTCAATAAACTACCCCTACAAAAGGATAACTTTTCACCCAGCATAGGGAAAAGTTTATGAAGGCATAAGGATGGAGCTAAAGGCATATGGCAGCAACATAGAAAAACTCTTTTATGTATCTCCCAACGCAGACCCAAGGTCAATAAAGGTGGAGTTGGAAGGTGCAAAGGATGCAAAGGTAAAAGAGAGTGGAGAGCTAATTTTGAAAACAGAGCTTGGGGACATAGAGTTTACAAAGCCCGTAGCTTATCAGGAGGTAGATGGCAAAAGGGTTTATGTGCCAGTGAGCTACAGGCTTTTTAAGGATGGCAAAAAGCTTGCCTATGCCTTTGAGGTGGGAGAGTATGACAGGAGCAAGGAGCTTGTTATAGACCCTCTTTTGCAGGCTACTTATCTTGGTGGAGGTGGGAGTGATTATGCTTATGCCATAGCCCTTGACGGTTCTGGCACTGTTTATGTGGCTGGTAAGACAGACTCTACCGATTTCCCAAACAAATCTGGCGGGGCTCAGCCAAGTTATGGTGGTTATGCAGATGCCTTTGTGGCAAAGCTAAGCAATGACTTGACAAGCATTATACAAGCCACTTATCTTGGTGGAAGTAATTGGGATGAAGCCTATACCATAGCCCTTGACGGTTCTGGCACTGTTTATGTGGCTGGTTTGACACTCTCTACCGATTTCCCAAACAGATCTGGCGGGGCTCAGTCAACTCATGGTGGTTATGCAGATGCCTTTGTGGCAAAGCTAAGCAATGACTTGACAAGCATTATACAAGCCACTTATCTTGGTGGAAGTAATTGGGATGAAGCCTATACCATAGCCCTTGATAGTTCTGGCAATGTTTATGTGGCTGGTAAGACAAGCTCTACCAATTTCCCAAACACATCTGGCGGGGCTCAGCCAACTCATGGTGGTAGTGATGATGCCTTTGTGGCAAAGCTAAGCAATAACTTGACAAACATTACCCAAGCCACTTATCTTGGTGGAAGTTATAATGATTATGCCCGTGCCATAGCCCTTGACGGTTCTGGCACTGTTTATGTGGCTGGTAAGACAGACTCTACCGATTTCCCAAACAAATCTGGCGGGGCTCAGCCAAGTTATGGTGGTTATGCAGATGCCTTTGTGGCAAAGCTAAACAGTAACTTGACAAACATTACCCAAGCCACTTATCTTGGTGGAAGTGGTGAGGATGGAGCTTTTGCCATAGCCCTTGATAGTTCTGGCAATGTTTATGTGGCTGGTTATACAAGGTCTACCGATTTCCCAAACATAGGCGGGGCTCAGCCAACTCATGGTGGTAGTGATGATGCCTTTGTGGCAAAGCTAAGCAATAACTTGACAAACATTACCCAAGCCACTTATCTTGGTGGAAGTTATAATGATTATGCCCGTGCCATAGCTCTTGATAGTTCTGGCAATGTTTATGTGGCTGGTGAGACAGGCTCTGGCAATTTTCCAGGCACATCTGGCGGGGCTCAGGCAAATTTTGGTGGTGTTGCTGATGCCTTTGTGGCAAAGCTAACTGGGGATTTGAGGGGTGTTGAATATGTTCTTTCAGTGACGAAAGGAGGCACAGGTTTTGGTGCTATCACAAGCTCACCGGCGGGTATAAACTGTGGCTCTCAATGCTCCGATATCTTTAATGCAAACACATCAGTAACTCTTACCGCCACACCAAGCTCGGGCTCTACCTTTGCAGGCTGGGATGGTGATTGCTATTCCTGTGGTAGTAGTAGCACATGCACCATAACCATAAACTCCAACAAGACATGCATCGCTACCTTTAACACTTCTGGCGGAGGTGGAGGTGGCGGCGGTGGTGGAGGAGGAGGACCGCCACCAGAGGAAACACCACCCTCTCCACCACAGCCCCCACCAGAGGAGCCCCCACCTACTTCGCAGCCCCCATCAGAGGAGCCCCCACCCCCAGATAACGTGGTGGAGCTTCCCATCCCAGTG
>CALIUI010000117.1 GCA_938048815.1 uncultured Aquificaceae bacterium | reverse complement strand
GTGCTGACGGCACTCTCTCCTGAGAGGGTCTTAAGAGACCTCTCTGTCCTGAAATGGAAACTCTTTCGGGGCTTGTGGGGAGACCCTATATGGGCACGAGCTCCTGCTTCAGGGGGCGGGGGCGGTAGTCCTTTAAAAGGGCTATTTTGAAACACCCTGATCGCCTAATGTATATAGCAATACTACTTTTCTATTTCCGCACACCTTAAAAACAAAAGCCCCCAAGGGGGCTGAAAATTTTTTATGTGGTTGTGGGATTAAAGATGAGCTCTCCGCTTGGCGAAAGGTCTATAAGTACTTTTTGGCTATCTTTTACTTCTCCCTTTATGATAAGGTTTGCAAGGGGAGTTTCCAAGTGTTTTTGTAGTGTTCTCTTTAAGGGTCTTGCGCCATAGGCTGGGTCGTATCCAAGCTTTACAAGGTGTTCCTTTGCCTTCTGGCTTAGCTCTATTTTTATGTTCCTTTCTGCAAGCCTTTTGTTTATGCTTGCGGTCAAAAGGTCTATTATTTGGAAAAGCTCCTTCATGGTAAGGGGCTTAAAGACTATTATCTCGTCTATGCGGTTTAGAAACTCGGGCCTAAAGTGATAACGCAACTCTTCAAGGACTTTTTCCCTTGCCTTTTCAAACTCTTGCTTTATCTTTTCCTCATCACCATCCATAGACAAGGCTAAAAGATACTGAGAGCCTATGTTGGAGGTCATTATAATCACCGTATTTCTAAAGTCTACGGTTCTTCCATGAGAGTCTGTAAGTCTTCCATCGTCTAGCACTTGTAGGAAAAGGTCAAAGACCCTTGGATGTGCCTTTTCTATTTCATCAAGGAGTATAACAGAATAGGGCTTTCTTCTTACTGCCTCTGTTAGCTTTCCTCCCTCTTCGTATCCTACATATCCCGGGGGTGCTCCTATTAGTTTGGCTACGCTGTGCTCTTCTTTGAACTCCGACATATCAAGCCTTATAAGGGCTTCTTCATCTCCAAAGAGCAATTCTGCCAAAGCCTTTGAAAGCTCTGTTTTTCCTACACCCGTTGGACCAAGGAACAAAAAGCTGGCAATTGGTCTTTTTGGATCCTTCAATCCTGCCCTTGCTCTCCTTATGGCTTCTGCCACTGCCACCACCGCATGCTCTTGGTCTATTACCCTTTTGTGTAGCTCCTCTTCCAACTTTAAAAGCCTTTCCATTTCCTCCTCTTTTAATTTGGCAACGGGAATGCCAGTCCATTCGGAAACTACCATAGCCACATCGTCCCACCCTACCACAAGCTCTTGGGCTTTTTTGGATTCCAACTCCTTTAGCTCCTTTTCCAGCTTTACCTTCTCTATCTTAAGGTTTGCCTCCCTTTCATAGTCTCCCCTTTCGGAAGCCTTTAATATCTCTTGGTCAAGCTCCTCTAATCTTTTCTTTATCTCCGATATTTTTAAGTCTGCTCCGCCGGTTTTCAAAAGGATATCTTGCTTTTCCTTTTCCATCTGCACCTTTTTTATCTTAAGCTGGGCTTCCTTTTCGTAGTTGCCCTCAAGGTAAGCTTTTTGGATCTCTTCCTCAAGGTTTTTTAACTTCCTTTCTATCTCTTGAACTTCCGGTGGAAGTGCCACAAGGGAAAGTTTCTTTCTGGCAGAAGCTTGGTCAAGGGCATCTATCGCCTTGTCTGGAAGCTTTCTAAAGGTTACGTATCTTTTTGTTAGTTTTACAGCAGCTTCTATTGCATCGTCGGAGATTTTCACCCTGTGGTGTTTTTCCAACTTTGGCTTTAAGCCCTTTAGAATCTCCATAGCTTCCTCTTCTGTGGGTTCATCCACATAGATGGGTTGGAATCTCCTTTCAAGGGCGGGGTCTTTTTCTATGTACTTTCTGTATTCATCCACAGTGGTGGCACCTATTACCCTTATTTCACCCCTTGCCAAAGGTGGCTTTAACATGTTGCCTGCATCAACAGCTCCTTCTGCCTTACCAGCACCCACCACTGTGTGTATTTCATCTATAAAAAGGATCACATTGCCCTTTTGTTTAACCTCCTCCAGCAGACTTTTGAACCTTTCTTCAAATTCTCCCCTATACTTAGAGCCCGCTATAATGGAGCCTATATCTATGGCTATTAGGGATTTGTCTTGGAGTTCCACAGGCACTTCCTTATTTACTATCCTTTGGGCAAGCCCTTCCACTATGGCGGTTTTACCCACACCGGGATCTCCCACAAGCACTGGGTTGTTCTTGGTCCTCCTTAAAAGCACCTCTATCACTTGGTTTATCTCCCTTTCCCTTCCAATAACAGGGTCCAGCTTGCCCTCCCTTGCCATTTGGGTAAGGTCCACTCCAAACCTTTCAAGAGCTGGCTTTTCTTCTTCCCTTAGTTCTTGTGATACATCCTTCATCTTTTCACCTCCTAATAGGTCTTCTAAAATCTTACCTGCTATGGTATCCTTTGAAGATACCAAGCTTGCTACTATATGATAAGGCTCCACTTGAGCCTGCCCTTCGGAAACTGCTTTATCTTGAGAAGCTTCAAGCACCTTGACCAAATTCTCCGAATAATCAAAGGCAGGCTCTTTTCCAAAAACTATCTTCCCCACCGCATCCCTTATCCTGTCGGGGGAAATACCAAGTTCCTTTACTTCTTTTACAAGGCTTGAGTCCTCCAAGGCTTTTCTTATAAGCCCGTCTATGCTAAGCTTGTTTTCCAAAAAGGCTTTTACATCTTCTCTTTTAAAAACAGTAGAAAGGCTTCTTTCAACGCCTTCCAACTGACTCCTTAATTGCTCTTCAAGCCTTTCAAGCCTTGAAAGCTCTATCTGTAGCTCCCTCAAGCTCCAATAATCTCCATACCTTTTAGCCCTTTCTGTCTCTTCCTTTACCCTTTCCTTTGTCCTTTTTATCTTTTCATACTCTATCTGAACCTGCCCAATATCCGATTTAACTTGCATTATCTTGCTTCTTAGGTCTATAAGATGCTTTGCCTCTTGTTCCACCGCTTTGCTTATCTGAGAAGAAAGCTTTTCTAAGTATTGAAGAACTTTCTTATAAAGCCCCTTTACATCAATTCCCCTTTTCTCCAAGTACTTGGCAAGGGCTGAGTGCTCATCTGAGAATAAAGCCAACAGAAGATGGTCTGTATCTACCTTACTATCCCCTTTCCCTTTAGCTATCTCCTTTGCCCTGTTTAAGTATTCCAAAGACTTTGCAGACAGCAGGTTTTCACTAAACATACATCCACCTCCTAACTTTACATTAGTTTTTATAATATGCTTTAGTGTATTTTTGTCAAGTTTTTATGGGCGGAGTCAGGGCAGACAGTAATTCTTGCGGACATGAATGCCCCTAATACTTAAAGTAGGTTTAAATTTCTTGGAGCCCAGCGAATTCCTCTATGTTATCCCGTATCTTTTATGGTATAAAATTTAGCATGGTAGCCCTAAGGGTATATGTAAGCGGTATAGTGCAGGGTGTGGGCTTTAGGGCTTTTACAAAAAGGGTGGCGGATAGTTATGGGCTTTCTGGCTGGGTAAGGAATTTGTCCGACGGTAGGGTTGAAATTTTTGTGCAAGGAAATGAAAAGGAAGTTTTTAAAGGTCCTCGTGCGGGCAAAGTAAGCCGCATGGAAATAATTAAGGGGGTGCCAAAGGATGATGAAAGGGATTTTATTATTAGGTATTAGTTTTAGCCTTGTTTTTGCAGTGGAGTGTAAAAACTACACAGTCAAAGAAGGTGATACACTACAAAAGATAGCAAAAAAAGAAGGTGTGGATATCCAAAGCTTGAAGTCCGCCAACAAGAATTTGGATGAAAAAAGGTTAAAGGTGGGTCAAAAAATATGCATTCCTGTAAAAGCCCAAGCTA
>CALIUI010000116.1 GCA_938048815.1 uncultured Aquificaceae bacterium | reverse complement strand
ATATCGTTCCGTCAATACCACAAGTCTCAACCTGTATCTTCAAGAAGGGCAGGGCATTTTCAGGGTCTTGGAGTATTTGTTTGTAGATGGACATGTAATGTGGTAAGATATCCACTTTTTATTGATGGGCTTGTGTCTGAGCTTTTTTGAATTTCTCACCCGGCGTATAAGGATATTATAGCAAAGAAGTAAGACTGGATGAAAAACTTCCCTGTAGAGGCGTATTTTATAAGGATTTCCTTGGGGGTACATGCTGTTAAACCGTAAATTGCCTACATATAATTTCTCAATGGGCGTATAATGTTATTTATGCTTTTGTTTCTCCTACCCTATAGCAAAAAACAAAATCCCATCACCTTTAAAAACTGTGCAGAAAACAGGTTTAACCTTGATGAGTTTGAACCCTTTTCAAGGCTTTTGGAAAGGGATCTTTCCTTGAATCCTACCTTGGCTCCCCTTTACAGAAGGTTTGGAAATAGCTTTTGGGAAAACTTAGAATTGTGGGTTATGCCACCGAATGTTGTTAAACATATAGTAGATAACTCTTGGGTGCTTTCTCCCATATACGGGCTTATAAAAGCAAACGCTTGCATTCCCTACGCACCCATAGATTGGAGAGAGCCCTACAAAGACAAAAGCCTTTTTGATTTTTGGAAAAACCATATAAGGAACCTATCAGAAAAACTCCTAAAGGGTAAATGGCTAGTTCCCTTTGTTTCCAAAAGATACCTTTCCTTGTTTGATATCTCCTCTGCGGAAGGGATAGTAAAGTTTGAATACTACAGAAAAGAAGCAAAGGTAAAAAACCCGCAAAAACACTATGCCTATACTCTTAGATATATAGCGGAGAAAAACATAGACCTTTTCCAGCTTCATAGGATAAACTTCTACGATTATAAAGTGCATGAAGTTGTAGATAAAGAAAAAGAAAAGCTTGTAATACTAAAATCCGAGGGTAAATATGAGCTCTGAAGTTTATCTATCTGTGGTTATACCTGCCTACAATGAAGAGGAAAATGTGCCCATACTATATGAAAGATTAAAGGTGGTCCTTGAAAAGCTTGATAAAGACTATGAAATAGTTTTTGTGGATGATGGCTCCAAGGATTCTACATGGGAAAGGTTAAAGGAAATAGCACAAAGGGATAAAAGGGTAAAGCTTATACGCCTTAGGAAAAACTATGGACAAACTGCAGCCATGTATGCGGGCTTTCAACACGCCAAAGGTGAAGTTATCATAACCATGGATGCAGACCTCCAAAACGACCCAGAGGACATTCCAAGGCTTATGGAAAAGCTTCAAGAAGGCTATGATATCGTAAGTGGATGGAGAAAAGACAGAAAAGACCCTTTCCTATCAAGGAAGCTTCCTTCAATGGTTGCCAATTGGATCATATCAAAGGCTACGGGAGTGGAATTACACGATTACGGATGTACCTTAAAGGCTTATAGGTCTGATATCATAAAAAGGCTTGAGCTTTATGGAGATATGCATAGGTTTTTACCAGCCCTTACCAAGAGATTGGGGGCAAGGATTACGGAGATACCCGTAAAGCACCATCCAAGGATCTATGGAAAATCTAAGTATGGTATAGGAAGAACGGTAAGGGTTATACTGGATATATTCCTCGTGAAGTTTCTCAATGAATACCTTAACAAGCCCATGTACGTCTTCGGAACCGTGGGCTTTTTCTTGCTTTCCCTTGGACTTTTAGCCCTTTTTTACCTTATTTTCATAAAGCTTTTCCTTGATGAAAGTATTGGAAGAAGGCCCCTTTTGATATTAAGTGTTTTGTTTATCTTGGCAGGCATACAGCTTATATCCACGGGAATACTGGCAGAGCTTTTGGTTAGAATATACTACAGAACAAAGGAAGAAAAGCCCTTTATAGTGGAAGAGAAGATAAACCTTTAAACCTCCGCACCTTCCAGTATGTTATCGCATCCGCAGCTTCTCTTATCAGGAAGCCTCTTTAAAAACTCAAGGATAATTTTCCCTATCTCTTCCTCCTTTTGCTTCATAAGGCTTATAACTTCGTCGCTTGTGAGTCGGTAGCCCGCAATGCCAGCGGCGGGGTTTGCCACAATGCACACACTTGCATAGCACATGGTAAGCTCCCGTGCAAGAACTACCTCGGGATAGCCTGTCATACCCACCACATCGCCACCCATCTTTTCTATCATCCTTATCTCCGCAGGGGTTTCAAACCTTGGTCCTTCGGTGCAGGCGTAGACACCGGAAGTATGATAAGATAGCTTTAGGTTTTCAAGAACCTCAGCCATAACAGCCCTTATCTGAGGGCAGAAAAGCTGGCTTGAATCTATATGAACCACCTTACCCTCTTTAAGAAGCTTTGACACCTTGTCCTCGCCTCCCAAGGGAATGGAATACTTACCTTCATAAAAAGTATTCTCCCTTTTTTTGGTAAAGTCCAGAAGGTCATCTATCAGGACAAAGTCCCCCGGGCGAAACCTTCTGTTTATAGACCCTACCGCAGATATAGCCAAAACCCTATTCACTCCAAGCTCTCTGAAAGCCCAAAGGTTAGCCCTGTAGGGAACTTTGTGGGGTGGGTATATATGGCCTTCTCCGTGCCTTGATATAAAAATTACCTCTTTATCTCCTACCCTTGCCACCACAAGGGGAGAGGATGGCTCTCCAAAGGGAGTTCTTATTTCTATCCTTTCAAGTGCCTTGAAGGCATCAAGCTTATAAAGCCCACTTCCGCCTATTATTCCTATCATAGCTCTTTTGAAGGACAAAGGTCATATAGAGGACATTCATGGTGTTTTGGCTTTTTGGCAGTACATATGTATCTTCCTAAGAGTATAAGCAGGTTGGATAATTTGCCCCATTGGTCTTTGGGTGTTTGTTCCATCAGATCCTTTTCTATGTTTTCTGGTTTTTCCTCTCTTGTCAGCCCCAGTCTTTGGCTTACCCTTGCCACATGGGTATCTATCGCAATTCCTTCATTTTTCCCAAAGGCGTTGTAAAGGATCATGTTAGCGCTTTTCCTTCCTACACCCGGAAGGCTTGTAAGGTCCTTTATATTATTGGGTACTTTACCATCAAACTCTTCCACTATCCTTTGACAGGCAGACTTTATAAACTTTGCCTTGTTCCTGTAGTAATTAACAGAGCTTATATCCTTTTCAAGCTCTTCAAGGGGAACCTTTAAATAGTCTTCGCA
Source organism: uncultured Aquificaceae bacterium (assembly GCA_938048815.1). Lineage (GTDB taxonomy): Bacteria > Aquificota > Aquificia > Aquificales > Aquificaceae > Pampinifervens. The sequence continues at coordinate 10,857 of CALIUI010000116.1, read as the reverse complement.
GGTCTTGTACTTTCTAAATAGCCCTGCTGTTAGTTCATTGACCTTTTTATCGGTGGTCTGGGTGGATAGGATGACCGCCACAAGAAGCTCCAAGGGACTTGAGAAATTTAACTCAAGCTTATTGGGGAAACCCTTCTCAAGTCTTGAGATTATCTCTTTAACTTTTTCCATTCCACCCTTCTAAAATTATAACAAACATAGGCCGGGTGAGAAATTATCCTTTGCAGGGGTACATCATTGACCGCCGCAAAAAATTTAAAATTCTGGTAGTTCAAGCTTCCCGCCTGTTCTTTTATCGCAGGCAAGATGCCTACACTACCGATGAAAAAGGGATTTTTCACTAGGCGTAAATTACAAGCATACGCTAAGTTTGAGTTCCTTTTGTAAATTATCAATGGAACAATTCTTAAATAGCTCCCTCATACAGTTTTTCAATTAGTGTACAAATCATCAAAGATGGAAAAAAGTGAATCTCTTCTATACTCTTCCCTTTCGTAAGGATAATCCACGCGGTAATGAACTCCCCTACTTTCTTTTCTCCATAGGGCTGTGGTAAGGGTAGCAAGGGCAACAAGGCTTATGTCAAGAAGCTGGCGGTTTTCTATGGTATCTTCCCATCCCTTCCAACCTTCAAGCCATCCTCTTAACTTTTCCAAAGCTTCCTTCAAAGCCCTTTCCTCTCTCTCAAAACCACATTTTTCCCACATCAGTTTCCTTAGGTCTTCAAAGGTATAGGGGGGGTTATGCATACCCTTTCTTTTATGTTTTACCTTCCTTTCTTCCTCTTTAAGAAAGGGTAGGTCATGATATACGCGGTAGGCAACACGATAGCCAAAGACCACACCCTCCAAAAGGGAATTAGATGCAAGCCTGTTGGCACCATGTACCCCACTACAGGCACATTCACCTACTGCATAAAGCCCTTCAAGGGTCGCTTTCCCGTAGCTATCCACCTCCACACCGCCTATAAAGTAATGGGATGCTGGTCTTATGGGAATAGGCTCCCTTTGTGGGTCATAGCCCTTTTCCTTCAAAAGGGTATATATGGTGGGAAATCTCTTTTCCAGATCTATGCCTTTGTCTTGGAGCACCCTAAGGTCCAAATAGACATCACCACCTTCCCTTAACTTTTTATATATTGCCCTTGCTACTACATCCCTGGGTTGCAATTCATCCACAAACCTCTCCCCCTTTTGGTCGATAATTAAAGCCCCTTCTCCTCTTACCGCCTCCGATATAAGTATGTTGGTATCCTTTACCACGGTGGGATGAAACTGAACAAACTCGGGATTTAAAAGGCTTATGCCCTTTCTCATAGCTATTCCAAGGGCATCACCCCTTACCTTTACGGGGTTGGAAGTGTATAAGAACATGCTTGCCGCTCCCCCTGTTGCCAATACAAGGGCTTTTGTATGTATAAGTTTTAGGCCTCCATCATAGTAGATAATGCCTTCTACCTTCGCCTCTCCCAAGATCTCCTGAAGTTCCCCCATTACCACCCTTATACCAAGGTCTTTTACCCTTTTCCATAGGGCTTCGTATATGGCTCTGCCTGTGTAATCCTTTACCTTAAAAACCCGTGGAAAGGAATGCCCTCCTTCTATGGTGGTTTCTTTGTCAAACTCCACACCCCATCTTTTAAGGTCCGCTATCCTCTGCACGCCCTCATCTACCAATATCCTAAGTGTTTCCTCTCTGCATAGCCCCCTTCCAGCCCTTTGAGTATCCAAAAGATGAAGATAAGGGCTATCTTCGGGGTGAGAAGCGCAAGCTATTCCCCCTTGAGAATAATAGGTATTGCCTATACCCCTTGTGAGTATAAGGGTTTCAAGTCCAAGCTCCCTTAAAACTATGGCGGTGGTAAGACCTCCTATACCACTTCCACAGATTACAACCTGTGCCTTTTCGGAAGGCAGCTGGGAAGTATCAAAGTTAAGAAAGTGCAGCATACTTTTTGTGTATTTCCACTATAAGGTCTGCCACCTTTGTGGGGTCGTGTCTTACAAAGTCCTCCTTGTTGCCTATTAGGTCTTCCGCATAAACCTCTATCCCTTCCCTTGCTATCTTTGCCACATCGGGGATCACAGGCTCTTGCCTTTGCTCTAAATACCTTCTTAGCACATGGTCTGGTGGCATCTTTGTATTTACTATGGCAGCATCTATTCTATCTATTCCCGTCAATTCCTTAAAGACCCTTATATGGTCATAGGCGGTAAAGCCATCTGTTTCACCGGGCTGTGTCATAGCATTAACAATGAAAACCCTTATGGCAGAAGATTGAAATACAGCCTGTTTTATATCCTCTATGAGAAGATTGGGAATTATGCTTGTATATAGGCTACCAGGACCAAAGACTATCATGTCCGCAGACTGTATCTTTGCTATGGCATCAATGGGAGCTCTTGCGTTGTTGGGCTCTATCCATATGCTTTCAAGCTTGACCTCTTTATCCTTGCCATAGTCTGTTATCTTTTCTTCTCCACACACTTTTTCTCCGTCGCTAAACTTGGCGCACAGTTGTATATTTTCAAGGGTCGCCGGGATTATTTCACCCTTTGTTCTGAGTATTTGAGAGGCTATATTTACCGCTTGCATAAAGCTTCCTGTGATTTCTGTAAGGGCTACCAAAAAGAGATTTCCAAAGGCATGCCCGTCAAGCTCACCCCCTTTGAATCTAAACTGGAAAAGGTCTCTGATTATATCCTCACTTTCCGACAAAGCCGCTATACAGTTTCTGATATCTCCCGGTGCAGGCAGATTATAGTCCCTTCTTAGCCTTCCTGTGCTTCCACCGCTGTCTGCCACCGTCACTATTGCTGCTAAATCCTCTATCTCTTTCCCCACCTTTTCCTTTAGACCCCTCAAAAGGGTGGAAAGCCCTGTGCCTCCTCCTATCGCTACCAACTTCATGAAAACCTCCTTAAAATACTCTGAGCTTTAGCATATTTTAAAGCATTTATAATAATGCAGTACTCCAGTTGAGGAATCCCCCATGGGGGCAGCTCCTGAACCGCCCGATGTTTTTAACAGGACAATTGGCGTGTTGTTCCCATAGGTCCTTAATGGGGCGTACGCAATACACTCCTCCATGTGTTTCCTTACTCAACGTATAATAAGGTTTAGTATAATAACTCCATGCCAACTTTTAAGATTGCTCTTTTGGAAGGTGATGGAATAGGTCCAGAGGTAGTTTCTTCTGCCGTTAAAGTTTTAAAGAGAGTAGGGGAGCTATCGGGGATAGACTTTGTTTTTGAAAAGGCTTTGATAGGCGGGTCCGCTATTGATGAAAGGGGTACACCTTTGCCCCAGGAGACCATAGACCTGTGTTTAAGCAGCGATGCAGTCCTTCTTGGTGCTGTCGGGGGTCCCAAATGGGACAACCTTCCCACTGAAAAAAGACCCGAGAAGGGGCTCCTTGGTATAAGGAAAGCTCTTGACCTATATGCAAACCTAAGGCCCGCAAAGGTATATGAGCCCTTGATAGCTTCTTCTCCTTTGAAGGAAGATGTGGCAAGGGGTACTGACTTCATAGTGGTAAGGGAATTGACAGGGGATGTTTATTATGGAGAGCCACGGGGTATCTTTGTCCAAGAAGGGAAAAGGGTTGGTATCAACACCATGAAATACACAGAAGACGAAATAAGGAGGGTTGTAAGAAAAGCCTTTGAGATAGCTCGCCTAAGGAGGAAAAAGCTCACCAGTGTGGACAAATCCAACGTTTTGGAAGTAAGCGGACTTTGGAAGGAAATAGTGGAAGAAGAATCTAAGAACTATCCCGACGTGCAGCTAGAACATCTATACGTGGATAACTGTGCTATGCAGATAGTAAGAAGGCCTTCATCCTTTGACGTTATTGTCACGGGCAATATTTTTGGAGATATCCTTTCCGACGAAGCTGCTGTTATCACGGGAAGCCTTGGCATGCTGCCTTCCGCAAGCCTTGGAGATAAGTACGCCCTTTATGAGCCCGTGCACGGCTCTGCACCCGATATAGCGGGTAGGGGTGTAGCAAACCCTATTGCCACCATTCTTTCGGCAAGCATGATGCTAAGATACTCCTTTGGCTTTGAAAGGGAGGCAAAAGTGATAGAAAAAGCCATAGAAGTAGTCCTTGAAAGGGGTTATAGAACACCAGATATATACACGGAAGGCCTTATAAAGGTGGGCACCGAGGGTATGACAGAGGCTATAATAAAGGCTGTGGAGGAGCTATGGGAAAAAAGGCTTTGATTTTAATACTTTTTCTTATTCCTTTAACTTTAAAGGCGCAGGAGGTTTATGAAAAGGTTGGGAGCTTTTTCCAAAGGGAAGGGTATGTGGTAAAGGTAGAGGGCCAGAAGGTTGTAGTGGATTTAGGCAAGGACAAGGTTAGGGTTGGAGAGGAGTTTGACCTTTTAAGGGAAGGTAAAGAGATAATCCACCCTATCACCAAACAGGTAATAGGCAAGGAAAAACAAGTGGTTGGCAGGATAAGGATAGAGGAGGTCCAAGATAACTTTTCTTACGCAAGGCTCATAGAAGGGCTTGCCAAAGAAGGTGAAAGGATAAAGTTGAGGGTGGAAAATCTATGCTTTCAAGGAAAGGAGGAAACTTTTTTTAAACTAAAGGCTCTTTTGCCAGAACTTAAAAAGGAACAGCCTTGCAGCTATACCATAAAGGAACTGGAAGATGGTATAGGCGTGGAGTATAGGGATAGTCCTGTAGCCTTCTACAGTGCGCCAAGGGTTGGCAAGGTTGGTATGGAAAAGGCTAACCTTGAGGATATAAACCTTCTTGGAAAGTCAAGGCTTCTTCTCTCTTTACCTTCTTTGCCTTTGTCTGCAGACATATGCGACCTTACGGGCACAGGAAGGGAGTTCCTTTTGGTTCTTTTTTCGGGAAGGATAAGCGCTTATGAATTGGTTAAAAAGGATATTGTTAAAAGGTTTGATTATAGCCTTCCTGCGGGTGTTCCCGTTGGGCTCCAGTGTGTAAAAATAGGAGATGGAAAGGAGGACTTTGTCCTTGTAAATATGGTTGCTGGAGATTCTGCAAGCTCCCTTATACTCAAAGGGGTTGGCGATAGTCTTGTGCCCCTTATAAGGAATGTGCCCTATTTGATGGGAGTTCTCAACAAGGAAAAACCAAGGGAAACCTTTATAGGTCAAAGGTATAACCTTAGGACAGGCTTTGGGCAAAGTGTAAGGCTTTCTCTGGAGGGAGAAAATCTAAGGGAGATAGGAGCCTTTCTTGCCCCAAGGGGCTTTAGGATAGACAGTGCCTTTTCCTTTGAAGATTACCTTGTATTTACCGATAGCACAGGCAGAGTTAGAGTGTTCAAAAGAGATGGAGAGGTCTTTTCAACAGAGGAAGGCTTTGGAGGATCCTACACCTATGTGGAGATACCCCTTGAACAGGGTAAGATGAACTTTGTTTTTAATCCAAGGGGAACTCAAGGAAGATTCTTGGACTTTTCCTTTGCTCTTGTGATAAAGAACCATACGGGTGTGGTGCAGAGATTTTTGGATATTTTAAAATACACAAGGGGTGAGCTCTTTATATTGAGCGAGAAAAGGAAAGACCTTGTCTTTTTAAAGCCCCTCAGGGGTAGCAACTTTGAGGAAACTATCCAAGGGGTATTGACCACAAAGGATGGCAGAATATTAGTGATAACGGGAAGGACCGGAACCCTTACTATACAAAACAGGGGAGATGTTTATGAGCTTGAATTAAGAGCTTTGTAGCTTTTTCTGAATTAAAACTTTAAAGCGGTAGCCCATACTTATAAGAAGGGTTTTAAGGCGAGAAAGCCTTTCTATGTCCTCTGGGGAATCTGACAGACTTAGGCTTTCCAACTCTTCCAAAAAGGGCAGGCTCTGGAGGAGAAAGTCCTTAAGGTTAAGAAAAGCAACCCTTTCAAGCCCAAAGTCCCTTCCGTACTCTTCAAGTATAGAAAAATTCACATGGGCGGTTATGTCCATGCCCTCTGAGGGCCTTTGATATAAGCGGTGGTTTTTATAGCCCACAAGGGTACCTTCTGGAAACTTAACCATTTCTTTGGTTGTATAGCCGTAATCTATGGCTATGTGAAAGCCTTTTAAAAGGTTCTTCCCTATTTTCTCTAAAAAGGCTATCCCTTCAAGGGATATTTCTATGACCTGAGAAAGAGTTTCATAACCCATCCTTTTTATAACTCTCCTTAGTTCTTCCTTGGATATATCAAGCCAAAGCTCTTCCCCCCTGTCTATAAAAAGCTCCTTCCCCCCTTTAATCACATGTACCGGAAGGCAGTCAAAAAACTCATTGGAAAAGACAACTCCTTCCATTGGGAAAAGATCCTCAGCCCAATAGACCTTTCCCTCAAAATCCTTTAACCTTTCCCTCTGTAGGCTTATAAGCTTTGGACTAAAGTCGTATATATAGTATTTGGTCTTTTCAAAAAGCTTTTCTTCCTTTTCTCTTAGGTAGGTAAGTATGTCAAAAGCCAAAGCACCACTTCCACCACCAAGTTCAAAGATTATGGGCTTTGGAAAATCCCTTATAAACTGGGCTATATGGTAGGCAAGGGCGTAGCCAAAGGCTCTGTCCAGTTCCGGTGCAGTAAAAAAATCCCTTCTAAAATCGGCTTTGTAGTACTCTTTGACCTTCTCCTCCATCCAATCCCTAAAGGATATCATCCCGGAGGCCATCCCATACTACGACCAGCTATAAAGTGAAGATGCAGATGGAAAACGCTTTGACCTGCATCTCTTCCCACATTAAAAACAAGCCTGTAGCCCTTGTTTAGGTTTTCGTCGGGAGCGTATCCAAGCTGCTCTCCCAGAAGCCTTGCCACGTAAAACATATGGCCAACGACCTCTTTGTCTTCGGGCTCAAGGCTTTGGATGCCAACTATGTGCTTTTTGGGGATTATAAGAAGGTGGGTGGGTGCCACAGGGTTTATGTCGTGGAAGGCATAAACAAGCTCATCCTCATAAACTCCCTTTGAGGGTATTTCCTTCCTTACTATCTTACAAAAGATGCATTCTTGCATGTTTGACCCTCCAAAGCATATTATAAATCAAGCCCGAACCTTTCTTTAAGAACCTTTAAAACATCTTGCAATATCTCCTTTTGACCTTTGGTACCATCCAAAACTACTATCCTGTCTTTTTCTTGATGGGCTATAAGTATAAAGGCATCCCTGACCTTTCTAAGATAGGCTTCTTCTTCAAAGCGTGTCCTTTTGCCCTTTAGTCTTTGAAGGGCTACCTCCAAGGGTATGTTTAGGAGAAAGGTAATGTCTGGCTTTTTTCCCCTTGTGGCTATATGGTTAAGGATATTAACGGTGCCAAGGTTTAGTTCTCTGCCGTATCCCTGATAGGCAAGGGTGGAATCTATAAACCTATCCACGATCACTATCTTGCCCTCTTTTAGGTCTGGGAATATCTTCTCCCACACAAGGCTTGACCTTGCGCCTTCAAAAAGTAAAAGCTCCGTGGTGGGATCCATGGAAAAGCTCAAAATTATTTCCCTTATCTTTTCCGCAATGTCCGTCGAGCCCGGGTCCCTGTAAAGGGAGACCTTTAAGCCCAGCTTTTTTAGGTGTTCAAAAAGAAGCTCTGCTTGTGTGCTTTTACCAGAACCATCTATGCCTTCAAAGGTTATGAGCATTCTAAGATTTTAGCATGGGGCGGGAAGAGCGTTTATTTTTGAAAGATCTTGTATATTATATTCTCTGTGGATGGAGATAAATTTTCCAAAATGCTGCAGCTCCAAAACCTTGAGCTTGAAATCCTTAGGGTAAAAAAGGTAATAAAGAGGCTACAGGAGCAGGCGCAAACCCTTCTTAGGGAAAAGGAAGAAATTGAAGGAAAAAGGCAAACCCTAAGGGAGAGGATTGAAGAGGTAAAAGAAAAGATCAAAGAACATCTAAGGGGTATTGAAGAATGTAAGCAAAGGGTAAAGAGGGCGGAAGAAAACTTGCCCCTTGTAAAAAAGGCGGAAGAGTACAAGGCTCTTTTAAGGGAAAAGGCAAAAGGCGAAGACTGTATCATAAAACTAAAGGATAACCTAAGGAAGTTGGAGGAAGAGTTAAAAAGCCTTGAAAATTCACAAAAGGATAGGGGGTTGATAAAGAAGCTTGAGGAAATCCAAGAGGAGCTTTCAGACCTCGAATACTCTCAGTCCAAGGCTTATAAGAAGCTTGAAGAGTTGGAAAAATCCTTTGAAATTATGAAGGAAAACACAGAACAAAAAGTCTGGCAAGAATACCTTAGGCTAAAGGAAAGGTATGGATTGCCCGTAATGATTTCTGTGGATACCTTTGGTACCTGTGGCAACTGCGGCACCAAACTACCCTCTGCCCTTTACTCAAGGCTTGTGGGTGGTGAGGTGATTCCTTGTCCTTCCTGTGGAAGACTTATTTACTATGAAGAGGCTTAAAAAATTCCTTTTAGACTACGACCTATATTTGCTTTTTTCTTTGCTTGTACTTTGCCTTATGGGGCTTTTGGGAGTTTACAGCGCCACCTACAAAGAGGGTATATCTCCCCTTTTTTACAAACAGCTCATCTATATGTTAGCAGGCTGGTTTTTGATGTTTTTTCTCTCAAGAATAAACCTTAGAGTCATATACGATCTTGCACCCGCCATATACTTCTTTAACCTTTTTTTATTGGTGCTTGTTCCCATATTTGGAAAAAGTGTTTATGGAGCCAAGCGGTGGCTTGACCTTGGACCTATAAGCTTTCAACCATCGGAGCTTTTTAAGTTTTCCCTTTTACTCTTTTCCGTCTATGTGTTAAGCCACGCCAAGGGGCTTTTAAGTAAGGAGTTTTTAATGCTGATCTTTTCCTTTGCCATACCCTCCCTTCTTACCCTAAAACAGCCCGACCTTGGCACCACGGTTATGTACCTCTTTATTCTTACCCTTGCCCTTTTCCTCTATGGTGTAAGGCTTCGCTACTTTATAATGGCTGGGGTTTTACTCATACTTATATCGCCCCTTTTGTGGAACCTTTTAAAGGACTATCAAAGGGCTCGCATTCTTGCGGTAATAGACCCTTATCAAGACTATCATAGCAGTGGCTACCAGCTTATACAGTCTGTTATAGCGGTTGGCTCTGGTGGCTTTTTTGGAAAGGGCTTGCTTGGTGGTACCCAGTCCCACCTTCTGTTTCTTCCAGAAAAGCATACAGATTTTATCTTCTCGGTAATATCGGAGGAGTTTGGATTTTTTGGCAGTTTTATACTTGTATCTGCGGTCTTTTTTATCTTGTATAGAACTATAAAATACGCCCTTGACATGCCTGTGGGCGTGGAAAGGATGTATGTGGGGGTTTTTGCGGGGCTTTGGCTTTTTCAAAGCTTTGTAAACCTTTTGATGACCATGGGATGGGCACCGGTGGTGGGTATTCCTCTGCCCTTTGTAAGCTATGGTGGCAGCAGCATAATAACCTTTTCCCTCCTTTTTGGGCTTCTCTTTTCTATCATAAAAGAGCACAAAAATAAGCCCATAAGGTTTGAAGGTGGTTAAAGGTATTTACTTTCATATTCCCTTTTGTTCCTATAAGTGTCCCTACTGCGATTTTTTGTCCTTTGTAGAACCTCAGGCAAACCATGAGGAGTACCTTCAACTGCTCCTTAAGGAGCTCGACCTATACAAAGACCTTGATTTTTCTTTGAAAACCCTGTACTTTGGCGGTGGTACACCTTCTTTGATAAAGCCCAAACTTTATGAAGGCTTTATAAGGGAACTTTCAAAAGGGATTGACCTGTCTTGTTTGGAAGAAATTAGCCTTGAGGCAAACCCAGAAAACTACAGCTTTGAAGACTACAAGCAATTAAAAGATATGGGCTTTAACAGGATTAGCATAGGGGCACAGAGTTTAAGGGAAGAGGGCTTAAAGGCTCTTGGAAGGCTACACTCAGTAAAGGATACACTCCGAGCTGTATATAATGCTTACAGGGCTGGCTTTGAAAACATAAACATAGACCTAATATATGGCTATCATGGGCAAAGCCTAAGGGATTTGGAAAAGGAGATAGACCTTTTAAAGGATCTACCTTTGACCCATATTTCCCTTTATCTCCTTACACCTTACGAAGATACGCAGATAGGCAATCTATACAAGAAGGGGCTTTTGAAGCTTCCCGACGAGGACACCATAGGGGACATGTACCAACTTTTGGTGGATAAACTTAGCGACATGGGATTTCTTCATTATGAGGTCTCCAACTTTGCCCTTGAAGGTTATGAATGCAAACACAACCTCCTCTATTGGACCCATGAAGAGTTTTTGGGGCTTGGTCCTTCTGCATGGAGCTTTGTAAAATACAGAAGGTTTGGCAACACAAGGAATTTAAGGCTTTACAAAGAAAGGGTAATGAAAGGAAAAAAGCCCATCCAATACGAAGAAGTTCTTGAAGGCAAGGAGAAGATATACGACTACATCTTTGTAGTCCTAAGGACAAGAAAAGGCGTAGAGAAAGACCTTTTACCGTCCCTTCCCGAAGATTTAAAGGAGTTCTTTGAGGAAGAGGAGGGAAGACTGAAGTTAAACACAAGGGGCATGTTGCTTATAAACGAGATACTTTTAAGACTTAAAGAGTGTATACTATTAATGAATGGGTGAGAGATCCTTTGTAGAAGCGCATGCATGCAGCATGGGCATCCTTGCCTGCGAAAAAGATAATCTACCCGATATATCAGGATAGTTTCAAATCTAAAAAGTTGAAAATCCGAGGATTAAAAGGTAAAACCTAAATTGCTAGTTTAAGATTAATGAGTTTTGATATAGAGTAGGCGAGTATTATGTAGGAGATCTTTGATAACAAGCCTTTTAGACTAACTGCAAATAACTTCTTTATGCCCATCCTTGTCAAAGCCGAAAATAC
>CALIUI010000115.1 GCA_938048815.1 uncultured Aquificaceae bacterium | reverse complement strand
GCTTGACTTTGAGAAAAGTAAAAACAAAAAAGGAGACTACTCTGGGAGAAAGATAAGGAGAATACAGCATAGTTTTGCCTACAAAAAGCTTCTGTCAAAGATAAAGCTATTGGCAAAAAGGAATGGGATACAGGTAATAGAGATAAACCCATCTCACACGTCTACCATAGGTATGTTAAAATATTCACCACAGCACATGCTAACAAAGGATGTAGCTTCTGCTTATGTGATAGCAAGAAGGGGTTTGGGACTAAAGGAGAAAGTTCCTAAGGTTTATAGGGATTTGCTAAACAAACTACAGAATAATCTGGATGCTGTAAAAGAGCTTAAAGAATATGTAAAGGAGAGAGTAAGGAATGCATATTTGAAAGCCAAGCAGTTGAAGCTAATAGACATAGCTATAAAAAGCCTTAAGAGTGAGTCGAGGAGGGTATCCAAGCCACTGGATGGAACAAGCGAGGGTATCCTTAATCCTTGGCAAGTTCTTAAGGTAGTGGTGCTAACTGCACTCTCTCCTGAGAGGGTTATAAGAGATCTCTCTGTCCTGAAGGAGAGACTCTTTCAGGGCTTGTGGGGAGACCCTGTATGGGCACGAGCTCCTGCTGCAGGGGGTGGGGGCGATAGTCCTGTAAAAGGGCTATTTTGAAACACCCTGATCGCCTAATGTATATAGCAATACTACTTTTCTATTTCCGCACACCTTAAAAACAAAAAAGGAGACCACTCTGGGAGAAAGATAAGGAGAATACAGCATAGTTTTGCTTATAAAAAGCTTCTGTCAAAGATAAAGCTATTGGCAAAGAGAAAGGGAATACAGGTAATAGAAATAAATCCATCTTATACGTCTACCATAGGCATGTTAAAGTATGCACCCCAATACATGCTAACAAAGGATGTAGCTTCTGCTTATGTGATAGCAAGAAGGGGCTTGGGACTAAAGGAGAAAGTTCCTAAGGTTTATAGGGATTTGCTAAACAAACTACAGAATAATCTGGATGCTGTAAAAGAGCTTAAAGAGTATGTAAAGGAGAGAGTAAGGAATGCATATTTGAAAGCCAAGCAGTTGAAGCTAATAGACATAGCTATAAAAAGCCTTAAGAGTGAGTCAAGGAGGGTATCCAAGCCACTGGATGGAACAAGCGAGGGTATCCATAATCCTTGGCAAGTTCTTAAGGTAGTGGTGCTGACTGCACTCTCTCCTGAGAGGGTTATAAGAGACCTCTCTGTCCTGAAGGAGAGACTCTTTCAGGGCTTGTGGGGAGACCCTGTATGGGCACGAGTTCCTGCTGCAGGGAGCGGGGGCGGTAGCTTTGTAAAAGAAGCTATTTTTGAAATACCCTGAAGAGAGCTGAAAGGACTAATCCCATCCTTTTACCCATTTTTTACCTCCTTAAGTATTTAACATTATTATAACAAAAAAGTAAAGTTATTATTCACATAACAAGAGATTTAAAGATTTGGTGATTTAGGCTTTGGGCTTGTTTTTGGATATGGTAAGGGTTTTTACCATGTTTCTAGTGCACCATCCTTTAGTCTATCAATCTTGTCAAAGAAAATCTTTAGCTCTTCGTTATGGGTGGCTACCAAAAGGGTCATACTTCTTTCTTCTCTTAGGCGTAAGAAAAGTTCAAAGATCCTTTTCCCCTCCGCGAGGTCCAAGTTGCCCGTGGGCTCGTCAGCCAATAAAAGTCTGGGCTCAAGCATAAGGGCTCTGCCTATGGCGACCCTTTGCTGCTCTCCTCCTGATAGCTGACTTGGTCTGTGATGAAGCCTGTGGGTTAATCTAAGATATTCCAATATCTCCAAAGCCTTTTCTTTTGGCTTTTTTATACCCGCCATCTGTCCTATCAAGGTAAGGTTTTCCAAAACATCAAAGTCCTCAAGAAGGTAATAAAACTGAAAGATAAAGCCCACGTGTTTCTGTCTTAGTTGGGAAAGTTCATCCTCTTTTAACTGACTGAGATCTTTTCCAAAAAGATAAACCTTTCCCCTTGTGGGCTTTTCCAAGCCCGCTATTAGATGAAGTAAAGTGCTTTTGCCAGAACCAGAAGGTCCCATAAGCCCCACCATTTCCCCCTCAAAAACCTCTATGTTTACCCCTCTTAGGGCATAAACTCCGTTGGAGTACTCCTTCCAAAGGTCTATGGTCTGTATTAGCCTATTCATTTCTCAAAACCCTAACTATGCTTTCCTTGCTAGCTCTGTAGGCTGGCAAAAGGCTTGAAAGCAAGGACAACAAAAGAGCCCCCAAAAGGGTAAAGGCTATATCCCCTATCTCAAAGTATGCAGGTATATGGTCCATCATATAAACATCCGCAGGCACCCTTATAAGCTCGTATCTGTTTATAAAAAAGGCTCCCACCAAGGAAAAGGAAAATCCAAGAAGGGTACCAAAGGCTCCAAGCAACAGCCCTTGCATCAAAAAAATCAAAAGCACCTGTCTTCTCTTTAGCCCAAAGGTTCTAAGTATAGCTATATCTTTAACCTTTTCTCTTGTTTTCATAAAAAGCAAGCTTGTTATATTAAAGGAAGCTATCAAAACCATCAACATAAGCACGAAGGAAAGGGCAACCTTTTCAAACTGAAGGGCATTAAAAAGAGCTTTATTTAAATCTATCCAAGACCTTACCACCGCAGAAGGTCCCAATATGTCTTCCACCTTTTCCCTTACCTCTTGGGCTTTATAAGGGTCTTTTAGGTATATCTCATAGCCCAAAAGCTGATAGCTTTCTCCAAAAAGCTCCCCTGCGCTATCCAATCTCATAACCACTGTGGCATAATCTTGCTCAAAGATGCCCTTTTGGAAAAAACCATCCACCAAAAAAGCCCTTGCCCTTGGCAAAAAACCAAAGGGGGTCCTTTGCCCCATGGGAGACAAAAGTAAAACCTCTTGACCCTTTCCAACCCCCATTATATCCGCCAATCCCACACCAAGGGCTATCCCGTTTTTTACATCAACTCCGTAGATCTGTTTTATATCTTCCTCTTTTAAAGCCTTCACGCCCACACTAAAAAGCCTACCCTCCTTTGATACAAGGGCTTGGTATATAGCAACAAAATAAACCCTTTCTACCTGATCTAACCTTTTGATTTTGTCAATGTGTTCCTGCTTATCATGGTCAAAAAGGCTAACCACTAAATGGGGGCTTGCGGACAGGATCTTTTCCTTTAACTGTCTTTGAAAGCCAGAAAAAACGCCCATGGTAAGAAGCAAGGCAGACACTCCAAGGGATATACCTACGAGGGCTATCAAGGAAACAAGCTGAGTAGAAGCCTTTCCGGAAAAAAGGTATCTTAAGGATATCCTCAAAAGCCAGCTCATATGGACTTTAACTGTTCAAGTATCTCCCTTTGCCTTTGCATAATATAACGCCTTATTGTTGTTCTGTCTTTTTCATCCAAATCCATTTTTAAACCAATCCTGATATAATCATTCTCTTTTACTATATTTTTCAATTCTCCAATGGTTTTTATTAATTTTTCATTAGGAATATCCATATAGATTTCAATCTTTGTATGTATTTTTTGAACATCTGTTGATATATCTGAAAGTGTGTCTAGCAAAATGCTTGCATCTTTTTCGTGTAATAACATTCCAACACCATTTTCACTTATATCTACGACTTTTGCCTTTAAAATGCATTTTTCTCCAACGCAAAAGGAAACATAAACAGGCTCCGTTTCCTTAGGCTGAACTCTTATATACTCTCTAAGAGCTATATGTGGTGCTGGTACAGCAGATTCTATCTCTAAAACCAGTTCATCCCTTACATTGCTAAAGATTCTGCAAGATAGAAATATCTCATTAAACTTTATATATACAGGGTCTGTACCTGAAAAAACGCTTTTAAACCTGCATTCTTTGAAGTTAAAACTGATAAGCCTTTCCTTTGAAGATATCCATTTTATGGGAAGTTTTACTCTTATGGGAATTTCCTTCCAAGATGTTATCAGTTCACATTCCTTTTTCTTGCTAAGTGCTGTAAGTATATCCGAAAAGGTCATGGTTTTATTATATCCTCCTCTGTTATTATGGCGGTTATGTTCTCGGGCGGTGTTATATCAAAGGCAAGATGCAAGGCGGGAGAATCCTTGGGAGCTATAGCTATCCCTTTTATATTTTTTACCTCTTCTTGACTTCTTTCTTCTATCCTTATGCTATCTTCTCCGTGGGAGTTCATGTCAAAGGTGGATTTGGGTGCTACCACATAAAAGGGTATGCGGTGCGACTTTGAAAGCACGGAAAGGGCATAGGTTCCTATCTTGTTTGCCACATGGTAATCTTTTGTTATCCTGTCCGCTCCTACCAAGACACAATCCACCAAGCCCTTTCTCATAAGGTAGCCCGCCGTTGAATCGGTGATTATCTTATGAGGGATGCCCTCTTTTAGTAGCTCCCATGCGGTAAGCTTTGAACCTTGAAGATAGGGCCTTGTTTCATCAACCCACACAAAGACCTTCTTACCGCTGTAGTGGGCAGACCTTATAACACCCAAGGCGGTTCCCCATCCTGCGGTGGCAAGGGCTCCCGTATTACAATGGGTAAGCACTTTTGCTCCCTCTGGTATAAGCTCTTTCCCTATCTGACCTATTCTTTTGTTAGCCCTATAATCTTCTTCTTCAATAGCCTTTGCCTCTTCTTCTATATTCTTTCCCAGTTCCAAAGCCCTTTTCATCCTATCCAAAGCCCAAAAAAGGTTATAAGCTGTGGGTCTGGTGTTCTTTAAAGTTTCATATACTACCTTTGGGTCTTCACCGGCTTTTACTCCCAAGAGAAATCCATAAGCCGCCACACAACCTATGGCAGGCGCTCCTCTAACAGCCATATCTTTTATAGCCTGCGCCACCTTTTTATAGTGGTCAAGCCTTAGCCATACTTCTCTTTCTGGAAGCTCCCTTTGATCAAGAAGCCTGAGAAAAGAACCTTCCCAGTAAAAAGCCTTTACCTCCATAAATAAAATTTAAAATACTTGAAATTTTGTGTAAAGGGTATATAATTATAAAAGGGAGGGAAAGATGAGAAGTGAAGCTGTAAGACCCTTCCATTATGGAAAAGAGCCTTCTTTGGAATTTGTGCCTGTACCAGAGGGCTTTGACTTCTTGTCTGTGCTATTGGATCTAACGGGGCAACCCGAAAGAGATAAGAAGGAGAAGGATATTGACAATAAACAAAATCTATTTTTATCTTTCCCACCAGACCTTGATGCTTACAGTTCTTTCCTTATGATAAAGAATGTCAATCAGGGGCAAGGGTTCAAGTTGGAGGAGGCTTCTCAGTCATATCAGACTGCTTTTATAGAGAAAAATAGTTCAGAGGTTGACTTTCTTAGCGGTGGTGTGTTCTCGGATATAAAAGATCCTGTTATTCCTATACAGAGAGGGCCTCAAAAGGATATTAACGTTGACAACCCATCTCTTAAAAACATGGATAATAACGTGGTTGAAAACCTTAGCCTTAACAGGGTGGGGCAAGGGTTCAAGTTGGAGGAGGCTTCTCAGTCATATCAAACTGCTTTTATAGAGAAAAATA
The DNA here is from genome assembly GCA_938048815.1 of uncultured Aquificaceae bacterium. Lineage (GTDB taxonomy): Bacteria > Aquificota > Aquificia > Aquificales > Aquificaceae > Pampinifervens. The sequence goes on along the minus strand of CALIUI010000115.1, from coordinate 12 downwards.
GTTCAGAGGTTG
>CALIUI010000114.1 GCA_938048815.1 uncultured Aquificaceae bacterium | reverse complement strand
TTGGAAAGAAGGGAAAGAGAAGAATACATAACTCCAAAATCATCAAGAACTATCTTTAATCCATACTCTTTTAACATTTTAAGAACCTTTAAAGCCTTATCCGTGTCTTTTATCACAGATTCTTCTGTTATCTCTATATCTATAAGATTGGGGCTAACCTCATATTTTTCCAATAGAGATTTAATATAACCGCAAAAGCTTTCCTCTATATGAAGGGGTGATAGGTTTATAGATATGGGGATTTTTATAGAATGGGTCTTTATAAGCCTTATGGCGGTTTCAAATACCCAATACTCCATTTTATCCATAAGCTCCTTTCTCTTTTGGATAAGATGGATAAACTTCCCTGCGGGCAAAAGTCCAAAGCTTTTGGAGTTCCACCTTAAAAGAGTCTCCGCCCCCTCTACTTTATAATCCTTTGAGCTGTAATAGGGTTGGAAATAAAGAAGGAACTCTCCCCTTTCCAAGGCATGGCTTAATTCTTCTTCCATTTTTAAACTCCTTAGTATCTCATCTTCCTCATGCTTGATATAAAAGGCATAAAAGTTTGTGGCAGACTTTGCACTCTTTAGGGCATACATAGCCTTTTCTACAAGACTATAAGGGTCTGAATCATCCAAAGGGAAAAGAGAAAAGCCCACTCTTAAAGTTAGCCTTATTTCTTCTCCTACTTTAAGGATGTCATCCACAAATTTTTCAAACTCCTTTGTATACTTTAACCTTTTAAAGAGCATAAACTCGTCACTTCCATAGCGTCCGCAAAAATCTCCAACCTTTGACAGCTTTTTTGCAAGGGAAAGTAGATATTTATCTCCCGTAGAATATCCATACAAAAAGTTTATACGGGAGAGGTTGTATATATCTACTACAGCTATGACTATAGTCCCACCTTCCTTTATGGCAGAATCCAAGACTTCAAAAAAGTAATTTCTGTTTGCAGTGCCTGTAAGAGGGTCATAGCTTGAAAGGTATTTTAGCTTTTCCTCTATCTCTCTAAACTGTGTTATATCTCTACCCACGGCTATAAAACCTACTATTTTTCCTTTTTCATCCTTTATGGGTGTTATCCTTGAGCTAAGGTAAAAAAGGCTACCATCCTTTCTTCTGTTTATAAAAACATCACTGAAGATATTCCCAGAAAGGATAGTATCCCAAAGTTTTTTGTAAAAGTCCTCTGAGTGCAACCCAGATTTGAATATAGAAGTCTTTTTCCCTATGATCTCCTCTCTTTTATAGCCCGATATCTCTTCAACGGCGGGGTTTGCGTATTCAATGTATCCCTTCTTGTCTGTCATAATTACCCAGTCTTTAATATCCTCTACTGCAAGGTATAGGATATTTTTTGTCCTTAGGGTTTCCATATACTCAAGGGCAAAGGATAGATACCCTCCCAACTCTTCCACAAGCTTTATTACCTCTTCACTAAAGAAGTTCTTCTTATCGGAGTAAAGGTTTATGGCACCTATTACCTTTCCCTTAAAGCTTATGGGGAAGGCACAGCTTGAAAGGTATCCCCTCTTTAACATCTTTTCACGGAAGGGAGCCATGGCTGGGTTTGTTTCTGTATCATTGTTAATCTGAATCTTGCCCTCCCTTATGGCGGTCGCCGTTGGCTCCTTTTTGGTTATCTCGTCGTATATATTTATCCTTAGCCAGCTTAGATAGTCCTCCCCATAGCCCGCAGAAGCCACTGGAACCACGTTCCCCTTCTCATCCAAAAGCCCCACCCAAACCATTCTAAACATACCCTCTTCCACCGCAATCCTACAGAACCAACTAAAAAGCTCTTCCCTCTCTTTGACGTTTAAAATAAGATTGTTCACAGAGTACAGGGTTTTATACATCCTTAAAAGGAAATCTCCCTTTTGCTTTTCAAACAAAAGGCTTATTAGGCTGGTTGTATAAAGGACCTTGTAAAATTCAAAAATGATCCATTGTCTTCTTTGGGACTTTTCAAGGGTCAAAAAACCTACTAACCTTCCTTCAAACCATACACCAAAGCAGAGAAGCATGTTGGTGTTGTTAGCCCTTAGATATTCACCCATACATTCTCCTATCCTCTCATCCTCTTGAGCCCTTTTGCTTTCAAAGATCCCTTCCCTTTCCAAAGCCTCCAAGAAACTTTTGCACCCTTCCTTATAAAAGAAAGTGCCCCTTGTAAATTCCTTCTTTTCTTTCACGTACATACTTTCGCAAAAGATTACCTCCTCTCCTACGCTCCAATAACCAACCCTTTCTGCCTCTGTCTCTTCGGCACAAGACTTTAAAAAGGGCTTAGCAAGTTCATGCATATCTTCTTCCCCTGTAAGGCTTCTTAAAACCTTTGAAAACCAAGCTCCCCTTCATAGAGGATATTTTAGCTAAATTTTTGATTTATTACAAGGGGTCTACAAAAATTTTTGAACACCTTTCCAAAAACCCTTGACAAAGTAATTTTAAGATTGTATATTAATACCAACTTTTTACGGAGGTAATTGATGAAGCTTGAGGAGATCAAGCCCGGTCAAGAGGTGATGATACTAAATCTCTCTGGCAAGGAGGATATATTGGAGAAAATAAAAGCCATGGGGCTAAGAAAAGGCAGAAAAATAGCCCTGATACAGAAGGTGGGCAGAAACCTCCTTCTTAAGGTGGATAATTCAAGGATAGTGATAAGCAGGGAGATAGCCAAAAACATAGAAGTTCAATGAAAACTATAAGAGTAGCCCTTGCGGGCAATCCTAACGTAGGAAAGACAAGTCTTCTTAACCACTTGGCGGGGACAAATCTAAAGGTGGGCAACTGGCCCGGCGTTACGGTAGAAAAGAAGGAGGGAAAGGTTAAATTTTGGGATTATGAAATACATCTTATAGACCTTCCTGGTATTTATACCCTTGAGCCCTTGTCGGAGGATGAGTGGGTAGCGTATAACTACCTTACCACGGAAAAGCCAGATTTGATACTAAACGTTATAGAAACGCCCAACATGGAAAGAGACCTTCTTTTAACGGTAGAGCTTTTGGAATTGGAAATTCCCATGATCTTGGTGTTAAACATGGTAGATGAAGCTCAAAAGCTGGGGATAGAGGTAAGGGAAGAAAGGCTCTCAGACCTTTTGGGAGTAAGAGTGCTAAAGACCAATGCAAGAACTGGAGAAGGTGTAAAGGCTCTTTTGCCCCATATAGTGGAGGTTTTTAACTCCAAAGAAAAGCCAAAGGCTTTGAGGTACTCAAAAGAATTGGAAGAAGTTTTACAAAAAGCAATGGAAACTGGGCAAGAAACAAAAGCAAAGTTAATAAGAAAACTCTCTACAGAAGATAGGTTCAAAGAGTACAGGGAAAGTCTTAAAAGGATCTATGCCAAGGATGTTTATGAAATTGTAAAGGATGAAAGGTATGCCACAGCCCATGGTATTTATAAAGAGGTTGTAATTAGAAGATCTCTAACCGCAAGGGATATAACCGATTCCATAGATAAGCTCCTTTTACATCCATGGTTTGGTATTCCCATTTTTCTTTTGGTTATGTTTTTGGTTTTTAAGATATCCTTTGATTTTTCATCCCCCTTTATGGACTGGATAGATGGCTTTATAAAGGACTTTCTCTCCCCATTGACTTTACAAGCTCTTGATGCTATAGGCGTAGGAGAGATTATAAAAAGGGTTGTAGCGGAGGCAATCATAGGTGGTGTGGGCTTTGTTTTTACCTTTTTACCCCTTATTGCGGTCATATATTTTATGCTTTCTCTCCTTGAATTCTCTGGGTATTTGCCTCGCATAGCCTTTTTGATGGACAGGTTTATGCACAGGCTTGGACTTCATGGCAAAAGCCTTGTGCCTTTACTTTTGGGCTTTGGATGTAATGTGCCCGCAATTGTGGCCACAAAAACTTTGGAGACAAAAAGGGATAAACTGCTGGTGATCGCCATGATACCCTTTATGAGCTGCCCTGCAAGGCTTGTGGTCTTTTCCTTTTTTGCGGTCATTTTTTTCAAAAACCCTGCTACTGTTATATTTAGCCTTTATCTTTTAGGAATATTAACAGCCTTGCTTACGGCCTTTGTTCTTAGAAAAACTCTTTTTAGGGGTAGTTTGTACCACTTTGTTATGGAGCTACCACCCTATAGACTGCCCACTTTAAGGCTCCTTTTGAGAGTTGTATGGGTTTATGTTAAAGACTTTCTCTACAGGGCTGGAACTTTGATCTTTGCTGCTTCCGTAGTTATCTGGCTTCTGTTAAACCTTCCTCCAGGAGTTAAAAACCCTTCGGAAAGTATAGCAGGATACATTGGAAAAACCATATCCCCAATCTTTGCTCCTTTAGGGCTTGACGATTGGAGAATGTCCACATCTTTAATACCTGCCTTTTTAGCTCGGGAGATAGTGCTTAGCTCTATGGCTACCATATATGCGGTTGAGTCCCAAGAGGATAAAAAAGAGTTCAACGCCCTTAAAGCCTTGAAGGAACAAGGAATCTCTCTCCTTTTAGCTTTCAAGGAAGCCTTTATAAACCTCTTTAATCCTGTACCTACCGCCTTTGAGGTAGAAGAGGGATCTGTGGATGGTTTAAAAGGCATAATAGCCAAAAGTCTTTCTCCTGCTTCTGGTCTTGCCTTTATGGTTTTCTTGCTTTTGTACACTTCTTGCCTTGGTACTGTGGCGGTCATGTGGAGGGAGGCGGGCAAAAGGTTTGCCCTTCTTTTCTTGGCTTATAGCTTTGCTGTAGGTTGGTTCTTTGGGCTTTTAGCCTACAGGATAGGAAGCCTCATATGGAGTACTTGATCCTTTTTTTTCTTATCCTTATACCTTCTTATCTTTGGTGGAAAAGGAAAAAATCCTGTTGCGATTAAATTTATTACATAAATGGAAAAGAACAGATGGCTTCAAAGATTGAATAAGTTTGAAAAGGCTTTTAAGCAATTGGAAAAGGCCGTGGATCTATACAAGGAGAGGGAGCTTACCGACCTTGAAAAGCAAGGGCTTATTCAAGCCTTTGAACACACCTTTGAGCTTAGCTGGAACCTGCTAAGGGATTACCTTATCTATCAAGGAATAAGCGATGTAAAAGGTTCAAGGGATGCTTTTAGATTGGCTTTTAAGTATGGAATAATTGAAAAGGGAGAGGTTTGGATGGAAATGATACAAGCAAGAAATCTTACTTCTCATACCTATGACGAGGAGATGGCAAAGGAGTTAATTCAGCGTGTTGTGAATACCTATTATCAAGCCTTTAAAGAACTCCTTGAAAGGTTTAAAAAGCTACAAGAAGACCATGGATGAGTTCGGTTTAGAGGCTAATGTTTTGGAAAGAATAAGAGAGGTTTTGGCTTCTTATCCTATAGAAAGGGCTTTCATCATTGGCTCAAGGGCAAGGGGAAATTATTCAAGGGGTTCTGATATAGATATAGTGATCTTTGCCCCAAAGCTAAGCTTTTCCCAATACCTTAGACTGATGTCTGACCTTGATGAATTAAACTTGCCCTATAAAATAGACCTTATAAGGTACGAATCTTTGAAGGATGAGGATTTCTTAAGGCATATAAGAGAGGAAGGAAAGGAATTTTACAGGGTTGTATAATTTTATACGTTATGATAGAATGGCTTGTTAAAAAACTGCTTGGTACAAAGAGCGATAGAGAAGTAAAAAGGCTGCGCAAGGTAGTTAAAAGGATAACTCAGAAAGAGAAAGACCTGGATGCCTTATCCAACCTTGAGATAGTACAAATGGCTCAGGATCTACATCAAAGGATCTTGCAAGAGGAAGAAGTCAAAGAAAGGATATTAAGGGGGGAGATAACGCAGGAGGTAGAGCTTGCTTTTGCCCTTGTTAGAGAAGCGGGCAAAAGGGTTCTCGGTCTTAGGTTCTTTGACGTACAGCTTATAGGTGGTCTTGTATTGCACGAGGGCAAGATAGCGGAGATGAAAACGGGAGAGGGTAAAACCCTTGTGGCAACTTCCGCCACAGCCATAAATGCCATGACAGATGAAGGAGTGCATGTGGTAACCGTTAACGACTATCTGGCAAGGAGGGACGCCCAGTGGATGGGTGCCATATACCTTTTCCTTGGCCTTGATGTGGGGGTTATAAACTCCGATTATAGCTCCTACAGGGTGGAATGGGCTAACAAGGAACTTGCCCAAAGGGCCATAGAAGAAGACCTTAGGGTATGGCCCAAAGGCTACTTTGAGGAAACCTTGCCTTCACACCTTATAAAGGTACAAGCCAAAAAGGCCTTTTATACCAAGCTTGTGCCCTGTACAAGAAAAGAGGCATACCAATGCCATATAACCTATGGCACCAACAATGAGTTTGGCTTTGACTACCTAAGGGACAACATGGCTTTTTCTTTGGAAGAGATAGTACAGGTAAAGGGCCATAACTTTGCCATAGTGGACGAAGTGGACTCTATCCTTATAGACGAGGCAAGAACCCCCCTTATCATCTCCGGACCAGCGGAGATGGATATCTCTATTTATTACAAGGCGGACGAGGTGGTAAGAAAGCTAAAACAAGAAGAAGATTTTATCCTTGATGAGAAAAACAGAACAGTGCAGCTTACGGAATCTGGTATAAAGAAAGTGGAAAAACTACTAAACATTGATAACCTTTACGACCTTAGGAATATAGAACTATTGCATGCGATAAACCAAGCCCTAAGGGCACACACCCTTTTTAAAAGGGATGTCCATTATATAGTGAAAGATGGCGAAGTGCTTATAGTGGATGAATTTACCGGTAGGGTACTTCCTGGTAGAAGGTGGAGCGATGGATTGCACCAAGCTATAGAAGTAAAGGAGGGTGTACCTATCCAAAAGGAAAATCAAACCTTGGCAAGTATAACTTTCCAAAACTACTTTAAGCTCTACAGAAAACTCTCCGGTATGACAGGAACTGCAGAAACGGAGGCTTTGGAGTTTAAAGAGATATATGGTCTTGAGGTAGTGGTTGTACCAACCCACAAACCTATGAGAAGAAAAGACCATCCTGACCTTGTCTATAAAACTAAGGAAGAAAAATGGCAGGCGGTGGTAGGCACTATAAAGGAAGAGCATACCAAGGGCAGGCCCATATTGGTTGGCACTGTATCCATAGAAGATTCAGAACACCTTTCAAGGCTTCTTCAAAAGGAAAAAATACCCCACAACGTGCTTAACGCAAAGCAACATGAAAGAGAGGCAGAGATAATAGCTCAGGCGGGAAGGCTTGGAGCGGTTACCATATCCACCAACATGGCGGGGAGAGGAACAGACATACTCCTTGGAGGAAACCCCGAATACTTAGCGAGGGAGATACTACGTTCAAAGAACAGATCTTTGGAAGAAGCCACAGAAGAAGAGTGGAAACAAGCCTTGGAGGAAGCCTATAGGATAACAGAAGAAGAAAAGAAAAAGGTGGTAGAGCTTGGTGGGCTTTTGGTTATAGGTACAGAAAGGCACGAATCAAGAAGGATAGATAACCAGTTGAGGGGTAGGGCTGGAAGACAGGGAGATCCCGGAGAGTCTCGCTTTGTCCTTTCCCTTGAAGACGACCTTATGCGAATATTTGGAGGAGATAGGGTCAAAAGACTTATGGAAATTCTAAAAATTCCGCCTGGAGAGCCCATAGAAAGCGGTATGGTAACCAAAGCCATACAAAACGCCCAGAAAAGAGTGGAAGCGCAGAACTTCCAAATAAGGAAAAGGCTTCTTGAATACGATATGGTAATGAACACCCAAAGGCTAACTGTTTATTCCATCAGGAGGGATATACTTGAATCAAAGGGCTTATTGGATTACCTTGAAGAATTTATCCACGACCTTTTAGCTCAAAAGGTCAATGAACTTCTAAAAGAAGAAGAGCCAGAGCTTTGGGAGACAGAGCCCCTAAGGGATTATCTAAGGGAATTAACGGGCAAAGAGTTGGATATTCATCAAGCACGTGATAAAGAAGACCTAATAAAAGCCCTAAAAGATGATATCCTTAAACTTTTGGAGGCAAAGAAAGAAGAGATTGGGGAAAGTGTGTTTATGGAACTTGTAAAGATCCTTATGCTCTCCAACCTTGACCATCTTTGGAGGGAGCACCTTCATACCATGGACAGGCTAAGAGAAAGCATATACCTAAGGGGGTACGCTTCAAGGGATCCCCTTGTAGAATACAAGAAAGAAGCCTTTTATCTTTTTGAGGATATGTTAAGCAGGCTAAGAGAAAGGTTTATAACAGACCTATTCCACATACAGGTAAAATCCCAAGAGGAGCTGGAGGAAGAGAGGAAAAGGGAAGAAGAAGAAAGGGAAAAGCTTCTCAACGTGGCAATATTTAGCGGTGTGGAGGGAAAGGAAGATCAAAAAGGCCCAAAGAGGAAAACTCTAAAGGAAAGGCTTCAGATGAAAAAAAGGAAGTGATCTTTAATTCCCTGAAGGCTTTAAGGATATTTTCAAAGGGTATACTGCCTTCCCTTAGAAGCCTTAAGCCATGGGGGGATATAACCCTTACGATGGTTGAGGGCTTTCCTTGCCTTTTTCCACCATCCATGTATAGGTCTATTTTATCTCCGAAGTATTCTATGGCTTCCTTTATGGTGGTTGCAGGGTTTTTCCCTTCCGGGTTTACGCTGGGTGCCACCACAGGCTCTCCCAAGATTTCCAAAAGTTCATAAACTTCAGAAGTAGGAGGTGGTACCCTAACCGCCAAGCTTTTTCTTCCCCTTGTCAGGTACAAAGGTATGGAATTTTTCTTGTAAAAGACAAAGGTGGCGTTGAAAAGCTCCATAAGAAGCAGATGTTCTTCCTTTGCCATAAGCTCAAGGCTTTCAACCCACAAAGGCGAGGGCAAAAGTAAAAGAAAGGGCTTTCCAGAGGGTCTTCTGATGGAATAAAGCCTTTCCACCGCTTCTTTGTTGCTAGCAAGGGCGAGGAGTCCATATATTGTGTCGGTAGGAAAGCAAACTATACCGCCATCTTCTAATACCTTGGCTGCTTTCCTTATTGAACTGTGGGAGAGTTTATAGATCTTCATCTTTTATATTTTACTAAAGCTTCTAATATCTTATCTATTAGCTTTAACATTCTTAAATTAAGTGGCATCGGTGCACAAATCTTCAAGAGGGCTACAGTCAATAACTTGAGCAAGGTAATTTTTTCGGTTCATAAGCTTGTCAATTGGTTTCTAAGACAGGAATGCCAAGGGTCTTCCCGAAGTTCCTTTAACGGATTTATCCATAAATGCTGGTTTGGCGTCAAAAGTATTGGTGTTTTTACCTTGGGAGACAACTTATATGTACTTGTGGAATTTTTACGGGGCAGGTTGAACTTGGGGCTACCTCAAAAATCCCAAGTTAAGTACGTCCTTGTGCTAAAATCCTAAGTGGTGCTAACGGCATTCTCTCCTGACAGGGCTATTTTGAAATACCCTAATTTATGCCTCCCTAAGGGCATCAATAAGCCTTTCTATATCCTCTTCCTTGTACCTTAGACTTGCGGTTAGCCTTAACCTTGCTTTGCCAAAAGGTACCGTGGGATATCTTATAGCTTGTAGAAATATGCCTTTTTGCAAAAGTCTTTCTCTGATTTCTACAGCCTTCTCCTCTTGATAAACCATTATGGGGATTATGGGCGTACCATGAAAGGCTACTTCAAGCCCTATAAGGGCTATTTTTTTATAGATTTTCGTTGATAGGTATCTTAACCTTTTTACCATGCTTGGATTTTCTTTGATGATCTCCAAAGCTCTTTTGGCACCGGCGCAGACAGAGGGGGGCAAGGAAGTGGAAAAGATAAGACTCCTCGCCCCATTTACAAGATATTGACAAAGTCTTTCTGAACCGCACACAAAGGCTCCGTAAGAGCCTATAGCCTTTGAAAGAGTGCCTATTATTATCATGTAATCTTCCCAACATTCCATAAACTCCTCCAAGCCTCCCCTTCCTTCTTTACCCAAAACTCCCGTAGCATGGGCTTCGTCCAAATAAAGCATGCAATCGTAAGCCTTGGCAAGCTTTTTTAAAGTGGGAATGTGGGCTATATCTCCATCCATGCTAAAAACCGTATCGCTTACGATAAGGCATCTTCTGTAATTTTTTCTATGATCTTTTAAAAGCTCCTCCAGATGTTGATAATCCTTGTGTTTAAAAATAAGAACCTTCGCCTTGGACAATCTACAACCATCAATCAGGCTTGCATGGTTTAATTCATCACTTAGTATAAGGTCTTTTTCTTGCACCAAGTTGGCAAGGGAAAGGTTTGCAAGATAGCCCGAGCCAAAAAGAACACAGCAGGGAACCCTTTTAAAATCTGCCAAAACTTCTTCCAAATCCCTATGATATCCTGTATATCCTGAAACCAACTGAGAGGCACCACTACCCAGACCTGCCTCTTTCAAAGCCTTTATAGCCTCTTCTATTACCTCCGGATGGTCTTTTAGAGCCAAATAGTCGTTAGAACAAAAATCCAAAAGACCCTCCCTTAGCCTTCTTTCTCTGTATAAACCTTTTGACTTTAAATCCTCTAAAAACTTCTCCATCCAATCCATATTAGTAGGATAATTTAGTTTTTATACGCCGGGTGAGAAATTGCCTTTTAAACCTCTAAGCAACCAATGGATTTTTTACGGAACAATTGGTAAATCACCCCTTCATGTTAATGCGTCCGCTCCACCTTTAATTTTTTGCACAGCGCGCTTATATTATAATTTTAACATGGAAAGGAAAGAAAAAATATTGGAGCTTATAACACAAGGGCACAGAAATGTAAAGACCTTGGCGCAATACTTTGGCGTATCTCTTATGACCATATACAGGGATGTAAGGGAGTTGGAGAAAGAAGGAAGGATTGTCCGCAAGCATGGAGAGCTACTTTTGAGGGAAGAGGCGGGAGATATAGCCGAAGAAAAAACCTATTCCTGCGCCTATTGCACAAAGCCCATAGAGAAGAGGTTAGAATTTACCTACAGACTTAAGCGTGGAAGATCTATAAAGGCTTGTTGTGCCCATTGTGGGCTGTTGCTTTATAAAAACATAAGAGAAGAAGATATAGAATCTTGTATGACCTGGGACTTTATAAACTGCAAGCCCTTAAGCTGTTTCTCCGCATGGTATGTGGTGGGCTCTTCTGCCATGCCCTGCTGTTCTCCTTCCGCCATAGCTTTTTCCAGCAAAGAGGATGCGGAAAAATTTGCCAAAGGCTATGGTGGTGTAGTTATGGACTTTGAAAGGGCTGTAGAGGGTATTGAACAGCTTATGAAAAGGGGAACTCCTGTTAAAATAGAGTTCTAATTTGGAGGAAAAGGATGGAAAAGGTAAAAGTGTCTATAGATGGCAAAGAGTACGAGCTTGAAAAGAACAAGCCCCTTTTGAAAAGCCTTCTCGAGTTGGGATTCCAAATCCCATACTTTTGCTACCATCCACGCCTTAGGATAATAGGCGCTTGTAGAATGTGTATAGTTTTCAATGAAAAAACAGGAAGGCTTATAACTTCCTGCAACACTTACCCAGAGGAGGGCATGTCCATATCCACAAAGCATCCCCTTGTGGTGGAAAACCAAAAGTATCTATTGCAGGCTTTTATGACAAGACATCCCCTTGACTGCCCAATATGCGACAAGGCTGGAGAGTGCGACTTACAAAACTACGGAGCCCTCTTTGGACCCCAGAAACAGATAGTGCCCATATCCGCCCTTAAAAAGAAAAGGCATCAAATAGATTGGGAAAGCGATTTCTTGGAGTACTATTCCAATAGGTGCGTAGTTTGTTATAGATGTACTCGGGCATGCGACGATGTTGTTGGAGCTCATGCTTTATACGTAGAAGAAAGGGGCTTTCAGACAAACATAGCTCCAACCATAAGGCCTATGGATACTTCCGCTTGTGAAATGTGTGGCTTGTGTGTTTATGTTTGTCCTGTGGGAGCCATAATATCAAAGCCCTTTAAATACTGGACAAGGAGCTGGCTGATTAAAAAGGGGAAAACTGTATGCAACCTTTGCCCCGTGGGCTGTGAGATCCAGATAGAGTATGGAACAGGAGATTGGAGGTCTAAGGACAAGGTTTATAGGACAAAACCTACCGATGAACTTATGATATGCGCAAAAGCCTTTTTTGGCTATGATGTACTCAATGAAAGCAGGTTGAGAGAGCCCAAGGTCTTTGGAAGAGAAGAAACAAGGGGAAACTTGGCAAACTTCATCTCCACCCTATTGAAGGGAGAAGACACTCTTATAGTGCTTTCCTCTTACCTAAGCAACGAAGATTATAGCCTTATCAGAGATATAGCCCTTAGGACTGGGTCAATGCTTAGCGCACCTTTCACCCTTGACCTTGTGCCCTTCCTTGAAGCCTATGGAGAATACAGACCTCCAAGCATAGAAGATATAAAATCTGCGGACTTTTACGTGCTTATAGGAGAGGATATAACCTCCACGGCGCCTGTACTTTCTTACCATCTTAAGAAAAAGGTATATAAAATAGGAAACACCCAAAGGGACAGAAAGCTGAACCCCATACCTATAGAAAGGGAAAGGTTAAGGGAATTGGAAGGGAAAGGTGTAATCATATTTAATCCTATAGGCATGCAAGAAAAAGAGGCAAAGGAGTGGGGAAGCTATCTAAAAGAGCTGAAGAACCTTGGGCTTGTGTTGGTTCATGATGGTAATTTCATGGGGCTTATAGAAAATATACCACTGCAAGAGCTCTCAAACCTTGGAAGGGCTCTCAGGGAAGCCAAAAGGATAGTGATCTTTGGAGAGGACCTTTTAGATTACATAAGCGTTGAAGAGCTTGAAAAGATTTTGGAAAACGTGGAACATAAAGTGGTCTTTTCTCCCTTTGAAGACGGCATAGGCTCTTTGGCACCTATAAAGATTCCCATGGACTTGATGGGAGAAATAGAGGGTACCTTTACAACCCTTTCAGGAAAGGTGAAAGCCAAAAGGGTGCTAAACAAGTCCTTTAACCATACAGACTTTCTAAGAATTCTTCTTGAACTATTGCCAAAGGAAGAAAAGGGTATAAAAACCGTAAGATCTCAAGAAGAAGGTTATAAACGGTATGTACACCTATACAGAAGCAACTGGATAACTAAAAGAAGCGAAAACCTATCAAAGCTTTATGAAAAGAACATGGCTTTGGAAGCTGCCATGAGACTTTGAAGATGGTCCAATCCTTAGGTAAATTGCCACTGAGGGATAATTCACCGGTTTGTGATTTTAACCTGTAGGGGAGTATGGCATGCGCCCTTGTATATACTTATATCTTCAAAAGAAAAAGGTAAAGAGGTGCTGTGAAAATTAAAGAGTCAAACCTGTCGGTAAAGCCTCCATGCTCTCCCAATATATGAGAAAAATCCTTTATACCCATCATCCTTTTTATGTAGCTTTTGAAAAGGTCTCCAAAGAGGGCAGTTGCCACCATAGGGGTAGACCAAAGGATACCCTTTAAACCATGAAAAAAGATCAAAAGCAAAGAACCTGCAAGAGCACCACCTACCAAACCTTCCCAGGTCTTTTTTGGAGAAAGTCTTTTTGCCAAAGGGTGTTTCCCAAGTTTTTTCCCCGCATAGTAGGAAGAGATATCTACGGCCCAAACGAAGAATAAGAGTTTTAGCAAAAGGAAATTGCCCAAGTACTTTAACTCCAAAAGAAAGACCAATAACAAGCCTGCGTAAGTACAAACAAGTAGAGATTTCATAAAATCCTCAAAAAGCCAGCTTTTCCACCCCGCGTAAAAAGAAAGAAGCAATAGGCATAAAAATCCAAGCTCAAGTGATAGGGAGGAAGAGAAAAGGGTAAGGGGTGCAAATAAAAAAAACCTAAAACCTATAGCTTTTGAGACCTCATAACCTATTAGAAAAGAAAGAAGCAATACAAAAGAGTAAAACACTGGGCTTGGAGAAAGAGCTATAAATATAGACAAAAGACCTATAAAAAGACCCACAAACTCTCTGCTTCTATAGCACTGTGCCAAACTTCCTCTCCCTTCTTGAGAAATCCTCCAAAGCTTTTAGGAGTTCTTCCCTTGTAAAATTTGGCCAGTAGGTATCGCTAAAATAAAGCTCCGTGTATGCCAAATGCCAAAGGAGAAAGTTGGATATTCTCTTTTCTCCTCCCGTCCTTATCAAAAGGTCTGGGTCTGGTGTATCAGAAAGGTCTGACAGTACCTTAAAGTTTTCCTCTGTAATATCCTTGCGGGCTTCCAAAAGCCTTTTTGCGGTTCTTATTATCTCATCCCTACCACCGTAATCAACAGCCAGTATAACCCTTATCCTTTCCTGCTTGGGCTTTATGCTCTCCGCCCTTTCCATCTCCTTTAAAAGGCTCAAAGGAAGTCTGTCCCTTCTACCTATGAAAGACAAGCTTATACCCTTTTCCATAAGTCTATGGAAGTTCTCCCTCAGATAGCCTTCAAGGAGCCTCATAAGAGCTTTTACCTCGGTTTCTGGCCTTTTCCAGTTTTCCGTGGAAAAGGTGAAAAGGGTAAGCCACTTTATACCAAGCTCTATGCAAACATCCACAAGCTCTTCGGCCCTTTTTACACCCTCGTAGTGCCCTGCTATCCTTGGTAGTTCCCTTTCCTTCGCCCATCTGCCGTTGCCGTCCATAATGATCGCTAAATGTTTTGGTATCTTCATACTATCTCCCAAGCTTTGTTTTTGCAGTGTTTGCCTCTTCAGAAGAAGGATAAGCCCTAAGTATTGTTTCGTAAAACTCCTTAGCTTTTTGAACATCTCCCCTTTGTTCGTACAATCTTGCCAATTGTAGAAGGGCAGAGGGCGCCTTGTTGCAATCTATCATTTCCTTTCTCTGGCATCTTTCTACCAAGGTAAGCCATACAGCTTCTGCTTTATTTAACTCTCCAAGGTCCCTGTATATAACTCCAAGCCAAAGATAGGCGTTATCAGTCAAGGGTGTTTTTGGATGCTTCTTTATGAAGTCTATGAACTTATCCTTTGCTTGATGTAGTTGTTTGAGGTTATATAGGTTTAAAGCCTCTTCGTATTCCTTTTGGAAATCCTCCGTTGATCCGGGGGCAGAAGATGGGGTCGTTTGGAGGTCTCTCTGCGCTATTGGAACTTCCTTTTTTGGCTCTGGCAGTTTTATGCTTATTTCTTGAGGTTGGCTTCTGTCTAACTTTAACCTTTCCATGTCAAGCCTTATACCAGCCAGAGTTTCGGATAGGTTATCTACCCTACCCTCCGTTTTTATATTTCTCTCTTCCAGAAGCCTTTGCCTTTCCTCAAGCTGGGCTATTCTGCTCTCCAGCATGGCGCTTTTTTTATCAAACTCTTCCTTTGTAATACCCCCGCAGGAAGCCAAAAAGTTAAAAGCTGCTACAAGAAGTAATTTTTTCCTCATAGTTCTTTTAATTATAATTCAACAGTACACGCCCAGTGAGAAATTTCCTTTTCATCGGTAGCGCAG
The DNA here is from genome assembly GCA_938048815.1 of uncultured Aquificaceae bacterium. Classification (GTDB taxonomy): domain Bacteria; phylum Aquificota; class Aquificia; order Aquificales; family Aquificaceae; genus Pampinifervens. The sequence goes on along the minus strand of CALIUI010000114.1, from coordinate 19,995 downwards.
ACATCCCTGCCGGTTTTGGTAAATAAATCCGTAAAAGGAACTTTGAGAGAACCCTTGACATTCTTATCTAAGAAGCCAATCGATAAGTCTATGAACCGAAAAAAATTTACCTTCTTTAATTTATTGGGCGTGGCTATTTTTGAGAATTTACGCACCAACGCTATGAGTTATAATTTTATTCAACAAAATCCAAAAGGAGGTTTAACCATGGAGGCAGTAGACCAAGTGCATCTAAAAGTGGAAGAAAAGTATAATCCACCAGCACGTATTTTAGAAAGAGCGTGGATCAAAGATTATGAAAGCCTTTACCAAGAGTCCATAAAGGACAGGGAAGGCTTTTGGGCAAAAGTGGCAGAAGAGCTTGTATGGTTCAAAAAGTGGGATAAGGTTTTAGAGTGGAACTATCCCTACGCCAAATGGTTTGTAAATGCAAAAACTAACATCACCTATAACTGCTTAGACAGGCACGTAAAAGAGGGAAAGCGCAATAAGGTGGCTTATATATTTGTGGATGAAGAGGGTAGGGAAAAGAAGATCACCTATGGTGAGCTTTTGGAGCTTGTAAACCGCATAGCCAACGGGCTTAAATCCTTGGGTGTAAAGAAGGGGGATAGGGTATCCATATATATGCCCAACACCATAGAAGCTATAGCTTGTATGCTTGCCTGCGCAAGGATAGGCGCCATACATAGCGTAGTCTTTGCGGGCTTTAGTGAAGGTGCCCTTAGGTTAAGGATAGAGGATGCCAAGGCAAAGGTGGTTATCACTTCTACCTATACGAGGAGAAGGGGTAAAAAGATTGACCTTTTGGCGGTTGCCCAAAGGGCTGTGGATGGGCTTAGCTTTGTGGAAAAGGTGGTAGTCTGGGACAGAGATTCCGATGTGTTAAACGGCTCTGGAGGACTTTTTGTAAGCCTTGATGAGCTTGTTAAAAATAGCTCACCAGAGTGCGAGCCTGCGGAGATGGATGCAGAGGATCCCCTCTTTATACTTTACACTTCTGGAACCACAGGAAAACCCAAGGGAGTGCTTCATACAACTGGTGGTTATATGGTGGGAACCTACTTTACCACAAAGATAACCTTTGACCTACATGATGATGATATCTATTGGTGCACTGCCGATATAGGTTGGATAACAGGCCATAGCTACATAGTTTATGGACCCCTCGCCAACGGAGCCACCAGCTTTATAACGGAAGGAGCTCCCGATTATCCAGATCCTGGAAGATGGTGGAGCTATGTGGAAAAATATAGGGTAAATATCTTTTACACCGCTCCAACTGCAATAAGGATGTTTATGAGGTACGGAGAACAATGGCCTGCCAAGTACGACCTTTCCTCCCTTAGGATCTTGGGTAGTGTGGGAGAACCCATTAATCCAGAGGCTTGGCATTGGTATTATAAACACATAGGAAGAGAAAACTGTGCGATAGTGGATACTTGGTGGCAGACGGAAACAGGGATGCATATGATAACCACAACCCCCTCCTATCCTGCAAAGCCCGGAAAGGCAGGAAAGCCCTATTTTGGAATAGAGGTAGCGGTTGTGGATAGCTCTGGTAAAGAGCTTCCATCAAATACAGTGGGAAACCTTGTTATAAAAACACCTTGGCCCTCTATGCTAAGAACCTGCTGGGGAGAGCCCGATAGGTACGAAAAGTACTGGAATACCATACCTGGGTATTACCTTGCAGGAGACCTTGCCACCTATGATGAAGATGGCTACGTAATGATATTGGGACGTGCGGATGATGTTCTTAATGTGGCAGGGCACAGGATAGGAACCATGGAGGTGGAAAGCGCTTTGGTGGATCACCCAGCGGTTGCAGAGGCGGCGGTTATCGGAAAGCCCCACGAGATAAAGGGAGAATCCATAAAAGCCTTTGTTATTCTCAAAAAGGGTGTTGAGCCCACCGACCATCTCAAGGAAGAGATAAAACAGCACGTAAGGAATGTACTGGGTCCTATTGCAATGCCCGATGAGATAGAGTTTGTGGAAAAGCTACCAAAAACAAGAAGCGGAAAGATAATGAGAAGGGTTCTAAAGGCGCAAGAGCTTGGCCTTCCTGTGGGGGATGTATCCACCTTGGAAGACTAAAACTATAGCTGGGGCTCCGCCCCCTTCTTTTCATAACCTTCCATTCTACACTCTCCGTTAAAAACCGCCCCCCTTTCTACTATTAGCTCTGAGGTGGTTATATTACCCTTTACCCTGCTACTTGCTTTTAACTCCACGCTGTTGGCGGATATATCTCCCTCCACGCTTCCATAGATCACAACCTCCCCCACGCTTATGTTCCCCTTTATACTACCTTGTTCCCCTACTATCAATCCACCGCTTCCCATAACATTACCCTTTATTTCCCCATCAATCCTTGTAAGTCCTTCCCTTATGGTCAGGTTTCCCTCGAAAAGGCATCCCACGGCTATGAGGGTTTTGATCTCTTGGCTTGTTGAGGGTTTTACATCCCTTTTAAACATGGCATTACCTCAGTGTTAGATATTCCATAGGGTTTTTTAAGCTACCTTCGTATTGAACCTCATAATGGAGGTGCGGACCGGTTGACCTTCCCGTGGAGCCCACCTTGCCTATAACTTCCCCAGCTTTTACGCTTTGTCCTGCTTTAACCAAGATCTCCGAAAGATGTCCGTAAAGGGTTCTATAGCCAGAGGGATGTCTTATTACAACCGCCTTGCCGTAATCTTCAAAATATCCTGCCAATTCAACAACTCCGTCCGCAGTGGCTACTACCTTACTTCCATAAGGCGCTTCTATGTCTATGCCCGAATGGAACTCATAGCCCCTTCCAAAGGGGTTTTTCCTCCAACCAAGGGTGGAAGTTATCCTCCCATAAACAGGGTAGCCCACAGGGATAGACCTTAACGTTGAAAGTAGATAATCGCTTCTTTCCTTCAAAAAATCCAAGTGAGATATGTCTTCTAAATTTACCTTATGGGATGCTCCACCTACCCCCAGGGGCTTTTTTATGGCTCCCCTCTTTGAAAGGTGTTCCTCTATGAGACCCATGTTGCTCTCTATATAGGCTATCTTCTCCTTTACTTTTTCCTTTTCCTTTTGTAAATTCTTTAATTCCCTTGCCAAATTCTCCTTTTCCGTGTGTGTCTTTAGTCTTTCTTCCTCAAGTTTTTCCTCTTTGATTGCCAAACTCCTTCTCTCAGAAATAAAGCTTAGGTTAAGAAGGTAAGAGCCAAGGGAGATAACTGTGAATAAAAAGATCAGTAAAGAAGCCATCTTTAAGTGAACCTTTTTCACCCTTATGGTTTTGGGAGCTTTCCCTTCATGGTAAGCTATTACGATGGTTATATAGTCCTTCATGAACTTACCCCCCGAGGGTTTTAAGCTATTATAAATCATATTGAAAAGACAATACAGAAGAAAGATATTTATAAAACCAAAATTTTTATAGGAGGTAAAGGATGCTAAGGGTAGAATGGATAGAGAGGAGAAGGGGCTTTAAAAACAAAACTCAGATGCATTTAGCTCGTCAGGGCATTATCACCGAGGAGATGAGGTATGTGGCAAAGAGGGAAGGCTTGCATCCAGAGTTTGTCCGCCAAGAGGTGGCAAGGGGGAGGATGATAATACCCGCCAACATAAACCATCTTCACCTGGAGCCTATGTGCATAGGTATAAACTCTAAGGTAAAGGTCAATGCTAACATAGGAAACTCAGGGCTTGCCAGCGATATACCCACGGAGGTAGAAAAGGCAAAGGTAGCCATAAAGTACGGCGCAGACACCATAATGGACCTATCCACGGGAGAAGCTATAAAGGAAACAAGGGAAGCCATAATAAAGGCAAGCACGGTGCCTGTAGGAACTGTACCCATATACGAAGCTCTTAGAAGGGCAAAGGGCGACGTAAAGAACATGACCGTGGATTTAATTCTTGACGTTATAGAAGAACAGGCAAGGCAGGGCGTTTCCTACATGACTATACATGCTGGAGTTCTAAGAGAATTTCTTCCTCTTGTACAGCATAGGGTTATGGGAATAGTTTCTCGTGGTGGTGCCCTAATGGCTCAGTGGATGATGGAACATGGAAAACAAAACCCTCTTTATGAGCACTTTGACAAGATATGTGAAATCTTTAAAAAGTACGATGTTAGCTTTTCCCTTGGTGATGGTCTTAGACCGGGTGCGATAGCGGATGCCTCCGATGAGGCGCAGCTTGCGGAGTTAAAGGTTCTGGGAGAGCTAACGGAAAGAGCTTGGAAGCATGATGTGCAGGTTATGGTGGAAGGTCCCGGACACGTACCAATGGATCAGATAGAGTTTAATATGAAGATCCAGCAAAAGGTATGCCATGAAGCCCCCTTCTATGTGCTTGGTCCCTTGGTGATAGATGTGGCTCCTGGATACGACCATATAGCCTCTGCTATAGGCGCTGCTATGGCGGGATGGTACGGCGCTTCCATGCTATGCTATGTAACACCAAAGGAACATCTTGGACTACCCAACGTAGAGGATGTAAAGCAAGGGGTTATAGCCTATAAGATAGCAGCCCATGCGGCGGACGTTGCCAAAAACTGGCCCGGTGCCAAGGATTGGGACCTTGAAATGTCAAAGGCACGCTTTGCTTTTGATTGGAACAGGCAGTTTGAACTCGCCATAGACCCAGAAACCGCAAGGGCATACCACGATGAAACCCTTCCACAAGAAGGTTATAAAACAGCCAAGTTTTGCTCCATGTGCGGTCCTGAGTTTTGTGCCTATAAGATCTCCCAAAAGGTATCCTCCCAAATGGAGGAAACCCTACAACTGGAAAATTGGATAGCTCCATAATCCCGGGGGCATTGCCCCCTTAACTAAATCTTAACCAAAACTTAAAAAAATCTTAACTTTAATCCCCTATTCTTATACCTATGCAGTATGCCCTTTTGGAACTTCATGACCTTAGCCCCTACTACAGGAGGGAGTTTTTAAAGGCCCTTGGGCTTTTGGAGGACCTGGATATATATAAGCTTTCCCTCTTGGTGGTTCCTTATTTTTGGGAGAAGTATTCCCTTTTAGAGGATAAGGAATTGCTCCACCTTATAAAAAACCTTCCTGGGGAAATAGTCTTACACGGATATACCCACAAAGGTGCCAAAAGACTTCAAGAGTTTTTATGGACCGATGGAGAGGGTGAGTTTGGTGGGCTTGACCTTTACAACACCTATCAAAAGATCTCCTCTGCCTTGGAGCTTATGGAATATGCGGGCTTAAGCTCTGAGTTTTTTGTTCCTCCAGCGTGGATAGGCAATCTCTACCTTGAGGATGTGCTCTATTCCTTTAACTTCAAAGGTATAGCCTACAGATGGTACATAAAGGACCTACAGAGGGGAAGCTATGTAAAAACTCCAGCTTTGAGCTTTAGCAATAGATTTTTGTTCTCTTGGCTTAGCCTTAGGATGGTGCCAGAGTTTGAAAGGCTTTATAAAAGGCAAAAAATCCTTAGGCTTGCCCTTCATATGAAGGATTTTAGGGACGAAAGAAAGATAAACCTTTGGAGGGAGATACTCCAAAGGGTAAAAGAAACAAGGAGGTGGATAAGCTATGAAGAACTTTTTAGCAAAGGCAGACCTTCATCTTCATTCCAAAGCCTCCAACCTGCCGGGTGGATGGTTTAGTAGGCTTATAGGATGTCCCGAAAGCTACACAGAGCCTATGGAGATATACAAAAGACTGAAAGAGAGGGGCATGACCTGCATAACCATCACCGACCACAATACCATAGAGGGTGTTCTTGAGATAGCTCACTTTCCAGAGGTCTTTATAAGCTGTGAGTACACGGTAGCCTTCCCCGAGGGAGGAAAAGTACATGTACTTGTCTATGGTATTACAGAAAAAGACCATCAAGAGCTAATAAAACTGAGGGAGAACATATACCACTTTGTAAGATACTTAAAAGCCAACAGGATAGCCCATTCCCTTGCCCATCCCCTGTATTCCGTGGAAAGAAGCAACGTAGATAAAAGTTTTGTAGAAAAGTTGGTACTTCTCTTTGACAATTGGGAGGTTATAAACGGCACAAGGGGAGATGGTGTGAGGTACATAGAGGAATCCATAGCAAGGATTTACAACGGATGGGACAAGATATACCTTTTGGCGGAAAAGTACAAGATAGAACCCCAGAGGACAAGGGAAAGGATAAGCTTTACCGCAGGGTCTGACGATCATGGAGGTATGGACGTAGGTAGGACTTGGACAATTGTAGAAGAAGCCTTTACAAAGGAGGACTTCCTAAGGGGCCTTTTGGAGGGCAGAACGCAGGTGGGAACAGAAGAACTTGGAGAAGAAAGGCTTTTAAACATGATTTGCAGGGTGGGCTACGACTTTGTAAAAAACAAGAACTACATACCCTCCGATATAAAGCCCATAACGGATTACATCTTTATGCATTCGGACAATCCCATGGTGGCCTTTATGCTAAGGAATTTTTTAAACATAAAGGGAGAGAGGTACAGGCTAATCAAAGAGATAGCAAAGCTTTTGCCTTCTATAGCCATAGAAAGGCTTTTGAAAAGTCCCTCACCGCAAACCTTTGGGGAGCTGTGCCTGTCCCTCATGGCTCATGGCTTCCCTGCCTTTTTAAAGTACGCCCAAAAGAGAGAGGCGAAAAAGATAAAAGAGCTAAGCAAGGACTTTGGCATCACCAACGGAAAAGCCATAAAGGTAGCCTATATTACCGACACCTACCACCATATAAACGGCGTTGCCAGAAGCGCTAAACTTATAAGACAGATAGCTTTGGAGGAAGGACTGCCCTTTACCCTTATAACGTGCAACGCATCAATAAGAGAGGAGGAAGGGCTTATAAACCTAAAACCCCTTTGGGAGATTCCCACACCCTTTTATGAAGAGCTAAGGATGGGAGTTCCAAACTTTTTAGAGCTGTTAGACCTTTTGGAAAGGGAAGGCTTTTCGCAAGTGCATATAGCCACACCCGGACCCTTGGGGCTTTTGGGTTTCCTTGCGGGCAAGCTTTTAGGTCTTAGAACAACCTTTGCCTTTCATACGGATATACCCACCTATGCAAAGACCTACACGGGAGACCCAGACATAGAGGAGATCCTTTGGAGGTTCTTTGTACTACTTGGTAATTGGTCTGATAGGTTCTTTGTACCCTCGGAACACTACAGAAAGGTCTTTACAGGCAAGGGCTTAAGCTATGGAAAAATAGGGGTTTTCAAAAGGGGAGTGGATACGGAACTCTTCTCGCCCAACAAAAGGCAAGAGGATTTTTGGCACAAAAAGAAACACCAAAGGGTTATACTCTACGTGGGAAGAGTTTCAAAGGAGAAGGGCTTGGATACCTTCTTGTACGTCGCCAAATGTTTCCCGGAGGACATCTTTGTAATAGTGGGCGATGGACCCTACAGACAGGAGATAGAAAGGAAAAAGCCCAAAAATGTGCACTTGGTGGGTTATATGTTGGGAGAGGAGCTTGCCAAGGCATACGCCAGCAGTGATGTTTTTCTCTTTCCTTCTACGACGGAAACCTACGGGCAGGTAGTCCTTGAGGCTATGGCAAGCGGCCTTCCTGTTATAGTAAGCTCAAAGGGTGCAGCCCATGAGCATGTGGATGAGGGTATAAACGGCTTTATAGCCACAAGGCAGGAGGAATTTGTGGAAAAACTCTCCCTTTTACTTTCAAGAGAGGATTTGCGCAAAGCCATGTCGCAGGAAGCCCTTTATAAGGCAAAGTCCCTTGATATGAGAAAGAGCTACATAGATTATATGCTGGCGATAGCAGGGCTTGGGAGGCTGGTATATGAAGTTGGTTGATATAACGCCCTATTTCCACAGCAAGAGCGGTGGCATAAAAAGATACCTTTTGGAGAAGATAAAATACTTCAGGGACAAGGATATAGAACACCTTCTTATAATACCGGGAAAGGAAAGAAAAAGCTACTATTTAGAAGCCACCAAGGTTTATGAACTTCCCTCCTTTCCCTTGCCCCTTACGGGCGGGTATAGGTTCTTTTCCTCCCTTGCAGAGATAAAGGAGATACTTCAAAGGGAATCCCCAGATATAGTGGAAGTGGGCGGAAGCTACCAGATAATACCCTATTTGAAATCCCACAAATACCTTTTAAGCGTTTTTTACCACTCCGATATAAAGGCAGACCTTTTTTTAATCCCCGGTCCCCAAAGGTTAAAAAACTTCCTTTTGGAACACACCATAAGAAAAAAGCTTTCAAAGGCAGACATTATCTTAACACCCTCCAAAAAGCAAGAGGAGTTTTTAAAGGGCTTTGGGCTTGAAAGTGTCCTAACTATAAACTTAGGAGTAGATACGCAAACCTTTAACCCTTCCAAAAAAAACCCCTACTTTAACAGGATCCTTGGTATAAGAGAGAACAAGTACAAACTTCTATATGTGGGTAGGCTATCCATAGAAAAAAACCTAAGCCTTCTCCTTGAAGTTTTTCAACACCTTGACCCTTTCCTTTTCCACCTTGTTATAGCGGGGGATGGTCCTTTAAAAAGAAAGGTGGAAGGCATCTCCAAAAAACTTCCCAATTTAACCTATTTGGGCTACATTCACAAGGAGGAAGAGCTTGCAGAACTCTATGCAAGCTGTGATATTTATGTGAGTGCCTCCCTTAGGGAGACCTACGGACTTTCCTTCCTTGAGGCTCAAGCTTGTGGTTGTATTTTGGTGGCCTTTGATATGGGCTTGGAAACACAGCCCTTCAAAGAATTCTTGGTTAGGGAGATGAACCAAGAAGAACTATATAACGCCATAATTAGGGCTTCCAATACCTTGAGCTTGTCTCTCAAGGAAGCCATAAGCTCCTACATAATAAACAACTTCTCTTGGACATCCACCTTTGAAAGGCTGATGGGTGTGTATTCGGGACGACTCTTAACAAAATCTTAACAAACTTCCCTTAAACTAAATCCCATGAGGGAGAAAATAGAAAACCTAATAGAAGACCTTGAAAGACAAAAGGATTGCTACAAAAGGCTTTTGAAAAAGGGTGAAAGGGTAAGAAAGCGTGAAAGGGATACCTTTTTGACGGAAAAGGATAGAACCATACTCATTGAGTCCTTTGTGGTTGGTGGTATATTGGAAAACCTAATCACAAAAGCTATAAGCAGGGTCCTTTAAAGGAGTTTTTGCAAAGACTCCAATATCTTTTGATAATCACCCTGCAACTTCACCCTACCCTCAAACACGTACCTTAACACCTTGGAGGGTTTTTCCACAAGCCTTATGAGGTCTTTGTAGGATATCAATATCCTGTTTTTTATGGGTGGCGGATCTTCCTTATATACTATGCCCTCGGATCCTATAAGAAAGTAAGCCCAAACCTTTTGGGGAAGCTCCACCATTAAAAGCACAGGCTCTTGAAGTTTTTCTAAATCCTTCTTGTGCCTTTCTTGTAGGTGGTGAGCCAAAAGTTTTAGCTCCCCAAGGTAATCCTCAATATTCGCTTTGTATGTGTATAACTCTCTCATCTTGGGAAAGCTTTTCTATTATCTCTTCAAGCACCTCAAAGGCCTTTTCTTCTGTGGAGTAGATACCAAGGACGGCGGGCAAGAGAGGCTGGCTCATGTAGGCAACCACCTCATAAACCAGCCTCTTTTTACCTTCCACCTCTATCTTTGCCTCTTCCACAGACAAGGAAATCACGTGCAAAGCGTTGAGATACCTACCGCTCCTGGTCCTTAAAAAGTTCATGCTTCTTCCTTCTTCTCCTCTCCTTTGGCTCCTTCTTCCTCCTTTAGTGCCTTTTTGGCGCCTTCTACAGCGCCCTCCACCGAGAACTTAACCACCTTTATAGCCTTCTCTCCTATCTCTGCCGCCGTTTTCACTATCTCCTTGCTGATATCCATAACCTTGGAAAGGGCTTCTGCGGGCACATCCTTTAGCCCCTTTTCTTCTGCTACACCCATCTTCTTTTTGAGCTCCTCCAGCTCCGCTTTGATCCTTTCAAGCTCTTGGGCTAAGTCCTTCTTTTCTTCCATGGCTATTAACCTCCTTTTGGTTTTGTTATTGAATATAATCCCAAAAGCACTGTGGTGCCGTTGTTTATAAGGGTGGACACAGAGGGCCCAAAAATTCCCAGTACAGACCCCAAAAGGCCTATGCTGTTTACCCAAGTGTTTATGTTATATATTCTTTTCAGCTTTTCCACCGTGCCCTCCGCCATATCCACCACGTTTATGAGGTGCCAAAGGCTATCGCCTATAACCACGTCCGCAACCTCTATGGCTATGTCTGTTCCACTCCTTAGGGATATGCCCACGTCCGCACAGGAAAGGGCTGGAGAATCGTTTATACCATCGCCCACAAAAGCAACAATCCTACCCTTACTTTTTAACTCCTCCACTATCTTAGCCTTCTCCGCGGGGAAAACCCTTGCGTAGTAATCCTCTATGCCAAGCTCCCTTGCCATGTATTTGGCTATACCCTCGTTATCACCCGTGCATAGAATAACCCTTTTCCCCCTTCTCTTTAATTCCCTCATCACATCCTTTGCCTCTTCCCTCAAAGGATCTCTAAAGGTAAGCAGTCCTATGATCTTTCTACCCTTTACAAGGTACAGCACCGACTTTGCCTCGGAGTGGAACCTATCCACCATCTCCTTAATCTCTGGGCTTATCCTTATCCTCTTTTTTTGCATAAAGCGTGTGCTCCCAAGCATATAGGTATCTCCCTCTATCTGTCCCTCTATACCCAGCCCTATGTGATATTTGGAGTCTTCTCTAAGTAAAAGGGGCAAGCCTCTCTCTTGGGCAAGCTTCACTATAGCCTTGGCTACAGGGTGGGTGATCCTCTGTTCCAAGGAGGCGGCGTACAGAAGCACCTCTTCCTTGCTTACTTCTAAGCCCACTAAGTCCTCTATACATGGGCTTCCTACCGTTAGAGTGCCCGTTTTATCCATAACAAAGGTATCCACACGGGACAGGGCTTCAAGCTTCCCACCACTCTTTATGAGAATGCCGTAGGTGGAGGCATGGGCTACGCTTGATAAGACTGTTAAAGGTGTGGCAAGGTGTATGCCCGTATGGTAGTCTATTATCAAGGTGGAGGTAAGCCTGTTTATCTGACCGCTTAAGAATAAAGAGGAAAGCCCAAGCCCTATGGTAGGCAGGACAAGTTTGTTTGCCCTCTCTTCTGCCATTCTTTGGACGCTTATGGGCTCCTTTATACTCTCCTCCACTATCTTTGCTATCTTTGCCACCACCGTATTCTCTCCCACCTCCTCCACCCTTACGTATAGCTTTCCGTCTTCCACAAAGGTACCTGCATAAACTTTATCCCCCGCTTTCTTATGAACAGGGTTGGATTCGCCCGTCAGAGAAGCTTGGTTTACAAGGGCATCCCCCTCTTCTACAACTCCGTCTGCGGGTATCTTTTCGCCCGCATAGATCACTATAAGCTGTCCCTTCTTTAAATCCACCGCCTTTACCCTTAGGGCTTGGCCATCGGATACCACAAGCCACGCCATATCCTCCTTGTAAGAAAAGAGCCTTTCAATCTTCTCGTAAGCTTTCTTTTCCATCTTCTCCGATAGGTAATCGCCCAAAGCCAAGAGAAAGCTCATAACGTGGGCAGACAGAGGACTGCCCGTAAGGGATGCCAGCAGGATGGCTGAGGAATCAAGGAAATGAACATCAAGCCTTTTTTCCTTCAAAGAATTTATGGCCTTGTCAAAAACGGGCTTTGACAATAATAGGGTCATACCCGCAAGCAAAGGGTTAGGAAAAATTCCTCTGAAAAGATAAGGGAAAAAGCCAAGGCTTGTAAGGACAAGCCAGCTAAAAGCCACCTTTTTTTCATCTTTTGGCTTTATTGGGTGCTTGGAGAGGTCTTCAAGGAATACCTCCCTGGGAGTGTTTTCCAGATGGTTTAGAAACTCTATAAGGTCAAAGCTTTCAGGGTCATACTCAAGGGTTAGCCTACCGGAAGCTCTTGAGTACTTTACCCTTTTTACACCACCAAACTTTAAAAAATAGCCCTGAAGGCTTTCCTCGGGATGGTGTAAATACTTAAAAAGATAGGAGCTAAGCCTTAGCCTGCCGAGAGATAGCCTTTCTATCTTGTAGCTGTTCATGTTTTGCTTTCGGTTTCTTGTTGTAGCTTCAACTCAAGGGCTTTTATCATGGCTTCTATTTCCCTTTGAGTCTCTTCAAGCCTTCTTTTTTCCTTTGCCCTGTCAAGCATGTAAAAGGCAACGACCCCCAAGCCAAAGCCCAAGGCAAAACTAAAGGGACCGGAGCAAAAAACTCTGCTAAGTAATGAGCTCACTTGGTTCATCTTTCTACCTCCTCACAGTCTTTCCTTTATTCTTTGCAGGATCTCCTGCTGCTTTTGTAATACTTCTAATTTCTTTTCCACTTCAAGCCTGTAAAGGTGCTTTGCCTCTGATACTACATCCTCCCAAAACTCCTTTCCCTCCTCAAGGTTGCCCGTTAGCCACTGTTGGAAGGCTATAACCTCCTTTGTGGTGGACACAAGAAAAGGTCTGGCATCCCTCATAAGCTTGCTTAGTACCACAAGCCCCGCAAGGGTACCAAAGCCATAGAGCAACATATTTGTGGAAAGACATCCACCTATGGTGCTTGGAAGGTTTAAATTTACCATCTCTTACCTCCTTTAAAGCTTTGTTTTTAGGTATGGAAGCAATAGCATACTGCAAACTCCAAAGGAGATCAAGCCTGCCCCCCAGCCAAGCAGAGCAACGCTAAAGGCAAGTTTAACAGCGGGGTTTTTCAAGAAAGGCTGAAGGTAAAAATGTAAGTCTTCCTTTCCCATCCTCTTGGGGGGCTTTTTATTTTTAAGGTTTTCAAGAAGATAGTGGATAAAGCTTCCCTCCTTGAACCTTATCAAAAGAGTCCTTGTGTTTTCCTTGTATTCAACTCCCAAAACCCCCTCCATCCTACCCATACCACGCAAAAAGAGGTCTCTCTCTTCAACACTGGAAAAGTATAACCTCGCACTATCTTCTCTCAAGGACACATACTCAATCATCTTAAAGAAAGCATAACATATAATTGTTAAGATTTGGTTAAGTGCTATAATAATATAGCTATGCCAATCCTTTTTAAAAAAACCAAGGAAATAAGGAACTACATAAAGTCCTTAAGGTGTGAGAATAGGTATACGGTGGGCTTTGTGCCCACAATGGGTTATCTACACGAGGGGCACAGAGAACTTATAAGAACTTCAAAGATTCAAAACGATATAACCATAGTTAGTATATACGTAAACCCTCTCCAGTTTGGCGAAGGAGAAGACTTTGAAAGATACCCAAGGGATTTGGAAAGGGACTTGGGCATATGCGAGGAAGAGGGCGTAAATGTGGTATTTGCTCCCCTTGACGAGGAAATGTACCCAGAAAAGCCCCTGATAAACATAGAGATAAAGGGCCTTACCCATATATTGGAAGGTGAGTTTAGACCGGGACATTTTAGCGGTGTTTGCACAGTGGTGCTTAAGCTTTTTAACATAATACAGCCCGACAGGGCATACTTTGGAGAAAAGGACTATCAACAGCTAAAGGTGGTACAAAGATTGGTAAAGGATTTAAGCCTTCCCGTGGAGATAGTTCCTGTAAAAACCGTAAGGGAAAAGGATGGGCTTGCCTTTAGCTCAAGGAACACCTATTTAAAGCCAGAGGAAAGAGAATCGGCTCTCTCTTTATATAGGTCCTTTTTGTTGGCGGAAAAGCTTATAAAAGGTGGAAATAAAGATGCCAACTCTATTAAACAAACTATTATAGAGTTCATAAGGAAGCATCCCCATGTGAAAAAGATTGATTACGTGGAGATAACCGATGAGGATCTAAGGCCTGTGAAGGAAGTAAAGGAGGGTGATAGAATACTACTTGCAGTATGGGTAGGGGATACAAGGCTTATAGACAACTGGAGGATAGGCGATGCAAACCTATGAAGGCTTTTTAAAGGCGGAAGGTTTCAGCTTTGGTATAGTGGCAAGCAGGTTTAACCACCTTTTGGTGGATAGGCTTATAGAGGGTGCTATAGATTGCTTGGTTCGCCACGGAGCGGAAAAGGAAAAAATACACATAGTACGTGTGCCCGGCTCTTGGGAGATTCCTTTGGCAGTAAAAGAACTCATAAACAGGAAAAAGGTAGATGGCGTTATAGCCTTGGGCGTTCTCATAAGGGGGGAAACTCCCCACTTTGATTACATAGCCAATGAGGTTTCAAAGGGCCTTGCCCTTGTAAGTTTAGAAACAGGCAAGCCAGTAGGCTTTGGTATTATTACTGCAGACAGCCTTGAGCAAGCGATAGAAAGGGCTGGAACAAAACAGGGCAACAAGGGTTGGGAAGCAGCCCTATCGGTTATAGAGATGGTAAATCTTTTTAGAAGTCTTTAATGATATACAAACCAAAAGCCAGAAAAGATGCCTTTTTGATCCTCTATCAGTGGGATATGAAGGGCGAGCCCATAGAAACCTTGGTGGAGGAATACCTCTCTGCAAATGCCATAAAACTACAGGACCAAAGGAGATACATAAGAAAGCTGGTAAAAACCTTTACAGAACACTCCTTGGAAGTAGACAAGCTTATAGCGGAGTATTCAGAAAAATGGGACATAGATAGGGTGGGCTACATAGAGAGAAACATACTAAGGGTTGCTCTTTCGGAATTCCTTTACATTTCTGTAAAAAGTCCCAAGGTTGTAGTCGCAGACTATGTAAAAATGGCGGAAAAATACGCGGGTAAAAAGGGAGCCCGCTTTGTAAACGGCATCTTGGGAAGGGTTTTGAGGGAAAAGTTAAATATACAAGATTAAGGCTTTCCCTTTATCTCTTCGCCTTTTACCTCCTTTATCTTTTCCTCTTCACCCGATAGGGCTTTTTTGAAGTTCCTTATACCCTCTCCCAAAGCCCTACCTACTTCTGGAAGTTTGCCCGCACCAAAAAGTACAAGCACCACAAGGAGAATAAGAAGGATCTCCGTAAAGGAAAAGTTGGGTATCATGCCTCTTCCTTCCTTTCTGGCTTCTTTTCTTCTTCACCGGAGAGGGCTTTTTTGAAGTTCCTTATACCCTCACCCAAGCCTTTGCCGAACTCGGGCAACTTAGAGGCTCCAAATATAACAAGCACCACTAAAAGTATCAACACCAACTGCCAAGGCAACGGAAAATGCATTTTTCACCTCCTTTCTATAAATTATAGCCCCCTCCCTTGACACAGGCAAGGGGATGCTTTATATTCATAAAAAGGCAAGTTTTGGAAAGGGAAGGCGCCTAACCTTTCTTGGCTTGCTAAGTAATAATTTTAAGGAGGTTTTTGTTCCATGTCACTCACAGGCACAGTCAAATGGTTTAGCAAGGAAAAGGGTTATGGCTTTATAACCCGCGATGATAATGGAGGGGATGTCTTTGTACATTACTCCGCCATCCAACAAAGAGGCTTCAAAACCCTTGAACAGGGTCAAAAGGTGGAATTTGAAGTAGAGCAGGACCAAAAGGGACTAAGAGCAAAGAACGTACGGATCCTCTCCTAAAACCTAAAGCCCCCTCCGGGGGCTATAATTAAATTTTATGTCTTTGAGCACGTCGAGTTAAGGATCTTTATGCAATGTGTGTTTTAAGATAACTGCAAAAAACAGGCGCTACATGTACGCGTACCACTCAATTAAAGTATAAACACACAGCTTATCCTCGGGTAGAATATTTTATCATGGAAAAGGCTTGGGAAGGTAGGTTCAAAGAAAAGACAGAGGAGTTTGTAGAGAGATTTACTCAATCGGTAAGCTTTGACAAGGAGCTGGCTCCTTGGGATATAAAACAGAGTATGGCCCATGCAAAGACCCTTTTGAAGGCTGGAGTGCTAAAGGAAGAGGAGGCAGAGAAAATAATAGAAGGTTTAAAAAGAATAGAGGAGGAAATATACAAAGGTGAATTCCACTTTAAAAGGGAATTGGAAGATGTGCATATGAACATAGAAGCAGAGCTTACAAGAAAGATTGGAGAAGTTGGGGGAAAGTTGCACACCGCAAGGAGTAGAAACGACCAAGTAGCAACGGATGAGAGGCTTTATATAAAGGATAAACTTTTGGAAGTTTTTAGCCTTTTAAATCAATTAAGAAGAAGCTTGGTAAATCTTGCGGAGAAGAGTTTAGATATCATAATGCCTTCCTATACCCATCTACAAAGGGCTCAACCTATAAGGCTTGCCCATTATTTTTTAGCATACAGGGAGATCTTTTTAAAAGATACCCAAAGGTTCATAAATGCCTATAGGTCTTCCGACTACCTTCCCCTTGGCTCCGGTGCAGTGGCGGGTGTAGATTTTCCCTTGGACAGATTCTATACGGCGGAGCTTTTGGGCTTTAACAGGCTCTGTAGAAACTCCATGCAAGCAACCGCAGACAGAGACTTCATATTGGATGTTTTGTACGCTTGCGGGGTTTGCGGCATGCATCTTTCAAGGCTTGCAGAGGATTTGATTCTTTGGTCTACGGAAGAGTTTGGCTTTATAGGCCTTCCCGACAGGCTATGTACAGGAAGCTCCATCATGCCCCAGAAGAAAAACCCAGACGTGCTTGAACTTATAAGGGGAAAAACGGGAAGGCTTTATGGGAACCTTATGAACCTTTTTGCAACTCTAAAAGGTCTTCCTATGGCATACAACAGAGACCTGCAAGAGGACAAAGAGCCCCTTTTTGACAGTCTTAGAACTATAAAGGATTGCCTTGAGGGAATAACCCTTGTGTTGGAAGGTATAAGTATAAAAGAAGATAGGATGAAAGAAGCCAGCGGCGGCTTTACCCTTATGACAGACCTTGCCAATTACCTTGTTATGAAGGGTGTTCCCTTTCGTCAAGCTCACAAAATAGCAGGATCAATAACTGCCTACCTTATAGATAAGGGCAAAAAGCCCGAAGACTTAACCCTTGAGGAGCTAAGGAGTTTTTCAGAGTTTTACCAAGAGGATGCTCTTGAGCTTTTGGATTCAGAAAAGGTGGCAGACAGGAGGAAAACCTTCGGTGGCACTTCAAAAGAAGAGCTTATCAAAAGGATAAAGGTAGCAAAAAGAGAGGAGGGTATTTCATGAAGATGCTTATAAGCTTTGTGCTGCTAATTTTATTTACAGCTATTTCTGGCATGTTTATATTTCTCAATCAAGAAAAGATAGTCTTTGTACTCACTCCAGCCTTTAAAGGCTTTTATTACACCCTTCCCGAAATGCCCATAGGGCTTCTTGTTGTCCTTAGCTTCCTTCTTGGTTTCTTGCTTGGTTATTTTGGAGGGATCCTTTCAAGGTTTATAAAAAGTTAAAATTGGATGAAATTTAGACGGGCGGTTGGTAAATCGCTCCCAGGTCGTACTCTCCCACTTGTGTTATCCCAACCCTTATAACATCACCCGCTTTTAGATCCCTTTGCGCTTCCACATAGGTTATACCATCCACTTCTGGAGCTTGTGCGTATATCCTACCAACGGGCACATATCCAAATTCCTCGTCAAAACCATCTACCAAAAGCTCTAACTCTTTGCCAACAAACTCTTGGTTTTTTCTTTGAGTTATTTCCTTTTGGACTTCTAATATTTCCTCTTTTCTCCTTTCCTTTTCCTCTTCATCTATGGGATCCCCCAAAGAATAAGCATGGGTTCCTTCCTCTCTATAGTAGGTAAAAACACCAACCCAGTGAAAGTGTCCTTCTGATACAAAGGAACTAAGCTTTTTATAGTCATCTGTGGTTTCTGTGGGATAGCCCACTATAAAGGTGGTTCTTAAAACTGCCTCTGGTAATCTTTTTCTTACCTTCTCTATTAGCTTTCTTACAAAGGCTTCATCATAGCCCCTTCTCATACTCTTTAGAACTGGCGTGGATATATGTTGAAGTGGAATATCAAAATATGGTACAACTTTTTCTGATTTTGCTATACACTCAAGGAGAGAATCCTCAATTTCTGTGGGATATAGGTATAGCAACCTAATCCATTTTATACCTTCTATTTTCTCAAGCTCTTCAAGGAGTTTTTCAAGGCGGTTAGCACCATACAGGTCTCTTCCATAATAGGTGGTATCCTGAGAAACTATACACAGCTCCTTTATACCTTCTTGGGCAAGTTGTCTTGCCTCTTTTAGTATCTCTTCCATGGGCTTAGATCTGTGCCTTCCCCTTATTAAGGGTATGGCACAAAAGGAACATAGGCGATTGCACCCTTCCGATATCTTCAGATAGGCATAGGACTTGGGCGTGGTTATAACTCTTTTTGAATCTTCCCATTTCCTCAAACCGAGAAAATCCACTATTTGATCCCAACTTTCTGTGCCAAAGTAGGCTTCTACCTCCGGTATTTCCCTTTGAAGCTCTTCCTTGTATCTTTGTACCAAACAACCCATTACTATAACCTTCTTTCTTTGGGCAAATTCAAGGATAGTTTCTATGGCTTCAAGCTTGGCAGGCTCTATAAAACCGCAGGTGTTTATAATTATCACATCTGCCTTTTTAGGATCATTAACAAGCTTGGCTCCGCCAGCCCTTAGCTTACCCAAAAGCACCTCTGTATCCACCAGATTTTTAGCACACCCTAAGCTTATAACACCTACCTTCATAATTCTTCCGCATCAAGTTCAAAATCTACTCTAAAGATGTTGGCGTTGTGGAAGTTTTCATACATCACAGCCTTTTCGTAAGGGCTGTTCCTTAGGGCTTCCTTTATCTCATCCAAGCTTTTGTTCTCTTCCTTTAGCTTCTTTACCCTTTCTCTTAGGAACTTTACATACCCAAGGGTGTAATCTACAGCGGATATATCCATGGGCTCGTTATGGCCACCCAGTATTATTTTCACATCCATTTCTTTTATCCTTTCAAGGGCTTTCATTAGGCCTTTGGAGCTTGCCCCTCTGTCTCCCATAAAAGGTATTCTGTTCTTATATACAAGGTCCCCTGTAAAGAGAATTTTTTCCTTGGGCATATAAACCACAATATCGTTATCTGTATGGGCTGGTGCCATGGAGATTATCTCAAAAATAGTATCGCCAACCTTCAAGGTGATGCGGTCTTTTACCACCATGTGCGGTGCCACAAGGACCACACTGTTATACAGACCCTTAAACCTTTCGTTGTTTGCCCTTAGGGCTATTTGTGCTTCCCCGGATTGGTAAAAGTCCAAAAGCTTTTTGTGGGCTATTACCTTTGCCCCCAGCTTTTCGTAAGTAAGGGCTCCATACCAGTGGTCTGGATGGTAGTGGGTTATGATGGCGTATTTTATAGGGGCTTTCTTAACACGCATCAAATTATCTACAAATTCCTTGGATAGTTCAGGAGTGGATAAGGAATCTATAACTATCCATCCCTCTTTTGTAAGCACCCCAAAGGCGTTGGACATAAAGCCCCTGTTTTCCAAAGAAGGCAGGGCATCTACACCCCTAACCATATAAACATTGCCATGCACCCTTTTCAACTTCATCTCGGGAGCCATGGCAAAGGCAAGCACCAAAAATATCAACAAAAGTTTTATAGTCTTCATGGTAGTAATTTTATACTATGGCTTTAAAAACCTTCCAATGAGTTGAGCAAAGATTGGGCTGTAAAGCGCTATGGCTGTCAGTAGCAAAACTATCATTATTCTCATATAGGCTTCAAACCTTTTTATCTCTGCCCTTAGGGTATCTTCCACTCTTTTTATTTCGGTTTCTAACCCCTTCATCTGTGCTTCTATTATCCTTATATCCTGCTTTGTGGCAAGGTCTTGAGTTAATTCCTTCTTCGTCTCTTGTTTTTTCAACTCCCCTATATCCCCTATTATCTCCTCCAAAGCTTTGGCAAACTCTTTGGTTTCTTCCTTTCCAAGCTTCTTTTCAAGCAAGTCATAAAGCTTTAAGGCAGATTCCATCATATCTTAAAAGTTATAACTTTTCTATACGCCGAGTGAGAAATTCAAAAAAGCTCAAACACAAGCCCATCAATAAAAAGTGGATATCTTACCACACTACATGTCCATATACAAACAAATACTCCAAGACCTTGAAAATGCCCTGCCCTTCTT
>CALIUI010000113.1 GCA_938048815.1 uncultured Aquificaceae bacterium | reverse complement strand
TTGGTAATTGTGTGAGTAGTAGGCTGGATGAGATGCGTAGGATTGAGTTATTGGTTTGGTGTAAGGTGTTGAGTATTATGGATATGTTATATGTGGCTAAGAGTTATGCGTGTTAAAGGTGTGTAGAGTAGTAAGATTGTGTGTGGAGTTTGTTCTGAATATCTTTTTATGCACCAATGCCGCATCAGGACAAACCGATCACTTTTTTAGAAGCTATAAAGAGCATGTTGAAGGAATGTGGGTTTATTGCAGGAAGCGTTCCAAACAGGGAAAGTTGGATAATAAAAAAACATAGAAAGATTGATATGGTGGGAGATTTTCCACCTCATCATTTTCTAAGGTTTTCAAAAACATCTCTTGAGAACTTACTTAGTAGGGTAGGTTCTAAATGTTAGACAAACTGCTAAATAAAGAAGAAAGCATATGCGTCGTGGGTTTGGGCTATGTGGGGCTGCCCCTTAGGGATATGTACTTGGAGTATTTAAATGAGGAAAGAATTAAAAAAGCGGGCATATTTAATCATCAATATGTTAAAAAACTACTGGATGGCTATTTCAATAACAAGGGGGTGAATCACAACAAGCTTTGGCTTTTGTTTGTACTTGAATTGTGGAGAGAAAGATGGATGGCATAGACCAAAGGGATATTTATTTCCTTATCAACTCATTGGCTGGTGGTGGTGCAGAAAGGGTTGTGGTGAATCTTTCCAAACATTTATCTGTAAAAAAGATCTTTCTTTTGGAAAAGGATGTGCGCTATGAAGTCAACTCACCACTGGAATTTATCTCTAACCATACCAAAGAAAAAAGCCCCATTATGAAAACTTTATTCATACCCTTTTATGCAAAAAGATTGGCTAAGGTTATCAATGAAAATGATTTGGTAGTATCCTTTTTGGAAAGGGCTAACTTTGTAAATGTTTTATCCAAAGTCTTTAAGCCACATAGAGCAGTAATTTCTGTTCATACTTATGAAAAAGGATTTAGAGGGCTTAAATCAATAAACAAACTTCTTATGAGGTTTTTTTATCCAAGGGCGGATTTTGTTATAGCAGTATCCTTTGGCGTGGCTAAATACCTTGAAGAAAAATACAAAGTTCCCAAGGATAAGCTTGCAGTTATTTACAACCCAGTGGATGTGGAAAAAATTCAAGCCTTGGCTAAAGAGCCTTTGGAGATTGACCTTAGCCCATATGTTATAACGGTGGGAAGATTAACAGAGGCAAAGGGTCAATTGTATCTTTTGAGGGTTTTTAAAGAGATTAAAAAGGTATTCCCAGAGATAAGGCTTCTAATATTTGGAGAGGGCGAGTTGAAAAATGAGCTTGTGAATTTTTCTGAAAACCTTGGGCTTAAAACTTACCTTTGGGATAGAGATAGGCTGATGCAGAGCTATGATGTTTACTTTATGGGTTTTTCAAAAAATCCCTTTAAGTATATCTCAAAAGCCAAAGCCTTTCTTTTAACTTCTCTTTGGGAAGGTCTTGGCAATGTGTTGATAGAAGCCTTAGCTTGTGGTGTAAGTGTTATATCCTCTGATTGCAGGTCCGGTCCAAGGGAGATATTGGCACCAAATACGGATTTTAGTTTTCAAACCAAAGAGCCAGAGTTTGCAAAGTATGGCATCCTTATGCCCGTGTTTGAAGAAGATAATCAAGAGATAGTGAGGGCTTGGGTGGAAACTATTAAAAGGGTGCTTACCGACGAAGGATTAAGAGAAAGATACTCCAAGGTTGGACTCAAAAGGGCTGAGGATTTTAGAATTGAGAAGATAGTAGATGAATGGAGGAGGGTTTTAAATAACCTTATAAAATGAAAACAATAGTTCTAACCTCCAACACCTCTTGGTCTATGTGGAACTTTAGGAAGGGTCTAATGAATGCCCTTTTGGAAATGGGTTATGATGTTTATGTGGTTGTTCCAGAGGATGAATATTCAAAGAACTTTCCCAAGTTTATACCCTTGAAAAACCTTGATAGGAAGGGTAAAAATCCTATAAAAGATGCCAAGCTTCTTTTGGAATATATAAGCATTTACAGAAGGATAAAGCCAGATTTAGTCTTGAGTTTTACCATAAAGCCAAACATATACAGCTCTCTTGCCTGCAGAATTTTGGGTATAAGGTGCATAAGTACCATAACAGGGCTTGGGTATGTCTTTGTCAAGAAATCTTTTCTGACTAAACTGGTTTCCTTTCTATACAAAATAGCTCTTGCTAAAAATCATAAAGTTATTTTCCTTAACCCCGATGATATGAAGCTCTTTTTAGAAAATTCAATAGTTAACAAGGAAAAGGGTATCATCATAAAAGGTGAAGGAGTTAACACAAACCACTTCAGCCCTGAGCTTTGCAAGAATTCTCAAGAATCTCCTTTTGTTTTCTTGATGGTTTCAAGGCTGTTGTGGGACAAAGGAGTTGGAGAGTTTGTATCCGCGGGAAGGCTTCTTAAAAAGGCTTATGAGGAAAAAGTAGAGTTATGGCTTTTGGGTCCTATTGACAAAGGTAATCCTTCTTCTGTTTCGGAGCAGGATATAAGAAAGTGGGAAGAGGAAGGTATTGTAAAGTACTTAGGCGTTTTTGATGATGTAAGACCCTTTTTGTGCAAAGCCCATTGCGTGGTTCTGCCCTCTTATAGAGAGGGTATCCCAAGAAGCTTGCTTGAAGCCATGGCTATGGGGAAGCCGATAATTACCACCGACAGCCCGGGTTGTAGGGAGGTTTGCATTGATGGTGAAAATGGCTTTTTGGTTAAACCAAGGGATGTTCAGTCTCTCTTTAAGGCTATGGAGACGATGTATAAGCTAAGCAGAGAGCAAAGGGAAGATATGGGAAGATCTGGCAGAAGGCTTGCGCTTGAGGAGTTTAGCGAGGAAAGAGTGATAAAAGCCTATTTGGGGATAATATTTGGTGAGGAGGGCTAAATGCTTTTTGGTTTGATCCTTTCCTTTCTTGTTTCCTTTGCTGTTTGCTATCTTTTTGTAAGGTACAATCCCTTTGGCATGTGGGCTTATGATCCTGTTTCCGCAGGTCCCCAAAAGTTTCATACAAAGCCTGTGCCAAGGGTTGGCGGTATAGCCCTGCTACTTAGTCTTTTTACTTACTTAGTTTTATTTGGTGATTATGGTCTTTTTGTGCTTTGTAGCTTGCCTGCCTTTTTGGGGGGACTTTTGGAGGACATTACCAAAAGGGTTGGTGTAAAGGAAAGGCTTTTTTTAACTATGATTTCTGCCAGCTTGGGCTATTTTTTGCTTTCTGCCAGTATAGACAGGGTGGGTTTGCCCCTTTTTGACCATATTTTAGCTTTTTCCCTTTTTTCCTTTGCCTTTACCGTGTTTGCAGTGGCTGGAGTTAGTAATGCCTTTAACATAATAGATGGATTTAACGGGCTTGCCAGCGGTGTGGCTATTCTTTCCTTGCTTGCCCTTGGATATGTGGCTTATTTGGTAGGTGATAGCTACCTTTTTTATCTTTGCCTTGTTTTGTGTTGTGCCCTTTTGGGCTTTTTTGTTTGGAACTATCCGCAAGGCAGTATATTCCTTGGGGACGGTGGAGCTTATTTGGTGGGCTTTTTTGTGGCGGAGATTTCTGTGCTTTTGGTAAAAAGAAACCCAGAAGTTTCTCCCTGGTTTCCCCTTTTGGTGGTAGCTTACCCCGTGGTGGAGTCCTTGTTTTCCATATATAGGAGAAAAATATTAAAAGGCGTAAGTCCCGGAAAGCCCGATAAGTTGCACCTACATACTGTTATCTATAGAAGAGTTGTAAAAGCCAAAGACAAAACCCTTAAAAACTCTTTAACTTCCCCCTATCTTTGGGCTTTGTCCCTTGTGGGCATTGTGCCAGCCCTTATCTTTTGGAAAAGCACACCTATGCTTGTTCTTATGTTCTTTGTCTTTTGGTTGGTTTATGTGTATGCCTATAGAAGGGCTATTGGGATAATTTGAGTTATAATATTATCAAATAGGGTCGGTAGCTCAGCCGGCAGAGCAACGGACTCTTAATCCGTGGGCCGAGGGTTCGAATCCCTCCCGACCCATTTAAATACCAAAAGAGCCAAAGGAGGAAGGGTTAGCCTTACAGAATATGGTCTGTTGTGAATGGGGATTTTTTCTGTATGCACTCCACCAAGGTTTCCCAAGTTGCTGCCACCGTATATCTCCGAGTCTGTGTTTAAAAGCTCCTTCCAAAAGCCTTCCTTTGAGACGCCTATCCTGTAATCAAAGCAGGGCACAGGTGTAAAGTTGCATACCACCAACAGCATCTCTCCATCGGAAGATTTTCGCAGGTAGGATATGATGCTCTTTTCCCAATCGTGAAAGTCTATCCATTCAAAGCCATTGGGATCACAATCCAATTCATGTAAAGCTTTTTCCCGCTTATAAAGGTGGTTTAGGTCCTTTATAAGCCTCTGGATACCACTATGGCTTTCGTAGTCCAAAAGATGCCAATCAAGGCTTTCCTCGTGATTCCACTCTCTCCACTGGGCAAACTCCCCACCCATAAAGAGAAGCTTTTTCCCGGGATGGGTCCACATGTAGGCAAAAAGTAATCTAAGGTTTGCAAACTTTTGCCAATAATCTCCGGGCATTTTTGAGATAAGGGATCCCTTTCCATGAACTACCTCGTCGTGGGAAAGGGGGAGGATAAAGTTTTCCGAAAAGGCATACCATATGCTAAAGGTAAGTTGGTTATGGTGGTATTTTCTGTATATGGGATCTTTGGACATGTAAAAGAGGGTGTCATTCATCCATCCCATGTTCCATTTAAAACCAAAGCCAAGCCCTCCAAGATATACGGGCCTGCTAACCATAGGAAAGGCGGTAGATTCTTCTGCAATGGTTTGAATACCTTCAAAATCCTTATAAAGGCATAGGTTTAACTTTTTTAAGAAATCTATGGCTTCTAAGTTCTCCTTTCCCCCGTATTGATTTGGTACCCATTCACTACGAGAATAGTCCAAATAAAGCATGCTTGCCACCGCATCAACCCTTAAACCATCCGCATGGTACTTATCAAGCCAGAAATGGGCAGAGCTCAGAAGGAAAGATCTGACCTCTCCTTTTGAGTAGTCAAAAATGTAGCTTTTCCAGTCGGGATGCCAGCCCTTTCTCCAGTCGGAGTATTCATAAAGGTGTGTACCATCAAAATAGGCAAGTCCGTGCCCGTCGGTAGGAAAGTGAGAGGGTACCCAATCAAGGATAACCCCTATGCCCTGCTGGTGAAGGTAATCTATGAGGTACATAAAATCTTGGGGTGTGCCATAGCGAGAGGTGGGAGCAAAGTATCCCGTTATCTGATAGCCCCAAGAGCCATAAAAGGGATGTTCCATTACTGGCAAAAACTCCACATGGGTAAAGCCCATCTTTTTTACATAATCCGCAAGCAAAGGAGCTATTTCCCTGTAGCTTAACCATCGGTTGCCTTCTTCTGGCACTCTCCTCCAAGAGCCTAAATGGACCTCGTACATGCTTATGGGAGCTTTGTGATGGTTCAAGTTTTTCCTTTTTTCTATCCATTCATAGTCTTGCCATTGATAGTTTAGGTCCCAGACCACGGAGGCTGTGCCCGGTGGTGTTTCTTGTAAAAAGCCAAAGGGATCTGCCCTGTCTGTCCAATAGCCCCAGCTTGTGTATAGGTGGTATTTATACCTTTGTCCCTTTTTAACACCTTCTACAAAGCCCTCCCATATACCCGACCCATCTTCTCTTTTCTTTAAAGGTAGTGAGTGTTTATCCCAGTGGTTAAAGTCTCCAAAGACAAAGACTTCCTGCGCATGGGGTGCCCAAAGGGCAAAGTAGGCTCCTTCCTCAAAAAGATGACAACCAAGCTTTTCATAAAGCTTGCAATGGGAACCTTCTTTAAAGAGATAAACATTGTAATCAGTTATGAGAGAAAAGTCGTAATGTACTTTCACAGATTTCTATTTTATCTCAAAAACCTGTGGGATCATAAGGGCGTAACCCTGCAACTGCCAGTGGATTATCTCCGTTATAGCGGAAGGTACAAGCTCCACAAAGGCTCAAAAATATTTTCATGGCTTTACCTCCTTACTTATAATATTTGCAAGCCCATGGTTAAAATCAAGTTTTGTGGCTTTACCCTTGCGGAGGATATAAAAAGGGCTGTGGGGCTTGGAGTTGATTACGTAGGGATTGTTCTCTATCCCAAAAGTCCAAGGTATGTAAGTTGGGAAAGGGTGAAAGATCTCTTAAGGGCGGGTGAAGGTGTGAAAAAGGTGGCGGTGATGGTAAACCCTACCTATGAAGAGGCACAGAAAGCCTTTGATTTGGGCTTTGACCTTGTTCAGCTTCATGGAGAGGAAAGTCTTGATTTTTCTAAAAAATTTGATTTGGATAAGGTTATCAAAGCCTTTAGGACCTGTCCTGGGCTTTCTTTGGAAGATGGATGGAAGGAGTGCCATGGAGTACTTTTGGATGCTTGTTCTCATCAATACGGAGGAAGCGGTAAAGAATCCGATTGGGAATATGCCAAAAGCTTGGTGGAAAGGGGTTTTAGAGTGTTCCTTGCAGGTGGTCTAAAAGCGGAGAAGGTTAAAGAAGCCATAAGAAGGGTAAAGCCCTACTGTGTGGATGTATCTTCTGGTATAGAAAAAGATGCGGGCATAAAAGACCATAAAAAAATGGAGGAGTTTGTAAATGCAGTTAAGAACGCATTTAGAGATTGACAGGAGTTTAAGCGGAGAAATAGTGGAGCTTTCCAAAAACTATGCCAAGCTTAGGCTAAGAACCGATGATAGGATGGTAGCAGATCAGTGGGGTCTTATACACGGTGGTTTTATATTCTCCTTGGCGGATTTTTGTGCAATGGCAGCAGTTAATGAAGCAAACGTTGTATTGGCTCAGGCTAGCATAAAGTTTTTAAAGCCTGTTAAGGTAGGGGATGAGCTTTTGGCAGAGGGAAGGGTAGAAAGGTCTGAAGGTAAAAAAAGATGGGTAAAGGTGGAAGTTAAAAGGGGAGAAGAAAAGGTGGCAGAAGGGGAGTTCTTCTGCCTTGTACCAGAGAAGCATGTACTTTCTTAATAGGTATAAACTCCCATCTTCCTTGCCAACTCTTTTAGCCTTTCTATCCTCTTTTCTGTGGAGGGATGCGTAGAGAAGAGCTCCCATATGCCTTGACCAGAAAGAGGGTTCTCAATAAAAAGGTGGGCGGTACCTTGGTTTACCTCTGCAGGTATTTGATGAACGTAGTTGTGAATCTTCTCCAAAGCGCTCGCCAAGGCAAGGGGATCTCCACTTATTCTGGCACCTGTTTCGTCCGCCATGTACTCCCTGGAACGAGATATGGCCATCTGTATTATGGTGGCTATTATGGGGGTTATTATGATCATGGCTATGCTGGCTATGAGAGATAGAGGATTGTTGTTGTTTTCATTGTCCCTTGAATGACCAAATATAAGAGCCCACTGAAGCATACTAACCAAGTAAGATATAGCGCCCGCTATGGTGGCAGCCATGGTGGCTACGAGTACGTCCCTGTTTTTTATATGCCCTATCTCGTGGGCAAGCACACCCCTTAGCTCCCTTTCCTCCAAGAGTCTAACTATTCCAGAAGTGACCGCTACCGCACCGTTGGAAGGACCTCTCCCTGTAGCAAAAGCGTTGGGTTGTTCCATGGGCACCAAGTATATCTTCGGCTTTGGCATGTTTGCCCTTTGGGCAAGCTCTTCCACCATCCTATGGAGCCATGGAGCTTCCTCATAGGGAATTTCCCTTGCGCCATACATAGCCAGCACTATCTTGTCGGAGAACCAAAAAGCTATAAAGTTCATAATACCAGCAAGCAGCAAGGCTATGGTCATACCTGTCTTGCCACCTATTAGGTTGCCTACGGAGAGGAACAAGCCCGTTAAAACTCCAAGCAGTATAACGCTCCTTATAGCGTAGCCCATGCTTTTCCCTCAATTCCAAGCCTTATGTTTAAGGCTTAAGCCCTATGACCTAAGGCTTGGGCTGGGGTATTTATATCCCGCCTTTTGATGTACAGGCTTCCCCAGCGGGCGGCTATAGCCTATACACGCCTCGTATAATAAATTATAACCTTTTGTAGGGACTGTTTACGAACCGCACGATGTTTTTAAGTGCCTTGTGGGAGCGTATGGATATACGCCCTATTTTTTTGGGTCATAGCTGTACATACACTGCTATATTGTGGTTTATTAAAAAAAGTCGGAAGTGCCACCCTTGTCTATGATATTGAAAGTTATTAGCAAGTGATTTATATTAATAGCATGGTTAAAGATGAAAGAATTAAGGAATTTATAGAGGCTTGTAAGAATATGGGGCTAAAGATAACGCCCCAAAGGGTGGCAGTTTATGAAGTGCTTTTAAATAGGGAAGACCATCCCACCGTTGAGGATATATACAACGAAATAAAGAAGAAGTATCCCTTTGTTTCCCTAGCTACGGTGTATAGAACGGTGGAAACTCTCGAAGAGCTTGGTTTTGTGAGAAAGGTAGCCTATTGGGGTGGTTCTTTGCGCTATGATGCCAATATTAGCGACCATCACCATCTTATATGCACAAGGTGCGGAGCAATAAAAGACGTGGAGTTTTGCATAGATTGGGTGCCACCTGCCTATATGGAAGGCTATAGGGTGCATAACTACGCTTTACACATATATGGGGTATGTCCTCAATGTCAGAAGAAAGAAAATTAGAAGGGCTTGCCGGCTGGCATAAGGAGGGGAACTATATAGTAAGGGAATACTCTACTAAAAATTGTAAGGAAAGTGTATTTCTTTTTAACACAATAGCGGGGCTTGCGGAAGCTTACTGGCATCACCCTGATATAGAAGTTAGTTTCAAAAGAGTAAGGGTAAAGCTTACAACTCACGAGGTTGGAGGTATAACAGAAAAAGATATAAGGCTTGCCCAGGAGATAGAAAAAATAGCTACCCTTTTACTAAAGTAGTTCGGCCGGCCGGAAGGTTGGGCTGTCTAACTCTATTAGCTTGACCTTCTTGGCTTTCAAAAATACGCCCCTGCGTCTGATAGCACAGACACCCCTGCCCACGGAAAAATAGGCTAAAAACTTGAATGAATTCCCTAATTGGAAATGTGCTAATGAACCCTACGGATATACGCAAGCAAAGGGTGTAAGGTTATTTTTTAAACCTTCTGCGTATTCCTTTAGCCTTCTCTTTGTTATAGGATGGGTAAGGTTAGGGCTAATCTCCAAAAGGGGAAAGAGGAAGAAATCTCGGACTGTTAAATAAAGGTGTGGTATCTGTAAAAAGCTAAACTTGATTATGTGGTTTTCATAAAGGAGTATGTCAAGGTCTATCTCCCTTGGTCCCCACCTTTGCCTTGCTTTTCTACCCACCTTTTGCTCTATATCTTTTAAATTTTTCAAAAGATTTATGGGATCAAGGGTGGTGGAAAACTCCAAAACTCCGTTTAAAAACTCTTCTTGTTCCGTATTGCCCCAGGGCTGGCTTATGTATATGGTGGATATATTCCTTATTTGACCGTAATTTTTTAAAAGGTTTATAGCTTTTAAAATATAATCTATCCTGTTTCCCACATTACTGCCAAAGGCTATATAGCATAGGGGCATAAGAAAAGATTAATACATGCCACCGTTTATGTGGATAACTTCTCCCGTTATATAGTCGGCATACTCAGAGCATAGGAAAAGCACCGCACCGGCCACATCTTCTGGCTTTCCGAACCTTCCCAAAGGTATGTTTTTTAAATAGCTCTGTTTTATCTCCTCACTGAGAACTGCGGTCATGTCTGTTTCTATAAAGCCCGGTGCTATGGCGTTCACAGTGATATTCCTACTGGCAAGTTCTTTGGCAAGGCTTTTTGTAAAGCCTATCAACGCCGATTTTGTAGAGGAATAATTTACCTGTCCCACGTTGCCCATAAAGCCCACAACGGAGGATATGTTTATTATCCTTCCCCACCTTGCTTTTAACATACCTTTTACACACAAAGAAGTTATCAAAAAGGTGCCCGTTAAATTCACCCTTATAACCTCTTCCCAATCCTCAAGGGACATTCTTAAGAAGAGTTTATCCTTCGTAATGCCTGCGTTATTTATCAAAATATCCACTCCACCACACTCCTTTTCTATTTTTGAATAGGCTTCTTTTATGGATTCTTGATTAGCCATATCCATGGCAACTCCAAGGGTTTGAACCTGGAACTTTTCGCTTATCTCCTTGGCTATTTCCTGTGCCCTTGATGGATCTCTTCCTGTTATAACCACTTGGGCACCTGCCTTTGCCAAAAACTCCCCTATGGATCTACCTATACCACGGGTTGAACCTGTTATAAGAGCTTTTTTTCCTCTTAAATCTATGCATAGCATGCTAAAATTTTAGCATATGGAGCTTTTCTTTGGTGGAAGCTTTGATCCTGTGCATATAGGGCATCTTTTAGTAGCCAGAGATGTAAAAGAGTCCATGGGTTTTGAAAAGGTTATCTTTTTGCCTGCCTTTCAGGCACCTTTAAAGGACCCTCACCTTGCAAGCCCAGAGGATAGGTTTAACATGCTTGAGATAGCTATAAGAGAGCTTGAAGGTTATGGAATAAGTAGGTTGGAAATAGAAAGGGGTGGTGTATCCTACACGGTGGATACTGCAAGACATATATGCAAAAACTACGGCTATAAACCCTTTTTTTTAGTGGGTGCAGACAGCTTTCTCAGTCTTCACCTTTGGAAAGACCCATTTGAGCTTATTTCCTTGGCAAGCTTTGTGGTGGTGGATAGAGAAGGCAAAGGCAAAAAGGTTAAGGAGTATATCAAGGAAAACTTTCCAATGCTAAAGGAGGATAGGGATTTTTTCCTCCTCTCTGTAAGGAGAATAGACATCTCTTCCACAGAGATAAGGGAAAGGGTAAAAAAGGGAAAAAGCATAAGGTGGATGGTGCCCGAGGGCGTGGAGGAGTACATAAGGGCTAAGGGCTTATACAAAGCCTAAGCAATCTTTTCTATCGGTTTAAAGCCCTTCTCCTTAACAGTCCAGCATTCTTTGAAGACCGCGTAGGGGCACCTCCTTTTACAGTACTCATGGTCAAGCCTTTCAAAAAGCTCCACTATGGATTGACCCTTTGAGTTAAAGATAAAATCAATGTTTACATATCGGTCTATATCCACCTTTTCAAGGAGAGGGTACACGGTGCATCCCACGTTGGCTATTGCTGGTTCTACACCCATAGACCTTAATCTACTTAAAAGTCTAACAAGCATCAAACTTCCCGAGGCGTCTATGTAATTGACCGCTTCAAAGTCAAGCAATACAAACTTTAAAGCCTTTTTCCTTTCTTCTACCTTGTTTAAGATGTATTCATAAACATACTCTGCGTTTCCAAAGTATAGGGACATGTTGGGCCTTATGAACAAAATCTGCGGACATTCGGGTAGTTTTTCCCTTTCTGCATTTACAAAGGTGGAAGAGTTGGGATCTCTTGTGAGGATAACTATCCTTGGATACATAGTTTTGTACACAAAGCTACCAAAGGCTATAACAGTTCCAAGGGTTATGGCAACCCAAAGGTCCATAAAAAAGACTGTAGCAAAGGTTATACCAGCCACTATGCCGTCGGTGGGGTTTATCCTGTATAGCCTTAGGATCTCCTGAGGTTTTATAAGGTTTATTACCGCCGATAGAACTATGGCAGACAAGGTAGCCTTGGGAAGATAATAAAAGAGGGGAGCAAAAAGAAGTAGAGTTAAGCCTACCGCTGACCCCGTAATAACACCTGCTATGGGCGTTTTGGCACCCAGCTGGAAGTTCAAGACAGACCTTGAAAAGGATCCACCAACGGGAAAGCCTTTGAAAAGCCCCGCCACTATGTTGGCAAGGCCTTGCCCTATAAGTTCCTGATTGGCATCCCATTTATCTCCCGCCTTTATGGCAAGCTGTTTGGCTATGGCTACCGCTTCCATAAGCCCAAAGGCTGATATTATAAAGGCACCAACCCATAACTGGGAAAAGGTCCTGTAATCTATGGATGGAGCTTCTAAGGAGGGTAAGCCCTTTGGAACATCTCCCACAAGGGAAACACCAAAGTTTTGAAGGCTGAAAAAGTAGGAAAGGAGGGAAGTTATAAAAACCGCCAAAAGAGCGCCCGGTATAAGGGGGCTTATCTTCCTTGAAAGCCATATGATAAAGTATGCCAATACACCTATGGCAAGGGTGTAGGAGTTTGTCTGAGAGATCTTGCTTAGAATGTCTGTGATAACTTCGTATATATGGGTACTTTGGGTTATCTTAAAGCCCAAAAGGTGTCCAAACTGGCTTAGGGCTATCACAAGGGCACCAGCACTGGTAAAGCCAATTATCACACTGGTGGATATAAGCTCCACTATAAAGGCAATTTTTAAAAGACCTATCATTAGTCGGATAAAGCCCACCATAAAGGCAAGCACTGCGGCAAGGGTTATCCATCTTTCACTGCTCGGCTCTGCAAGCCCATAGAGGGCGGAGCTTGTAAGGAGGGCAGTCATCGCCACAGGACCCGTTGCCAAAAACCTTGAACTTCCAAAAAGACTTGCCACTATAACTGGAAGAAAGGAGGCATAAAGCCCGTATATGGGGGGCATGCCTGCAAGGAGGGCATAAGCCATTGATTGAGGAACAAGGACTGCGGCAACTGTTAGGCCTGCGATCAAGTCTCTGCTGAATTTATCCTTATCGTAATCCTTTAACCAAGGTAGAAAGGGCA
Organism: uncultured Aquificaceae bacterium; assembly: GCA_938048815.1. GTDB lineage: Bacteria > Aquificota > Aquificia > Aquificales > Aquificaceae > Pampinifervens. Next base: position 9,738 of record CALIUI010000113.1, on the reverse strand, counting down.
AAAGGTCAAGGGTGAGGGTTATCTTCATAGCCTTAGCCTGCTAACCTTGAATTTTTCAAAATGGGCTTCCTTTAAAGCCTGTAAAAGGTCCATGCCCTCTGCATATAATTCAAGAGCTCTTTCAAAATCTTGCTTATCGCTTACCTTGAAAAGCCTGTCTTCCAGTACGGTCTTAAGGCTTTTCGCAACCCTTTCTCTGTCTATTCCAAAGTTGTACTCAAGAAGATAGGCGAGTTCTAAGAGGGTATAAGGGGATATAAATATCTTTCCCTTTCTTTTTTCTACCTTTCTAAAATAGCTCTCTAATTTCTCTGCCCTTTCTCCCTTTGTCAGAAAATCTATAAGGTCTTGCGTATCTATTGCATCCATTCTGGCGGAACGCCCACGTTTTCTCTGAGTTGTCCATTCCCAAAGATTATGAACTTTTGAATGGTTAACTCCTCAAGGGCCATAGGTCCCCTTGCATGGATCTTATCGGTGGATATGCCCATTTCAGCCCCCAAGCCAAACTCGTTGCCGTCGGTAAATCTCGTAGATGCATTCACATAAACTGCCGCCGAATCTACCTCTTTTATAAACTTCATAGCCTTTGTGTAGTTTTCTGTGATTATCGCATCCGAATGTTTTGAACCATACTTTTCTATAAACTCTATGGCTTCTTCCAAGCTATCCACCACCTTTACAGCCAGTATAAGGTCTAAGAATTCTTCATAATAGTCCTCTTCTGTGGCAGGCACCGCCTTTATATGGGATAGGTTGGGCATTGACTTTATAACCCTTAGGTTATCTTCATCACACCTTAATTCCACACCAGCTTTTCCCAGTATATCTGCCATCTTTGGCCAAAAGGTATTTAAAAGGCTTCTATGGATTATTAAATTCTCTACTGCATTGCATACAGAGGGCCTTTGAACCTTTGCGTTATAAACTATGTGGTAGGCTTTTGTAAGGTCTGCTTCTTCATCTACGTATATATTACAAACTCCTTTGTAGTGCTTTATCACAGGCACTTTGGCATTTTCCGCTACTGCCCTAATAAGGCTTTCTCCACCCCTCGGAATAGCCACATCCACCTTACCCTCCATTTTGAGGATCTCCCATACTATCTCCCTTTCGGGTCTATCTATAAACTGCACCGCCTCTGGTGGAAAGCCTGTTTCTTTGCAAGCTTGGTGTATAAGTTCCACGAGGGCTTTGTTGGTGTTTATGGCTTCCTTTCCTCCCCTTAAAAGGACTGCGTTGGAGGATTTCATACACAGGGAAGCGGCTTCTATGGTTACATTGGGCCTTGCCTCATAAACGATAAAGATAACACCGAGGGGAACTCTCATCCTACCTACCTGCAAGCCATTGGGCAAAACCCACATGCGGGTGATCTCGCCCACGGGGTCTGGCAAAGAAGCTACATCCCTTAGCACCTTTATCATACCCTCTATACGCTTATCGTTTAGAGCAAGCCTGTCTATAAGGGCAGTAGATAGCCCTTGGGATCTTGCATACTCAATGTCCTTGGCGTTTTCTTCCTTTATGAAGTCCCTCTTTGCATCAAGAAGCTCTGCAGTTTTAAGGAGTGTTTTATTTTTTATCTCCGTGTTTAGGGATATTAGCCTCCTAAGACTTGACCTTGCAACTTGTACCTTGCCCTCTGCATAGGCTTTTATATCCATAGGTAAAAATTATAACAGCTTTTAGGCGTTGTGAGAAATCGCATGGTGATATTGAATGCACCCCAAAAAGGGATTTCTCGCTGGTAAATTAACCAACATCCTATAACAGCTTTTCATAAAGACTTTTTAGTTCCTCAAAGCTTTGTGGGTAGCTGATCCTTTCCTCCACCCTTTGAGTAAAAAACCTGTTTATTTCTTCTCTGTGTTTAACCACCTTATCTACCATTGGATTGCTTCCCACATTATAAAGTCCAAGGTTTACCATATCTTCCATAGCTTCATAATTACTTAAGAGCTCTCTTAAATAAAGAGCCCTCTTCATATGTTCTGAGCTTACTATTTTAGGCATAACTCTGCTTAGGCTTTTTATAGGGTCTATGGCGGGGAAAAGCCCCGCATTTGCCCTTTTTCTTGAGAGTATTATGTGTCCATCAAGCACACCCATTAAAAAGTCCGCCACAGGGTCTAAGCTTATATCATCACCCTCCACAAGCACGCTAAATATGCCCGTTATACTTCCCCTTTTAAAATTCCCACAACTTTCCACTATCTTTGAAAGAAGATAAAAAACAGAAGGTGTATATGCCTTCATAGTAGGTGGCTCACCGGCGGAAAGCCCCACTTCTCTCTGTGCAAGGGCTAACCTTGTGATGGAATCCATAACCAAGAGTACATCTTTACCCTTTTGGGCAAGGTATCTTGCATGAACCAAGGCGCTTATGGCTCCCTTTACCTTCATTATAGGAGTTTGGTCTGCAGTGGTGGCTACTATTATGCTTTTTTTCCTTCCCTCCTCTCCGAGTACATCCTCCAAAAACTCTTTAACTTCTCTTCCCCTCTCTCCTATAAGGGCAAGGACAACGGCATCCACTTTGCTATTCCTTATTATCATGCCAAGCAAGGTGCTTTTGCCTACTCCTGCCCCAGAGAATATGCCTATCTTTTGTCCTTTACCAAGGGTAAGCAGGGCATTTATGGACCGTACGCCACAGTCAAAGATCTCTTTTATTCTTTCTCTGTGTAGGGGGTTTATATCCTCCAAAACTATGGGCTTGCTCTCTCCCAAAGGTTTAACTCCGTCCGATAGCCTTCTTCCAAAGGGATCAATAACTTCTCCTAAGAGCTCCAACCCGCACACCGTTGATACATGTTCCTTCTTTATAAGTACCCTATCACCCGCCTTTACCCCATGTATATGGCTAAAGGGCATGATGATGCACCTATCCTCGTTAAAGCCGATTATTTCACCTTCTATAGGACTGTTCCTTTGAGGATATATAAGCACATGGTCGCCTATGGCTCCCTCTGTGTTGTAAGCTTCCAAATAGACACCGCTGGCTTTGTATAGCTTATGATAAACTCTAAAGGCCTCTTTCATCCCTTATATCCCCTAGAATATCCAAAAGAAGGTCTTCATAGCGCCTTTCTATCCATAGCTTTTGGGTTTCAATTACAAACTCACCCCTTTCAAGCTCCCTTTTTGTTAATAGGTTTAACTGTAAAGGGCTTGATAATTTTTTAACATACTCCTCCACCAATTGAAAGTCTTCAGGGTTAACATAAAGGTTTATCTCCCCCTTAAGCTCAATTCCTGATTCAAAGACAAAAGACAGGGCTTTTGTAAGAGCTTCTTCTTTTGGTAAAATATCCGCAATTAAAATCCTTTTCAAAACATCCAATATAATATTTACGAATTCTTTTTTGAGCTCTATCTTTGTATCTGCAAAAACTTCTAATAGCTTATTGCTAATCTTATCAATCAAAACTTCAGCCTTTTCCCTTCTTTCAAGCCCTTCGGCAAGTTTCACATTCTCCTTTAATATCCCTTCCTTTTCTTTTTCTAAGCTTTCTATCTTAGTTTTTAACTGATTTATTTTTTCAACAAAATTCTCCATTTCATACCTGTATTTAAGTTCTATTTCTTCGCAAGGGTTTTGGATGTTTTGCTTTTCTTCTTGGGGATTTTCTACCTTATCATGCTCATGAAAAAGGGGCTTAAACTCTCCTTTATACATAGGCTTCTCCACCCGTTAGGTCTATTATTCCTTGGTCTGCCAAGTTTTTTATGATCTTGATAACCTGTTTTTGAGCTTTTTCTACCTCTGAAGCCTTTACAGGTCCCAAAGCTTCCATATCCTCTCTCATTATGTCTGCAGCCTTTTTAGACATATTGGATAAAAACTTCTCTCTTATATCCTCTGGGGCTGCCTTGAGGGCAACCAAAAGAACACTTTTATCTGCCGCCTTTAGTATTTCCACGATGGCTCTGTTATCCAGCTTCCTTATGTCTTCAAAGGTGAACATCTTCTCCTTTATCCTTTCCGAAAGATAAGGGTCTTCTTCATCCAACTTCGATAGTATCTTGTTGGTGGTATCCTTATCCAGCATGTTTAGAAGTTCGGCGGTTAAAGTTATACCTTCCATCTTTTGCATAACACCGCTCATGCCCATACTTCTTATCTCTTCCGCGATAACCTCTACAAGCTCTCCAAAAAACTCTGGAGATATGTTTTCAAGGGTGGCAAGTCTTTTTACCACTTCTATAGATAGACTATCTGGTAATTGTTTTATGATCTCCGAGGATTTAACAGGACTAAGCTGTGAAAGGGCTACCGCTATTGTTTGAGGGTGTTCATTTTTGAGGATGTTTGCAAGTATTTTACTATCTACTTTTTCCAATTCTTGGAAGTTTTTAATCAAATTGGATCCTGTCAATAATTCGTAAATCTTAGCGTACTTATCCGGTGGTAGAGATCTTTTGGCATGTTCAAGGAGCTTCTCCATGTCCGGGCTTATAAAGGATATTGCCCTGTATTCTTCTATGAATTCCTTGGCGATATCTTCAATGTCTTTTTGTGTTATTCCTTCAAGATTAGACACTTGCATTATAATCTCCTGTATTTCTGAATCGGAGAGCTCCTTCATTATTTCAACAGCCATCTGTGGTGGCAGTGCCATAAGAAGTACAGCTGCTTTCTGAGATTTGGTAAGCTTACTTTTTGCCTCTGGCATATATAATAATTTAAAACTTTTTGAATTTGTATGTATAACTGCCTTGGTTTCACAAGGCTGTACTCTCTAAGGAGCTTTTACTGCGTCTTTATCTCAATCCTTTCTAAGGTACTTCCTATAATCAACCTTATACCACCGCCTGAAACTTGACCGTTTATGGCAGACCTCAAAGGATTTTTTGAATTATAAACGATCTGACCGTCTCCTACCAGGTTTATACCACCCATCTTGCCCCTTGCGGTAAAAACCCTGCCTTTAAAATCAAAGGAGATCTCATCCAATTTTATACCCTGCGCCTTTATTCCCTTTATGTTTAAATTTCCATATATGCCCTCTTTTATATAAAGCTCTGCGGACAGACCTTCCATACCCTCCAAGCAAGTAAAATCCTTAGCTCTCAATACCTTCTCCCAAAGGGAGATCTCCAAAAGCAGGTTTGCTTTACCGCAATAGCCTTCAAGCCTTATCTTAAAAACTCCCAAGCCTACCTTAAGAAAGTCAAAACGTGAAAGCCTTGAGTTTTGATTGTATATTTCCACACCCTTTAACCTTATGCTTATAGGAGTCTCATCCACCCTTTGGGCGGTTAAATATATGCCATTTTTTAGCAAAAGCTTATCAAAGGCTAAAAACTTGGGAAAAGTTAAGAAAAGTATTAAAAAGACAATAAGAAAAAACAAAAAACCATAAAACAGGAGATTTTTAAGGCTTATTCTCTTCATCTTTCCTTTTTTTCTCCATTAGCTTTCTAAGTTCTTCTGCCAATTGTTGGTGTTCTTGGGTTATCTTGGTAAGCTCCTCTGGACTTTCTATCACATAGGGAGTTATAAAGATGAAAAGGGATACCTTATCTTCCCTTTGGGTATCTCTCTTAAAGAGGCTTCCAAGCAAGGGAATATCCTTTAAACCGGGGATGCCCTCTTGGGAGTTCAGGGTTCTATTGTTTACCAAACCTCCTATTATGATAGTTTGGCCCTTTTCCACCACCACGTCGGAATTTACCTGCCTGTTGGAGGTTATGGGAACGGCATAGCTAAGTTGTCCTACCTGTGGCCTTAAAAAGTCAGTTATCTCCTGCACCTGTAGATTTATCACAAGCCTTAGGTTGTTTTCCGCTATGGTGGGTGTGATCTTTAAATCAAGCCCCACCTCCTTGTAGTCATAGGTGATAACAGGCTGTCCGTTTATATCAAACTTAACTCCCGAGGCAAAGGGTATAACCTGACCTACCTTTATCTGGGCGGGTTGGTTGTCAAGGGTAAGCACCTTGGGGTTTGATATAAGGTTAAACCCCGTGCCCTTTTCAAGGAGAGAGAAAAGAAGGACAAGGTCTGGGAAGAAGAAGCTTGTACCACCTATGGTGATAGTCCTTCCCACGTTGTTTATAAAGCCAAGCACAAAGCTTCCTGTCAAAAGGGAGCTGTATAGGTCTTGAGCACTTCCAGCGCCAAAGCCTGCGCCACCCTTTGAACCTATGGCTTGCCAGCGCACACCTATATCCAAGGCTTTACTTGTAGACATCTCCACCACGGAGGCGGCGATAAGCACTTGCTTGCGCCTTACGTCAAGCTTCTCTATGAGAGCCTTTACTCCCTCAAACTCTTTTGGAGTGGCGTAGATCAAAACAGAGTTTGTACCCCTGTCAAAGCCGATGCGAAAGCCTTCCTTGGTTTGTATTGGTGGTATGGGCTGGGTTTGTTGAGGTTGCTGGGGTGCTTGTCTTCTTAAGGGAGTTTCTGCCCCTCTTATCTCTGGAGTCTCTTGAGAGGCTGGCGTTGGCTGGGCTACCGTTGGAGTGATGTTTGTGAGCAAGGCTTGAAGGCTCTTGTGGAGTTCCTCTGCGGATATGAATTTAAGGGGTAAAACATAAAAGCTTCTGTCCTCTGTTATGTAGGTGTTTTCATCTATGGTTTTTATAACCTCCTCCACTACGTTATGTATCTCTTCCCTTGCTATTACCAATACCGCATTGGCATCTTTGCTAAGGGTGGCTATGCTGGGTGTTCCCGTTTGTTGTTGTAAGGCGCTTAGAACACCCTGTACGCTCTGCAATACGTTTTCCGCCTTTGCTCTTTGAAGGGGATATATCTTGACCTTTAAACTCCTTTGGGGAGAGTCAAGTTCCTTCAATATCTCCTTTACCTTTTCAATGTTCCTGCCTATGTCCGCTATTATTAGGGTGTTAGATTGTTGATGAACTCCTATTCTGGCAAAGGGGGATAAAAAGGGCTGTATGGCTTGTTGAAGCTGAATAGCTTGGGTGTTTTCTGCGGTGTATAGATAGATAACTATATCTGCCCCTGTCTTTGGTCTTCTAATTTCTGCAAGGGGTGTGGCTTGGGCTATGGGGACTATGCGCACAAAGTCTTTTTCTTCTACCACTCCGTAACCTTGAAGGGTTAAGGACATCACAAAAAGCTCCCAAGCTTGGGAAGTACTTACAGGCTTTGCGGAGCTTATGGTTATGGTCCCCTTAACGCTGGGGTCAAGGATTATATTTTTCCCAGTTAGTTCCGACATAAACTTTACCACAAGGGATACATCCGCATTTTGGAAGTTAAGGACAACCCTTCCACTCTTCCTTTGCTCTTGAGCCTGCCTTTGAATATCTTGAGCTTCCTGAGCCCTTATGGGCACGAAAAGTAATAGTATTAACAAAAATACTATCTTTCTCATCACTCTACCCTCAAGGAAAGTTCTATAAGTTCATTGCCCCTTTGTAGGTTCAATTTTATAGTGTTTTCGTTCCTAAGCACTTGAAGGATCCTAAAGGCGTCCTCGCCGCTTCTTATCTCTTGGTTGTTTATGGATAGAAGCACGTCCCCGGGTTGTATGCCTGCCTTCTCAAAGATACTCCTGGGCTCTATCCACTCAAATAAAAAGCCCCTTGTTCTTCCTTCCTGCACAAAGGGTACCAGCCTTATCTGTCTAAACATGATACCTGGATCTGCCGTTATCCTTTCCAACTCACCCCTTGGAATGTTTGCCTGAAGGCTTCTGGAGGAGGTTATCCTTGTATCTTTTGTTGATGTAATGGAAGGTGCGCTTACCTTGGCTGATTCTTCTTTTAAACTAAAACCTATTGCGATCTTATTTTCCCCCTTTGAAATTACTATATAGTTTCTGTCTATGTGGGCTACTATGTAGCCACCTATCTTTGAGCCTATGCGTACCGTTTGCTCTTTTCCGTTTACCTGTATGAGGGCTAACCTTACAGAACCGGTGGCGGTGGCAAGGAGATTAACCATGGGCACCTCCTCCTTTTTTTCCTCCTTTTTTTCCTCCTTTGGATACAAGGCTTCAAACTTGGAAAATAGGGGGACTATGTTTATTTGTTCCCTTTCTATCTTAGGCGAGTTCAATTTAGCTGCTTTAAAAAGGGGACCATAAAAAAACAAAAGCACCATAAAAGGTATAAAGAGAAAATAGGAAGCCGCCGCCATCTTTAAATCCCTATCCTTATTATTTTACCATCTATGTGAACCTCAATCCATTGAGGCAAGCCTTTGAATTCTTCTTGGTAATCTCCAGCAAAGGCTCTAAAGTAAAGCTCTTTGAACTTTCCTATCTTTATAAGTTTGTCCTCCTCGTAGAAAGCGATATCTCCATAAGGATAAGGAAATTCATAATAATAAAGCCAGCCATCCTTGTACACATAGCCACACTTTAGCAGTCCCTGATAGTAATTCCCCGAGGAGGTGATCATAAAAAGCATATCTTTTCTTAGGTATAGTTCCTTTGCGCCCATTAACTTCCTCTGTAGGTCCCAAAAGAGGTTTATCTCTTCTCTTGTAGCTTCCGAGGCTTCCGACAAAGAATAGGAGTTTTTTATGGTGTTGTAAAAAACATAGGACAGGGTTGAGAAAAAGACCCCCATAAGGGTCAGGGCAAGGAGTACTTCAAGGAGTGTAAAGCCTTTTCTCATCCTTTGCCCTGTATATAAATATCTCCGCCTGACCGAGTTTATAGGTGATTTCCTCTATCTGTGGATAGTCGTCAAGGGTTCTCCTTTGGGATATAAAAGGGTCTGCTTCGCCCTTTATCAAAAGGTTGTTTAGCTCTATAAGGTCCTCAGAAAGGCTTTTAGTGTAAGAATAGTCAAGCCTTGCCTTTGACAAGACTTCAAAAATAACAGAAAAACCCACAGCCATAAGGGCAATGGCTACTAATAGCTCAAGCAAAGTAAAACCTTTATCAGGGTGTTTCAAAAATAGCCCTTTCATAGGCTACCGCCCCCACCCCCTGCAGTAGGAGCTAATGCCCATACGGTAGATAACCATCTTCTCATGAGGTCTTTTAGTAGGGCTAAATCTTTGTTGCTAAGTAGGATAAGTTTAGCGCACAGGGTTATTTTACCCATCTTTTATGATTTTAGCATAGAAGTATGTTTAAATTGGAGTTTTTGAAACAGCCTCAGTTTATAAACAACAATTACGTAGAAGTGCCCGGCGTAGTCTTTTCTGGCAACACTGTAACCTTCCAAGTGCAAGATGGAAGTCAGTTTGACGCCGATGGGCAGGTAAATGGCGCTGTAACAGATCCCTTTGTTTTGGCTGTGCATACATCTACGGGCGGGGGTGATATTGGTGGTGGTAGATCTGGTGGTGGTGGCGCAGACACCACGTCAGGCGGTAGTGGTGGTTGCTCCATGTCTGTTGGCATAAGCCCTATAAATGCTCTCTTTTACCTACTCTTGTCTTTTTTTGTAGCCCTTAGAAGGTTTGCAAGAAGATAAACCTTTGCCCCCGCTTGGGGGCTTTTCTTTTCCATTGAAAATTACCTAAATTGCTAGTTTAAGATTAATGAGTTTTGATATAGAGTAGGCGAGTATTATGTAGGAGATCTTTGATAACAAGCCTTTTAGACTAACTGCAAATAACTTCTTTATGCCCATCCTTGTCAAAGCCGAAAATACTGTTTCTATCACCATTCTTTTGCTTTTTATCTCCTTTACCTCCTCCTCACTTAAATCCGCAGGATTTAGTTCCCCACCATCCCTCTTCTTCTTAGGTATCGCTAAAAGCTTAACCCCCTTCTCCTCAAACTCCTTGTATAGCCT
>CALIUI010000112.1 GCA_938048815.1 uncultured Aquificaceae bacterium | reverse complement strand
GGAAATTTTATCAAGTGTTATAGAGCCTTTGTATAGAAAGTTAAAGGAGATAGAAGTTTCCTATGGCCTTGAGAAGGCGGTAGAATATCTGAACAATCTGGTAAAGGAAAAGGGCTTTGAAGAGTATAATGAATTTATCTTAAGCTTACAATTAAAGGAGGTGGGCAAATGAAGGGTGTGTCAAGCCTTACAAGGATCCAGGCGGCAAACGCCTTATCTATACTTATATTTGCTATAGCCCTGGTGGTAGAGCTCTATAAATATGGCTTTGAATGGATAAGGGTTATAAACCTCTTTAATTTTCTCCTCGCTTGGTTTATATTTGTTAACGTCTTAAAAACAAGAAAGTTTATAAGGGATATATCCAACATGGTTTATAAAGCCGCCCATGGAGATTTGGGTGAAAGGATGACCAAGGTCAAAGAGGGTGGAGAGCTAAGAGAGCTTGCTTACAATATGAACCTTCTTGTGGATAAAATACAAACGTTTATCAGTGAGATATTCTTTTCTGTAGAAAAGGCTTCAAACAGAAAACACTGGAGAATGCCAAACGCTTATGGTCTTGACGGAGAATTTAGAAATGTGGTTGAAAATCTTAAAAATCCCCTAACCGCTATGGAGGAGAATGATAGGTTTATTCAAAAGGCGCTTCTAAACGAAGAGGTTTCTCAATTAGGGGGTGGAATAGCCGCAAACCTTATGATAATTCAGAAGGATATGGAGAAGGTTGTGGAGGCTTTGGAAGCGATAAAGGCTAACAGCGAGAAAACTTTGGCGGTTTCAGAGGAGGGGTCAAAGGAAGTTGAAACCATCATTAGGGATCTAAAAGAGGTTATAGATATGATAGTGCTATCCAATAAGGTTATAGTTTCCTTGGCGGAAAAAAGTGCAAACATTACAGAGATAGTTAATCTAATAAAGGATATAGCAGACCAAACAAACCTTCTCTCTTTGAACGCAGCCATTGAAGCGGCAAGGGCGGGTGAGATGGGAAGGGGCTTTGCGGTGGTTGCGGACGAAGTTAGAAAGTTGGCAGAGCGCACCCAAAAGGCAACTGACGAGGTTTCAAAGGTTATATTAGACCTCCAGAACCAATCAAAGGAAACGGAAAAGGAGTCCGAAAGGATGGTTGAAAAGGCAGAAAAGGCGGCTCAGTCAATCGGAAAATTCAAGGATATAATAAAAGAGTTTGGAGAGTCTGCCTTACAAACTCAAGCGGCAGCCCTTACAACTGGTGATAGGGTCTTTATGACCAGCAAAAAGTTAGACCATATAATCTTTAAGAATAAAACGTACTCAGCCATAATAGGCGACAAGTACGCAGATACTACTTTGGCAAGACACACAGAGTGCAACCTTGGCAAATGGTATTATTCCGACAGGTCTATCAAATATAAAGATAGGCAAGCCTTTAAGGATATGGAACAATACCACGAGCAATTCCACAACTTAGCCATAGACCTTATTGAAAAGATGAAAAAGGGTGAAATAACCAACAAGGATAAGGATAAGATATTACAAGTCCTTCAGGCAATAGAAGACAACAGCATGAAGATCTTCAAAAAGCTTGACGAAATAGTGGAAGAGGGGGTAAAAGCATGAGACATGAAGAGTTTAACAGCTTGGCTGAACTGGTAGACCAGATTAAAAAGGTTGCAAAGCAGAGCAACCTTCTTGCTTTGAATGCAGCCATCGAGGCTGCAAGGGTCGGAGAAGCTGGTAAAGGGTTCTCCGTGGTTGCAAGCGAGTTTAGAAAGCTTGCGGATAGTACAAACAAGATAGCTTTGGAGATAGAGGCGGTGATAAACAGGCTAAAGGAGAAGGTGGAAAAGGAGGGTTAGGCTATGGCAACCTATGACCTGCCTGAGATCCTGAGAACGGGTCAAAACGAGCTGGAGATCGTAGATTTTAGAATCTATGAAGATAAAGGGGAAAGTACATATGAGTGGATCTTTGGTGTAAATGTGGCAAAGGTTAGAGAGATTTTGGTACTGCCCAAGCTTACAAAGGTGCCAAACATGCCAAAGGAAGTGGAAGGCATGGTAGAAATTAGGGGAGAGCTTATCCCCGTTGTAAACCTTGTGGGATGGATGGGTATAAAAGAGCCAGAAAACATAAAAAAATATCTCATCTTTATGGAGTTTTTAAGGCAAAAGGTTGGGGTAATTATACATAAGCCAAACAGAATAAGAAGGATCTCCTGGCAGGATATAAAGGTTGCACCACAAGTTTTAAATGCCAAGCTGAACGGCAGGATAACTGGTGTAGTGGATATTGAAGACGGGCTTTTGCTTATACTTGACTTTGAGGGAATACTAAACGACCTAAACCTTCTACAGATATTTGGAGGGCTTGAGGATAAAGAAAAGCTTAAAGGCAAAAAGACCTATAGGATCATTTTGGCAGAAGACTCATCTGTGGCAAGAAAGATAATAACAGATATCCTTACCTCCGCAGGGCATGAGGTTATAGCTTTTGAAGATGGTAAATTAGCCTGGGAAAAGCTGAACGAGCTCTTTGAGGAAGCCTCAAAGCAAGGTAAAAATATAAGAGAATTTGTGGATTTAGTGTTAACGGATATAGAAATGCCAGAAATGGACGGCCTTACTCTCACCAGATTGATAAAGGAAACGCCAGGCTTTCTAAACCTTCCAGTTATTGTGAACACCACTTTATCCGACGAAGCAAACAAACAAAAGGCTCAGATGGTTGGAGCAGATGGTTATCTGGTGAAGTTTGATGCAACTCATCTGATTGAGATGGTTGAAAAGTATGGAGGGAAATGATGATACCTGAGGAATTGAGGGAGATATTTCGTGAATTTCTGATAGAAGCTGGGGAGCACATAGAAAACTTAGAAAACGTCCTTTTGAAGCTTGAGAAGGATCCAAACAACGTTGAACTTATAAATGCAGCCTTTAGAAGTATGCATACACTAAAGGGTGGTGCTGGCTTTTTGGGACTTACCGCCATAGTGGAGGTTGCCCACAGGGCAGAGGATATCCTTGGAAGGATAAAGGAAGGCAAGCTGAGCATAAACACGGATAATCTAAACGCACTTCTCAAGGCGGTAGATTTTATAAAGGAATCCTTGAAGTTTTACGAAGACGAGGAAGAGGTCCTTGTTCCTACGGACTTGATAACAAAGCTTTCCTCTGTATTAGAAGGTTATTCCCCAAGCGCCAGTACCTTAGATGCTTTGCTTGATAAATACGAGCTTTCTCACCTAAAAGGAAAGCCTATTGAGGATATTTTAGAGGAGCTTGTCCTGCTACCTCCCAACAGAAGGCCTTCAGAGATAATAGATTTTATTGACAGAATGCTTTCGGAAGAAACAACACCTCAAAGCATTATACAGGAATTGGACAAAGAGACAACTCAAAAGATGCTGGAGATGGTAGAGGAAGAATTAGATGATAAACCGATTTTAACTCAAGAAAAACAGACCCCAATCCAAGAAAAACCAGAAAAACAACAAGAAAAGGCCAAGACAGAAACCGCCGCAAAGAAGGAGAAAGAGGAAGAGAAGGTTTTAAGGATTGATGTAAATAAAATAGAGGCTCTTATGAATTTAGTTGGTGAACTGGTTTTGGATAGAAACAGGCTTTTGAGAACCATAGCAGAAATGTCTCAGAATTTACCCCACAATAGATATATAGAAGAGTTGGAATCTATCGCCTCTTCAGTAGATAAAACCGTGGGAGACCTTCAGCTTGCGGTAATGAAAACAAGGATGCAGCCTGTTAAAAGGCTCTTTCAAAAGTTTAACCGTGTTGTAAGAGATTTGGCTCATCTAACAGGAAAGCAGGTAGAGCTTATTATAGAGGGTGAAGATACAGAGATGGACAAATCTATACTGGAAAAACTTGAAGAGCCCATGGTTCATCTTATCAGAAATGCCCTTGACCATGGCATAGAGTTTCCCAACGAAAGAAGGGTTCTTGGGAAAAACCCCGTCGGAAGACTAAATCTTAGGGCTTACTATCAAGGAGACAGAGTTTATTTAGAGGTGGAGGATGATGGAAAAGGTATAGATATACAAAAGGTTGCCCAAAAAGCCTTGGAAAAGGGGCTGGTTACCAAAGAACAATTGGAGAAGATGACGGAAAAGGAGATTTTAAGGCTTATCTTTGTTCCTGGTTTTTCTACAAGTGATAAGGTATCTGAAATATCGGGTAGGGGAGTTGGGATGGACGCAGTAATGAGTATGGTAATAAACTTCAGAGGAACCATAGACGTTTGGAGCGAAAAAGGAAAAGGAACAAGGGTATCCATGGCCTTTCCTCTCACCGTTGGCATTATAAGATCTTTGCTTGTATCTGTTAATAATAGAAGGTTTGCCATTCCCATTTTCTTGGTAACGGAGATCATACCCGCAGAAAACGCCGATATTAAACTCCTTTCTGGTAGGAATGTGCTTTTGCTTAGAGAGAATGCCCTGCCTCTTTTGAATTTGCACGATATACTTGGATTAGAAAGGTGTAATATAGGTTATATAATAGTTTGTCTAATTGGGAATCAAAGGGTTGCCCTCACCGTGGAAGATCTGTTTGGAGATGAGGAAGTGGTAGTAAAACCTCTTGGAAGCATCTTTGGGGATATAAACGGCATCTCTGGAGCTACGATCACCGGTGATGGAAAGGTGGTGTTTATTTTAGACATTGTGGAGCTTTTGAAGAATAGGAACTTAAGAATGTAGGGGGTTATAAGATGGACATCGTAAAAACGGAGAAAAAAGAGAGTATCTTAGAAAAGCAAGCTAAGAAGAAAATTCACGAATTTTTGGCTGTATATTTAGAAAATGAATTCATGGGCATGCCCCTCAAAAATGTGCTTGAGATATCTAAGATATTAGAGCTATTTCCCGTGCCTCTTACTCCCTCTTACATAAAAGGGGTGGTAAACCTTAGGGGTGAGATCATTCCTACAATTTCCATTAAACATATAATGAACATTCCCCAGAAGGTTCAGCCCTCAAGGTTGATAATATTAGAGACTCCATATGGTAAAGTTGCAGTAGAGGTTGACTCTGTGTATGGCGTGGTTAAAATAGAGGAAAACATGTTAGAACCAAACCCTATGACTGCCATATATAGTGAGTTCATATCCAATGTTGCTCAAATAAAGAAAGGGTTTATTAGTATAATAGACTTGGATAAAGTTTTTCATAAAAGGATGTGAGGCTATGGGCAGTGTGTTTTTGATGGATATCATCAACTTCATTAATAACAAAAGGATGGAGATATTTCAGGCAATGTTTCATAAGCTTTATGAAAATTACAAAGGGGATCTGGACGGGTTTATAAAGAATTGGTTTGTGGAGTATTCATATGGGAAACTAAGAATTTACTTTAAGGAAGATGTATTTAGAGATGATTTTGAGTTGTTTTACAGGAAAAGAATAAATACTATAAAGGCATATATAAAGGCGTATTGGTCATACTGCTCAAATCCTTATAAAAAACCAAGCAGTATCAAAGAAGCTATGCTGTTTTTCGATTTGGAAACTTTGGACGAAAAAGAGCTAAAAAAAAGATACAGAAGCATGGTTAAAATGTATCATCCAGATACTAATCCCGATAAAAAATTGGCAAACGAAAGGCTTAAGGAGATAAACCATAATTACCAAATGCTGGTTGCATACATTACAAAGCTAAAAAAGGAGGCTTTCTATGACGGGTAAAGACATGAGGAAATTAATTGTAGCTATCTTGAAAGAGATTAAAATGCTGGAGGACAAAATAGAAGACATTGCATATGCTGCTAAGTACACCGGTGAAGTTGCCACATCCAGCATTTCTGAAAGTCTGCGTGAGGTTATAAAATTTTCCGAAGATAGCACTAAAAAGATACTTGACAACATGGATAAAATTTATGAGAATTCAAAACTTATTGAAGAATTTCTAAAAGATTTGGCAAGCTTAGATCTGGAAGCAAAATACAAAGACAAGATTGCTCTAATAAAAGAAAAGAATGATGAAAACAAAATTTTTCTATCAAAAGCTTACGAACTCTTTTCCTTTCAAGACCTGTCCAGCCAGCAGTTGAACCAAGTTATCAAATTACTTGAAGATACAAAGAATAAGTTGATAGAATTGGCAGAGCTTTCTATTGAGAACTTAGATTTACCAGAGGATAAAAAGAGTGAAGCTGTTGGAAAGGTACATGAACTTTTATCTGGAGATAGAATTAACCAAGATGAGGTAGATGAATTACTTAAGGATCTTGGACTATAGGAGGCTAAGATGGGTTTTCCGCCGCAGACAAGGATTTTAACTGTTGATGATATGGCAACTATGAGAAAAATAATTAAGAGCTTGTTAAACCAGCTTGGCTACACAAACGTAGAGGAGGCAGAGAATGGAAGGGATGCTCTTTATAAACTTAAGCAAGGTAAATACGATTTGGTGCTTCTTGACTGGAAT
Organism: uncultured Aquificaceae bacterium; assembly: GCA_938048815.1. Taxonomy (GTDB): domain Bacteria; phylum Aquificota; class Aquificia; order Aquificales; family Aquificaceae; genus Pampinifervens. The sequence continues at coordinate 3,388 of CALIUI010000112.1, read as the reverse complement.
ATGCCAGAGATGGACGGCATAACGCTTTTACAAGAAATAAGAAAAGATCCAGAGCTTAAAAGCATCCCAGTTATTATGGTAACCGCAGAGGCAAAGAAAGAGAATGTGTTGCAGGCTATACAAGCAGGAGCAAATAATTACGTAGTTAAGCCCTTTACCGCTGAAACTTTAAAGGAAAAACTTGACAAAGTGTGGCAGCAGATAAGCGCAAAGAGCTCTGGCGCATAGCTTTTTTTTATATAACTTCCATAAGGCGACTGGATAAAAAAGATTCACCCTCTGTAAAGGTGCTTCACCAACCACCCATTAAAATCATCGGGCGATCAATGAACCGCCTTTACGTCGGCGTATGGTAGTATATAATTGTTTAACCAACTCTTAGGAGGGTAGCATGAAGCTACACGAATATCAGGCTAAGGAACTCCTTAAAAGGTATGGTCTTCCTGTGCCGGAGGGAAGAGTGGCCTTTAGTCTTCAGGAAGCTCTGCAAGCGGCAGAAGAACTCGGTGAGTTTCCCCTTGTGGTAAAGGCTCAAGTGCATTGCGGTGGAAGGGGCAAGGCGGGCGGTGTAAAGCTTGTTAAAAGTATGGAAGAACTCCAGCAGGCGGTTGAGGGCATGCTTGGAAAGGTTCTTAAAACCTTTCAGTGTCCGGAAGGAAAGCCCGTTAGCAGAGTATGGATAGAAAAGGCTACCAACATTCAAAAGGAATATTACCTGTCTATAACCCTTGATAGGGCTGTTTCAAAGCCCGTTTTGATGGCTTCTGCAGAGGGTGGGATGGAAATAGAAGAGGTGGCAAAGGAAAAGCCAGAGGCTATACATATGCTTCACATAGACCCAGCCCTTGGCCTTATGCCCTCTCAGGCGAGGAAAATAGCCTTCCAGCTTGGATTGCCCGTTAATGATTTTGTAAAAATAGCCCTGGGCTTGTACAGGGCTTATATAGAGTTGGATGCAAGCCTTGTGGAGGTAAACCCTCTGGTGCTTACCAAAGAAAACACCCTTGTGCTCCTTGACGCCAAGGTAGATATTGACGACAACGCCCTTTTAAGACACAAAGACCTTGAGGAGCTTGAGGATCTAACTCAGTTGGATCCCCTTGAGGTGGAAGCGAAAAAGTATAGCCTAAACTACATAAAACTTGATGGAAACATCGGTTGTATGGTAAACGGTGCGGGGCTTGCCATGACCACTATGGATATAATAAAGCTTGCCGGCGGAGAGCCTGCAAACTTCTTGGATGTGGGAGGCGGTGCAAAGGTGGAACAGATAGCCAATGCCTTTAGGATCTTGATGGCAGACTTCAACGTTAAGGCGGTCTTTATAAACATCTTTGGCGGAATTTTGAGGTGCGACAGGTTGGCAAAGGGTCTTATTGAAGCGGCTAAGATGGTAGAGATAAAGGTGCCTGTGGTAGTAAGAATGGAGGGCACCAACGTGGAAGAAGGTAGAAAAATATTGGCAGAATCTGGTCTAAACTTTATAAACGCTGTGGATATGTGGGATGGAGCCCAAAAGGCAGTAGCCTTAGCATCAAAAGGAGGTTAAAATATGGCTATCCTTGTAGATAAGAACACAAAGTTGGTAGTACAGGGTATTACAGGAAAGGAGGGATCTTTTCATGCTACCCAGTGTAAAGCTTATGGCACACAAGTGGTGGCAGGGGTTACCCCTGGAAAAGCAGGACAGAAGGTAGAGGGCATACCCGTTTTCAACACGGTGGAGGATGCGGTCAAAGAAACAGGCGCTAATTGCTCTCTTATCTTTGTTCCCCCCGCCTTTGCCGCCGATGCCATAGTGGAAGCCTTGGATGCGGGCATAGAGGTCATAGTTTGTATAACAGAAGGGATACCAGTAAGAGATATGATGATGGTAAAGGATTACATGAAGAAGAACTATCCCAATGCCAAACTTATAGGTCCCAACTGTCCGGGTGTTATAACGCCGGGGGAGGCAAAGGTGGGTATAATGCCAGGCCATATCTTCAAAAAGGGCAATATAGGTATAGTATCAAGGAGTGGAACCCTAACCTACGAAGCTTCTTACCAACTTACCCAGTACGGATTGGGGCAATCTACTGCGGTGGGCATAGGAGGAGACCCCGTACACGGCCTTTCCCACAAGGACGTTATAGCCCTATTTAACCAAGACCCGGAAACAGAAGCCATCTTGATGATAGGTGAAATAGGGGGAACAGCAGAAGAAGAAGCTGCAGAGTTTATAAAGGAACACGTTAAAAAGCCTGTCTTTGCTTACATTGCAGGTATAACCGCTCCACCGGGTAGGCGTATGGGACACGCAGGGGCTATAATAAGCGGAGGAAAGGGAACTGCACAGGCAAAAATGCAAGCCCTAAGAGAGGCAGGTGCTACCGTTATAGAGAACCCTGCCTTTATAGGAAAGACCATAGCAGAGGCTTTGGGTAAAGTATGATTAAGTTTATATGAGGCTGTTTCAAAAATCCCAATCTAAACATACTCCTATGCTACAATTTTAAAGGATGGGTAAAATAACCATTTGCTCTAAGCTCATCTTACTTAGCAACAAAGACTTAGCCCTGCTAAAAGACCTCATGAGAAGATGGTCATCTGCTTATAGATATGCTTATAAAAGACTTCTGGAAGGTAAAAGCCTAAGTGATATAAGCAAGGAACTTCAAAACCTTTTTGGTATTAACTCAAGATATTCATACTCCGCTATCGTAAAAGCACAAGCTACACTATACTCTACTAAAGAAAAAGGCGAAAATCCCAAAAAGGTTATCTTTGGCGGTAGAGCTCTATTTGAGAAACTAAAGAAAAGACACATTAACGGAGAACCTTACAGAAAGCTACATATAAGCTGGACAGAAAAAAGAAAAGGAAACCTATACTCCATAGGACAGGCTAATTGTAAAGGCAACCAAAACACAAGGATAGAGATAAAAGAGAATGGGGTCTATCTAAGAATAAACGTAGGCACAAGGCAATACATCTATGCACTCATAAAGGCAGGCAATAGAATAAACAAGCTAAAAGAGATAGCCCTATCGGGCAGTGCTTACAGCGTAGAGCTAAAGATAAAAGATGGAGAGATATATGCCTACTTTACAGCTGATGAAGAATATCCACCAATAGAGATAACAAAGGATTATGGAGTTATAGGAATAGACCTAAACGCTTATCCTAACCATATAGCATGGGCAGAGACAGATGAGTATGGCAATTTAATCTCTTATGGAACCATACCCATGCCAAAGCTATCAAGTGGGAATAAGAACAAAAGAGACAACTACACATGGCTATACGCCCATCAAGTGATAAAGATGGCAAAGACAAAGGGAAAGGCTATAGTGATAGAAAGGCTTGACTTTGAGAAAAGTAAAAACAAAAAAGGAGACTACTCTGG
>CALIUI010000111.1 GCA_938048815.1 uncultured Aquificaceae bacterium | reverse complement strand
GGGAAGATAAGGATAAGGATCTTTGGACCTATAAGTAGGTTCTTTGGTGGCCTTTCTGAAGTTGAAATCCCTGTAAAATCCGCAAAAACAGTAAGAGAAGCACTCTTAAGACTGGAGGAGGAATTCAAGGAATTTCGTGGAAAAGCCATGGATGAAAAGGGTGAGTTAAAGCCTTATATAAAGGTCTTTTTAAATGAGGAAGATGTTAGATTCTTAAAAGGTTTACAAACAACTCTTAAGGAAAGCGATGAAATAGCCTTATATCCAGCTCTTGCGGGAGGTTCTCCTATGTATGATGAGATGGAGATTCACGAGCTTGCCATTGAGTATGAGGATAGGCCAGCTCAAGATGTGATAGCTTGGGGGCTTGAAAACTTCCACCCAAGGCTTTACATAGCTTGGAGTGGTCAAGGGGAGGATATGGTCTTACTTCATATGGCTCACCAAATAAATCCACAGGTTAAAATCTTTACCGTTGATACTGGAAGGCTCCATGAAGAAACATACAAGCTAATGGAAAAGGTTTACGAAGTTTATGGCATAAGGATAGAGGTTTACTTTCCCGAAAGATCAGAGGTGGAAGAGATGGTAAGAAAGCATAGAGTTAACCTTTTCTATAAGTCTGTAGAACTTAGACATCTTTGCTGTCATGTAAGGAAGGTAAGGCCCTTGTTAAGGGCTTTGAGGGAAGTAGATGCTTGGATTACGGGATTAAGAAGGGAGCAATGGGCAAGCAGGCACGATATTAAAAAAATAGAAGTAGACCATGATCATGGACAGATAGTAAAGATAAATCCCTTAGCAGATTGGACGGAAAAGGAAGTTTGGAAATATATAAGGGAAAACAAGATTCCATACAATGAACTGTATGACAAAGGTTTTAGAAGCATAGGATGTTCTCCATGTACAAGGGCAGTTTCGGAGGAAGAAGACCCAAGAGCGGGTAGGTGGTGGTGGAAAAAGGATGCACCTAAGGAATGTGGCATGCATTGCAGCTTAGAGACGGGAAGCTTTGAAAGGATGGCGGATAAGGTATTGGGGGAAAGGGGATGATAAGCGTAAGAGTGTATGACCTTAAGGGCTTTAAAGAAGAGCTTACAAGAAGGGGGTGGAAAGAAGGAAGGTTTAATGGGGAGGCATGCATGTTAAAGGAAGAGGAAAACTGGCTATGGATATGCTTGGTTTTTGGAGAAGAGGTTAAGTTTGCTTCCTTTCCTGTTGAGGAAAGTTCAAGGGTTCATTCCGAGGGCATTAAAAAGCTATTGGAGGAAATCGGGAGCCTTTCTGGGAATCTTGATGTTTAGATGATTGGGAAGGTGGAGTATGGTGCCTGATGTTATAGGACTCATCCTTTTTGGTTTTTTCATAGCCTTTGCCATAGGGCTAACGGGTGTTGGTGCTGGAACCCTTGTAGCTCCAACCCTTATAATCCTTGGGCTTGATCCTGCAAAGGCTGTGGGTTCTGCCCTCACCTTTTCCGCCATAGTTAAAATACCTGCTGGTATTTTCCACATTCTTCATAAAAACATAGACCCAAAAATAATTAAAAGCATGCTCCTTGGTGGATTACCAGGCGTGGCCATAGGGTCTTACTTACTTTCTAACCTTGCCCTTATCCAAGGACTTAAAAACCTTATCCTTTTGATAATAGGCTTTACCATTCTTTTTTCTATTTTTCTTAACCTTCTTTTCCTTTTGGGAAAAAAAAGGATAGACTTGTCCAAATACTCCTATTTTATACCCTTTGCCTGTTTTTTGATAGGTCTTGAGGTAGGTCTTACATCGGCTGGTGCAGGTGCCTTGGGTATGGCCTTGCTCCTTTACTTTACCCGCCTAAGCCCCGCGAGGTGTGTGGGCACAGATATAGTCTTTGGCTTAGCTTGCTCTTTGGTAGGTAGTGGTTCTCATATGCTTTTAGGTCATGCGGATAATTCTCTTTTCCTTCCCATGGGCCTTGGTGGACTATTTGGTATATGGCTTGGTACAAGGCTTACAAGAGTAGTAAATCCTAAACCCCTAAGGCTAATAATATCTGTCATCCTTTTCTTTGTGGCCATAAACCTTATTCAAAGGGGGCTAAGGTGATGGCTAAGGATACGGTGGTTAGGTTAAGAGGTAAATCCACCAGCCGTTATGGTGGTTGGTGAAGTGGTAAGGCTTTGTGAACAACTTTCATGGTTTGAAACTCATCATCTTAGGGAGGGTATAAAAAATGGACAGGTTGATTGATCAAATTTCCCAGGTCAAAAGACCACTTCTTGGTGAAGATATACCCATACTTGTTTTTAGGGCTTTTAGGGTTTTTGTAGGTTTACATGGTATGGATATAATGGGGGAAAAGGGTATGACAGCCCTTATCCAAAACGCAGGTAGAGAATTAGGGAAAGAACTTGGAGAAACACTAAAGCATGAGGATTTAGATAAATACCTTATGAGGGTAATAGACTTTGTCAGGGATGCAAAGATAGGACTTTTGGTGCCTGTTGAAGTTAATCAAGAAAGAATGGTACTTCAACTGGATGAATGTATAACTTGCTCAGGTATGCCAAACATAGGAAAGAAAATATGTCAATTTGAGGTGGGTATTGTGGCTGGGCTTGTGGAATCATATTTACACAAAAGGGTGAAAGCTTACGAAACCAAGTGTAATGCAAATGGGGATAATATATGCGAAGTAAACGTGGAACTTAATAATTTTTAATGGAAATTTAAGGGGTTAGTGCCTTCATATAAAAACTCTTGTAAATTAAAGCTCTAAAGGAGTTGAGGTTTTTGATTGCATTGCATATCATATAATAAGCAAATAACCTTAAACTCATAAAAGGAGGAAATCATGATAAAGATAGGAGATCTTCACCAGCTAAAAAAACAAAGAATTAAGGAATATCTCCACATAATAAAAAGGGATGGATCCATTCAAGAGTTTGACAGAAGTAGGATAGAAAGGGCTATATCTAAAGCCTTTAAAGCCGTGGGAGAAGTTTTAGAAGAGGAAACATTAAAGAATCTGTGTGATCATGTTATTGTAAAGGTCTTAGAGCTTAATAAGGATAAGGTTCATGTGGAGGAAGTACAAGATATAGTTGAGGAAACCCTTATACTTCATGGCTTTGCAAAAACCGCCAAAGCATATATACTCTATAGAAAGAAGAGGGAGGAGCTAAGGGATATATCAAAGGCTCTTGTTGATGCAGAAAAGGTAGTTCAAGATTATATATACCAGCAGGATTGGAGGGTGCAGGAGAATGCCAATGCAAGCTATTCCTTTTCAGGGCTTATGCTACATACAGCTGGAACCCTTATAGCCTATTATACTTTAACCAACATATATCCAGAATATATTTCAAACGCTCATAGAAAGGGAGATATACATATACACGACCTTTCCCATGGAATAGTGGGTTATTGTGCAGGCTGGTCTATGGAGGATATTCTTAGAAAGGGTTTTAGGGGTGGGAGAGGAAAGATTACAGCGGGACCTGCAAAGCATCTTTCTTCATTGCTTGGTCAAATAGTTAATTTTTTGGGTGTTGCTCAGATGGAGTTTGCTGGTGCACAGGCTCTAAATTCTGTAGATACTTACCTTGCTCCCTTTGTAAGGGTGGACAGGCTATCCTATGATGAGGTAAAGCAACTTATACAACAACTTGTTTTTTCCTTAAACGTGCCTTCAAGGTGGGGAAGCCAAGCTCCCTTTATAAACTTTACCTTTGATTGGACTGTGCCAGAGGATATGAAGAACAGACCAGTGATAGTAGGGGGTGTGGAAAGGGAAGACATAGGATACTATGGGGATTTCCAAAAGGAAATGGATATGATAAACAGGGCTTTTATGGAGATAATGATGGAGGGAGATTATAATGGGCGAATCTTTTCCTTCCCTATTCCCACCTACAACATAACAAAGGATTTTGACTTTTTCTCTCCAAACGCCCAAATCCTTTGGAAAATGACCGCCAAGTATGGAATACCCTATTTCCAAAACTTTGTCTCAAGCAGTTTAAAACCAGAGGATATAAGGAGTATGTGTTGCAGGCTACAGTTGGATCTAAGGGAGCTCCGTAGTAGAATGGGTGGTCTTTTTGGAAGTGCAGACAAAACGGGCTCCATAGGTGTTGTAACCATTAACATGCCAAGGATAGGATACCTCTCAAAAAGCGAGGAGGAATTCTTTGAAAGGCTTGAAAATCTTATGAACATAGCCAAGGATAGCCTTGAGATAAAAAGAAAAGTAATAGAGAGAAACCTTAAAAAGGGTTTAATGCCCTATTCAAGGGAATACCTTGAGTCTTTTGATACTTTCTTTTCTACTATCGGGCTTGTTGGAATAAACGAGGCATGCTTAAACTTTCTTGGCGTTTCCATAGCCGAGCCAGAAGGTAAAGCCTTTGCCATAAAGGTTTTAAAGTTCATGAGGGAAAAGCTATCTGAATTTCAAGCTAAAACGGGGCATCTTTACAACCTTGAAGCCACACCTGCTGAAGGAACTTCCTACCGACTGGCTAAGATAGACAAAAACAAATTCCCAGACATTATTACGGCAGGTCAAGAGGAGCCCTATTATACTAACTCCACCCACCTTCCAGTAAACTATACCGATGATCCTATAGAAGTACTTGAACATCAAAAGGACCTGCAAGTTCTCTATACTGGCGGTACGGTCATTCACTTTTTCTTACAAGAATCTCCTGATGAATCGGTTGTTCCAAGGTTTATAAAGTTTGTTTTTGAGAATTATCCAGTGCCCTATATTACTATTACACCCACCTTTTCCGTCTGCGAAGACCATGGATATATTAGGGGTGAACATTTTCTATGTCCCACATGTGGTAAAGAAACGGAGACCTATTCAAGGATAGTGGGCTACTA
>CALIUI010000110.1 GCA_938048815.1 uncultured Aquificaceae bacterium | reverse complement strand
ACTCTCAAAGCTTCCATATGACTTCCTCTCTCTTTTCTTTTACCACCTCATCGCCAAAAGTGTTCAGGATTTCCTCTTTCTTAGATGGCTTTACATACACATACTCATGAGCCTTATCTCCTGCCTTTTTCAAGAGCTTTTCCACATCAAAAGACACCACCTCTCTTTTCACCCAGCCAAGCTCCCTGCCACCTATTTTGAGAGTGCCTTTTACCGCCTTCTTCAAAAGAGTTTCCACCTGCTTTAGTTCTGTCTCTAAGGTTCTGTAGTATCTCAAAAGCTCAAAAGCACTCTCTTGAGGCTTTTCCTCTTCCAGCCTGTATTCCCTGCCTTCACAAAGCCCTTCTCTGTAGAAGACACAGTAAGAAGTGCATTCATTGGGATATCTTGGCGATTTATCTTCATGAAATCTTCTTACAAGCTCTTTTAGCTCCTCTTCTGTGATGCTCTCTTTTACCTCTGATACCACATAGAGCTTTTGAGACCAGCTCTTGTGTTTGGCAAGGCTCTTATAAAAGAGATACTGCCTGACTTTCTTATGAGGATAGAGCCTCCCTAAGATAAACCTCTGGATTTTTGCCTGGGTGAGATACACAGAATTATGAATTACAAGCCCCTCATCTTCATAAAGTCCGTCCTTTATGCCTTGAGGAATGTCCTTAAGAAGAATGTATTTTGGAGCTTTTAGCTCTATGCCTATGACCTCATCTTCAAGCTCTATAAAACAGTCAAGATGTCCGTGTATGAGAGTGCCATCTATCTCATAGATGAGGTCTTTCTCCTCTTGAAAGCTCTCTCCGTATAGCTCTTTCAGAGCCTTTTTTACCTGCCTTTCCCATACAAAGCCATCGTCAATCTCTACTGCCTTTGGCTCTATCTCATACTCCTTTGCAAGCTCATGCTTGAGAGGACAGGACAGAAGAGCGGTAATGCCTATGGCTCCTTCTGTGTAGGTAAGAACTCTTCCCTCTTTACTTTCCTGCCTTATCTTCTCCACAAGCTGTTCAAACATCTTCAAGCCTCCTCAAATTCTGCTTTAGACAAGGAAAAGGTGTATTGAAGTCTCTTTCTTATACCTTCCATGAGCTTATCACCGTCTTTGAGGCTTACCTTCACCACAGGGCGGTCTTTCTCATCTACAAGCACATAGTAGCCGTTTCTTTTCTTTAGCTGTCCCCAAATTCTTAATCCCTCCACATCAAACAGGCACATGTCCTTATCTACCTTGACAAACCTTACTTTCATGGTCTATCCCTCCGAAAAGTTTTTTTATTGACAAAAACCATTTTTCAAAATCTCTCCATTGCCTTTGCCTTAGCTTTTCTCTTATCCTCTTTAGCTCATACTCCTCATACTCGGAGAGGCTCTCAAGCCTTATGTCCTCTGGCACATCTTTAAAAAGCTTTGTGGTCAGATACAGCATTATGTTTGTAGCTGTCTCATCAAGAGGAAACTCAAGGCTTGCATTGGACAGATATGTCAGCACTTCCTCGTCCGTTGCATACCTTAAAAACTCCTCTCTAAGGTAAAGAAAGAAAAAGGAAAAGGCAAAGCCAGAGGCAAGCCCAAGGAAGAATTCAAAAGCTTTCCTCATGTTCTTCTCCTCGGAAAGACCTTGTCAAGTATTACGCTTGCCTGCTCCTTTGTGAGAGTTCCTTCTTTCAGAGCCTTTCCAAGCATAAAGTCCTCAGGAAGTTCTCCCTCTGCTTTTAGCCCCTGTATGACTTCCTCATTTATCTTCTTTTCTTTTACAAGCTTTTCTATCAGCTCCGTCTGTCTTTGAGAGGCTGGCTCATTGCTTTGTCCTTGTCCTTTTTGATAAGATTGAGGGAAGAGCCTCTTTATCGTCTGATTGATAAAGTCTTCCCCCACAAGTATCTCAAGAAGCCTCTTCACAGCTCTGGTATATGCGGTTCTGGCAAGAGTTGTGTCTTTGCCTTTTTCCTTTGCGTAAGCTTCTCCCACCTCAGAAAGGGTTATCTCCACCTCTCCTATCTTTAGCCTTGCAGTAGCCACCATTATCACCATCTCTGGACTTGCATACTCCACCTTTACGGATATATCCAGAGAACCACCATGAGAGCTTACCATGTCCCTTACCATCTTCCACATCTCAAGTGCTAAGGGTCTTGTTATCTCATGAGTTTCCCCTATCTTCACAATGAGGTCTTTTCTTTCTTCCATAAGTCTTACCATTGAAGTGATAGCAGGCTCAAAAATGCCCTCTGTCTTAAGAGCAGGAAGAACTTTTTCCATAGGAGTTCCCCAGCGGTTCTAAATTCACCCCTACAAGACCGCCACCCCTTGTAGAGGTCTTTTATACGCCTATTATTATACCACATTTTTTGGTCTTTGTCAAGAGGTAAGTATAAATTTCTGGGGAATTCCTCAGAAAAGACAGGAAAAAAGGAAAGGCTAAAGGCTAAACGGAAAATCCCGCACTTGCCCAGAGTTTTTTGCCGTCGGGGTCTTCTGGCACATATTCACGGATAAGGTCTTCTACAAGCTTTTTCCCAAGCTCTCCCCAGTGGTCTCTTATGTGGATAAAAATAAGGAGCTTTTTCTTAGAGCATTCAAGCCTTTTTTTGACACCTTTTTTTATTTCCTCGTAGTATAGCTCCCAGAGGGGCAGGACTACTTCATAGAAGAATTTTTTCCCTTGTTTTTGACTTCTTAGCTTGACAAGGTTGCCCTTGTGCTTTATAAAGCAGTTTCTGAAGTGGGGACAGGCATCGGACAATACAGGAGTTGATATGCAGGAGAGAAAGCTGGCATACTCTACTGCATCTGTTATTGAGCCAAAAAAAGAAAGCAGGTTCATAAAGCTCTTTCTTTTCAAAGTCAGCTCTAAAAGTCTCCCTTCCCTGCCAAACAAAAACCTCTTTACCTGCTCATCTCCATACCTTTTCTTAAGCTCATCCAAAGAAATCCCAAGCAAATAATCCTTGTCTATCATAGGAGTTATTTTAGCCTCACTCAAGAATTGAGGAGTATTTAGACCAGAAGTCATCCTTTTTCTCTACCCTTTTCTTTGGTTTCTTAAGAGGGCTTGCTTTTCTTTCTTCTGGTTCTGTATCTTTATGCTCCAGTGATAACACAGAAAGGATAAAATCTCTCTTTTTCTCTTTCCTTTTTTCTCCACTATAAGCATCGTAGATATACAGGAGTTCTAACAAATCCTCTTCATCCACCCTCTCTAAAAAAATCTCTAAGAGGGTTTTCAATAAATCTGGAGCATACTTGCCAAGAAGAATAGCCTTTCTGTGCGTCTCCCTGTGCTTGATAGGATGTAGATAGACATTCACCCTTATCCTGTGCATTACCTTAACTCAAGAGCTTTCAGAAAGCCTCTTGCATTTGAAAACTCTGGCTCAGAAGGCACATAGGCATCTTTCCTCAGCTTTCCAAGAAGATACGCACCCCCACCTGCGGATACTACCTTATCACTTTCCAAAACCGCCTCTCCCACCTCTGACTTTAACCTGCTTAACAAAGCTGTCCTGTAAGTCTCTATAGCCCTCTCCCTGTAGCTTTTAAGGTCTATCTTCTCCCCTTCCACATTCACCTGCCCGCTTTCAAAAACCTTTACAAGCCTTGAAAGAGACCAGTTTTTGATATACCCCAGCTCCGCAGGAAGAATAGACCTGAAAGTCTCTACCGCCTGAAGCACCCCAGCCCTTTCTATAGTTGCCATTCCTTCCCTGAAGTATTTTCCATTTTGCTTTGATACAAGAAGATAATCCACCGTGTTAAAACCTATATCCACTACAAATACCGTTTCTCCCTCTTCTATACCAAGCTCATCCTCTACATCTAAAAGCACTCCAAAACCCTGAGGTAATACAAGCTCAAAGCCAGAAAGCTTTTTCCTCACCTCTTCACTGTCTTTATACCTCCTGTAGTGCCTCGGTGCCAGCCCCACCCCTATCTCAAGCTCCTCCTCCCCAAGCTCCCTCTTTACATACTCCACTATCAGAGGTAAATACCTAAGCAGCGAATCAAAATCCACTAACTCCACCCTTTGCGTGCAAAACCTTGCAGACTCACCCACCACATAGTCCCTCCCCTCAAAAGATATAGGCTGAACGTCCGATATGTCCTTCTCATTCCATACCCCTATCCACGAGGGAAACTTAAAAACTCTCTCCTGAGTTGCTACCTTCACATGCCCAAAACCCACATCAAGCCCTACCTTCATGCCTTTTGCCCTCCTAAAAGTTCTTTTCCTGTTATTATAGGGCAAAGTTTGAAATTGTGGCTATTCGCCATTGTGGCTATTCGCCACTTCGCCACATCGCCACATCGCCACTTTTGTATTATAAACTCCCCCTCTTTGCATTTCTGTGGAATTCCTCAGAAAATTCCCCAGAAAAAAAAGACTTCTCCCTCCTTTTCCCTCTTTTTGCTTGACAATTTTGGTGAGTGGGATAAAATAAAAATTGCTACCCCTAAAGGGTAGTCAAAGAAAGGTATAGCCACACAGGGAAGAGCCAGACCCCTGAGGGTTTTAGTGAGGGACTTTGATTGAAGTCTCTTTCTAAAGCCCTCAGGAGGTCTGGTGAAAGCACTCCCTTGAGTGTTCTTCTTCCTGTGTGGGGGCAGGGGAAGAGGTAGCCAGCCTCCTGTAGGGTGATAAAAAAACCTGAAGGAGGTGACAACATGTTTGAAATTCTCAGAAAAATAATATCTGGAGAATACTGTGCGAAGGACATGTTAGGAGTTTATCTCCTAACGAAGCAAGATATAAAAGAGGCTTTAGCTTCAGGAGTGGAAATAATAGTAGAAGATGGGAACGGGAGTATCCTCGGATATCTCTTTCTTAATCAAGACCGTGAAATTGGCTTTATTCCCTACACCCACCATACTTCCTATATTGAAAGCTGATAGCTTTTTAGCTTTTGCTCCCCTCCCCCAGGGGGAGCTAATATTCAGTCTCTTAACCGTAGGGACTTCTCAAACAGCTTTTTTTAAAAATCACTCTTCCTGTGGAACTCCTCAGAAAAACCTCAATTCTCTTCTTCCCATAGTCTTTCAAGAAAAGCTTTATAAACTCCTTCTACGCTCCATTCTTGATTTTTTCATATTCTCTCTTGCTTTTGCCTTTATCTCTTCAAACCTCTGGTCATACAGCCTTTTGAGTTCAAGAGCCTTGAGCCTGAGCGTGTTTTTGTCATAACGATGTATTTCAAAAACATCTCCGTCCTTGGCAAAATCCTTAATAAAACCTATTTCTTTGAGGCTTTGAAAAGCAAGAGTTAAAGATTGAACCTTTTTCCATAAAGGTGTGTCCGTGTTTAATCCAGCCAACCTCACAAGAGTTTCTATTTTTAGTCTGTTCACAAGCATCTGGTTCTCCGACCTGCTACTAAGTATCGTAAAAAGTGCTATCTCGTTTTTGCCTTGCAGATGCAGGAGAAAAGGAACATAGAGGCGAAGCCCCTCTTCTTCACAAAGCCTGTAAAATTCTGCTGGCAACTTAAGATAGAGCCTTCTTTCCTTTTCTTCATACCTGCTCTGATAGACTATCTGAGTTTTTAGCTCCGCCCCGCTGTATATCATATACCTCAAACTCATCAGCTCATCTATAGCCTTTGATATCTCTTTAAAACTCATAAAACTAAGATATAAACCCGAATTTTCTGACAGAACTATCTGAACCGCATCTTTACTCATATCCACCTTCTCACCAGCCCACAGGCCGTAGAGAAAGAGCTTCCACGGACGGGCATGAACAAGTGGATTGTGTATAACCACTCTGCCATTGCCACTTGTGAAAACATGCTCTACTCTATCCACCTTCTTTGACACAAAAGGCGGATACTTCAATATCACCCCATAAACCTTAAGGCTATAGTCCTCTCTCATAGTGTGAATA
>CALIUI010000109.1 GCA_938048815.1 uncultured Aquificaceae bacterium | reverse complement strand
AGCACCATGGATATGGCAAAGACAAATTGGATATTTATAAAAATGAAAGCCATAAGGCTTGTTTTGTTAAAGTTGGTAATCATGTTAAGCAAAAAGGCAATCCATGTTACGTAAGCTATATTCCTATGTGCAAACTGAAGGGCAACTTTCCAATCATTAAGGTCTGGAATAAGCTTTCCATTACAAAGTGGCCATTCATGCCCACAAGCCTCACCAGAACCCGTGTACCTAACCAGTACGCCAGTTATCATAGTGGTAATGGCAAAAACATAAACCCATGAAGGTATTCCTTCGCTACGATAATTCTCTCTTTGGAGAAATCTGTACGTGAAAATGAGAGCACCCAAGATTATCATTGACTCATATATATGAAAGGATTCTAAAAACATATGAGACACGTACTTTAAATTTGGGGCTTCAGATTTTATCATCTTCATCCCTGTAAGAGCTGCGGAGATAGTAAATAGAAGAGCTATTGCAGATGCTATTTTAGCAGACTTTGGAGAGGTTTTATACTTAAACCACACTAAGAAAAAGGTGAGGAAAACAAATATACCAGCAAGGCCGCTTACTGTTCTGTGCCCCATTTCTAACTTGGCGGATGTCTCCTTTGGAAGCTGGAAGTTCCCATAGCACAAGGGCCAATCGGGACAGGCAAGACCCGAGTCAGTAGACCTTACAGCACCACCCCATATCATAACTATGTAAGTAAAAAGTATGGCAAGACCCAAAAATAGCCTTAGCATAATGGTAATAAATTATACCTAAATTACACACTGGGCGAAAAATTGTATGTAGGAGTTCATTGGCATAAGCTCCAAAAATACTACAAAAAATATTGGTACACATTTACAAACACCATTGGTCAAAATTCAACTGGGGACCGTAGGGGCGTATTGCATAAGCCCTTGGAACGGGTGAATTTTTAAATAATTTCAAAAACCAAACCTGCACCCACAAAAATTATGGACCTTAGGCTATTATAAACTTAGAGGGAGCTTTTCCTTAGGGGAAAAGGACAGCGTTCTTTAGTCCAAGTATTTCCTCAAAGCCCATTAAAAGATTAAAGTTCTGCACTGCTTGGGAGGAGGCACCTTTTCCAAGGTTGTCTATAACACTAATTATCTCAAGAGTAGAATTTTTATCATCGTAATAACAGAATATAAAGCATCTATTTGTTCCTACTGCGTATTTTACATGAGGTGGTTCATCCATAACAACCACAAAGGGCTCTTCCTTATAGACTTCCCTATAAAGTTCTCTGTAGTTTAGCCTTTCAACCTTTATATAGACCTTTGACATCATGCCTCTTACCAGGGGCACCACCTGTGGAGTAAATCTAACCTTTATTTCTTTACGGGATATTCTTTTTATTACATCCTCCATCTCAGGTGTGTGGCGGTGTTTTTCTACAGAGTAGGCAAAGGCGTTGCCTTCCATCTCCGGATAGTGAAACCTTTGGGCAGTTTTTCTGCCTGCGCCAGAGACCCCCGATAGGGCATCCACTATTACGCTATCAAATTCTATTCCTTCCTTAAGCAGAGGATACAAAGCCAACAAGGTGGCTGTGGGATAGCATCCGGGGTTTGCAACAAGCCTTGCCTTTTTTATATCCTCACAAAAGATCTCAGGAAGGCCATAAGAGGCCTCTTGTAAAAGATGGGGATATTTATGTTCAAAGCCGTAGTACTCCAGATAGCATTTTGGGTCTTTTATTCTATAAGCTCCAGAAAGGTCTATGACCTTCTTTCCTTGACTTAAAAGCTGGGGCACTAATTCAAGGGATGCTTCATGGGGGAGGCACAGAAAGGCAAGGTCAAAGTCTTCATGGGGCTCTTCCGAAAGGTATTTATTACCAAGGCAAGTTTTCTCAAAAAAAGGAAAGACCTCTCCAAGTTTTCTGTTGGCATAAGACTGCGATATTAAAGATACTACCTTTACCCTTGGATGGTTTAAAAGAATTCTAAGAAGCTCGGTGCCCGTGTAGCCCGTGGCACCGTATAGGCATACCTTTACCTCTTGCTCCATCTGTAGGCTTTTCTTGCCTTCATAAGGCCATATTTCTTCCTTTCCTTCTCTCTTGCATCTCTCTTGAGAAGCCCAGCTTTTTTAAGGGTGCCCCTTAAGTCTGGATTGTATTTTAACAATGCTTTTGCTATTCCATACATTATGGCTTCTGCCTGACCGCTTATTCCTCCACCACTGACCGTTGCGTATATTCCAAAGCGTCCTTCAAGCCCTGTAAGTCTTATGGGATATAGGACTTTGTTGTATAGGGTTTCCCTTTGAAGATATTGCTTTAGGTGGTACTCTTTACCTGTCTCTTTTACTTTAACTATCTGCTTATCTGTTCCCTTCAAAAGCCATACTCTTGCTACCGCTTCCTTCCTTCTACCTGTGCCATAAAAGGAGTTATCAAAGCCTATCTTAAAGTCTTTGAGCTTTACTATCATCCTTCAACCTCCAACGCTTTTGGTCTTTGGGCTATGTGGGGATGCTCTGAACCTTTATAGACCTTTAACCTCTTTAGCATTCTATGCCCCAATCTGTTCTTTGGAAGCATCCTCTTTACCGCCAACCTTATAACCTCTTCCGGCTTGCTTTGGATCATCTCTTCTAAGGTCCTTTCCTTTAGCCCGCCGGGGTAATTGGTATGAAACTGATATTTCTTCTGCTGTGGTTTTTTGCCCGTAGCCACGATCTTTTCTGCGTTCAACACTATCACAAAATCCCCGCAATCCACATCGGGCTGGTAATAGGGCTTATGCTTCCCCATAAGTACCTTTGCTATTTGGGAAGCCACCCTTCCAAGAACCTTTCCTTCTACATCTACCACCCACCAATCTCTTACTACATCCTCTTTTCTAACATGGTAAGTTTTCATCCTTCTTCTCCTAAGGGTTTATTTCAGAAATATCTATTATAACATATCTCACCTTTCCGCCTGCAATTTATAGCCACCCTCCATCCAACCTTCTGGATAATACCAGTCCCTAAGGTAGGTGTATCCCAAGCTTCTTAGTATTGAACCAAGCCTTGTTTCCTCTGGGCTTTTTCCCGATTTTAACTCCAACAAGGTTTCTTTGTCCTCGTAGTACTCTATGAAAACCCTTCTAAAGTACTTAGATATTATCCCGTAGAGCTTTCCTTCCAACGGAGAGCCAAAAAACTCGGGCTCTATGTGGAAGATTTCAACCCACTCTTTCCAGTAAGGCTTTCTACCATAGAAGGCTTTTATGTAAAGAAGCCTTTTATCCTCCTTTTCAAGAGTAATATTTTCCTCCTCTATAAACCTCCCTACTTCCACCTTGGCAATTCTAAAGTATTTATTCAACTCTTCTTTAAAAGCCTCTCTTAGTCTCCACATCTTAGCACCTTTGCCTCTATTTGTACCACACCATCCCTTATCATACCAAGCTCTTTAGCGCTTGCGTAGGATAGGTCAAGGACCCTTCCGTCTTTGAAAGGTCCTCTATCTATTACCTTAACCACAACCTCCTTGCCGTTTTTTAAGTTTTTTACCTTCAAAAGGGTTCCCAAAGGCAGGTCTGGACTTGCCGCATAAAAGCCGTGCATATCATACTTTATACCATAGGGAGTGGGATTTCCATGATAGGGATCTCCATAATAGCTGGCAAGCCCTCTGATCACCCTTGGACAAGTCCTTCTATCATCCACACCGCACCTTTGGACTTCAAGCTTTGCGGGGAAAGGCTCAGGTCCCAATAAGCTTTTAAATCTTTCCGGCACGCATATGCCATCAATATCCTCTCTTCTATAAACCGCTATGGTTATGCTTTTGCTTGTCAGAAGGCTTTCTATTTTTACACGGCTCCCACTTTGTACCTTATCGCTGTAAGCTTTATCCTCTTTGCAGTAAAAGCCTCTCGTTTTTATCGTGGAGGGGCAATTTACTTCAAGATACTCTCCTTTGTCCATATCCTTCACCTTAACGGAGCAAGAAAAAAGAAAGGGTAAAATTAAAAAATAAGCCCTATTTTTCATACCTCACCCCAAGAAGTATAATATAAACAGCCCGGTGCTATTGGAGGAAAAGCATAGGGGAGAGGTCTAAGGAAATATCCCCACAGAAAAAGTCAAGAGGAGCTAACAATGGCGGTTGGGTAGATAGGACTTTTGCGCCAAGAGATAAAACCCTTAAAGGTGAAGCGGAAAGATGAAAAAGCTTGAAAGGACGCTTTTAAGTTCATAGCTACTACAAAAGGTAATTTTCATTCAGCATATGTTTTACTATTAATCTTATGATACCAATAAAAGACCTAAACCCCCGTAGAAGCTTTCCCGTGGTGAATATATACATAATCTTTCTTTGCTCTCTTGTTTGGCTTTATGAAGTTTCCCTTTCAGAGGAAGAGCTTAATCTTTTCATATACAAGTACGGCTTGGTTCCTTACCAGATCTTTGAAAGACCTGCTTCTCTAATTACCCATATGTTCCTCCACGGTAGCTGGCTACACATAATAGGAAATATGTGGTTTCTTTGGGTTTTTGGTGATAATGTGGAGGACAGGCTCGGAAAGTTTAAATATGTGGTTTTTTATATACTCTCTGGGCTTGGGGCTGCAATAATTCAGACCTTTATAAGCCTTCTTTTTGGTGGTGGTAATGTTCCCATGGTGGGGGCAAGCGGTGCCATCAGCGGGGTTCTCGGTGCTTACCTTTGGATGTTTCCCCATGCAAGGATCCTTGCCCTTGTTCCCCTTTTCTTCTTTTTAACCTTTATGGAGCTTCCCGCAGTTTTCTTCATAGGCATGTGGGTAATCATACAGATCATAAACGGCATGTTAACTTTGCCCTTTATGAGTATGGGTGGTGTGGCGTGGTTCGCCCACATAGGTGGCTTCTTTGTGGGTTATTACTTGGCAAAGGCTTTTTATCCAAAAAGGTTTACATGGTAAGGTATATGATCTGGTTCATCTGGTAGATCTTTCCCACTATGGCGGGCGATAGCCTTTCTTCCAAAGCTTTTGCCACCTCTTCCTCTTCTTGTTTTTTAAGGTTGTAATTGGTGGTTATTATGGTACTTTTGAGAAAGTTATAGCGGTAGCTTATTATGTGAGAAAGGACTTCTATCCTCCAATCGGAAAGCCTTTCACTGCCAAGGTCGTCAAGCACCAAAAGAGGCACCTTTAAGACAAAATTCATAAGGCGATTGTACCTATCAATGGGCTGTCCTTGCAACCTATAAAAGAGATCCTTCGTGTCAAAGAAAAAGCCCCTTATCTTTTTTTGTCGGTAAACATTTTTTAAAACTGCCACCGCAAGGTGGGTTTTACCTATACTGGGTGGTCCAATAAGGGTCAGGCCCTTGCCCTCCTTTGGGTCAAAGGTACTAACATAATAAAGACAAGTTTCATAGGCTGATCTTTGAGAGGGTGAGACTACTACGTAGTTTTCAAATTCCGCATTTAAAAACCTCGGTGGAATGTTTAGGTACTTTTCAAGGTTTGCACCTTCGTACCTACAAGAACACAGGGTCAAAAGACCATCCTTTTCTGTAAAGCCAGTACCTCCACATTTAGGACATCCCATAAGGGTAAAATATAAGCTATGCTAACCTTCTTGCTAACCAACGATGATGGCTATTTTTCCGAGGGCATAAAAGCCCTAAGGGGAGTGTTAAGGAAACTTGGAAGGGTTATCACAGTGGCGCCCGATAGGAATTTAAGCGGTGTGGGACATTCTTTGACCTTTACCCAACCCCTTAGAATAAGAAGGGTGGATGAAGATTTTTGGACAGTTATAGGTGGGACTCCTGCAGACTGTGTCCATCTTGGTTATTACCTTCTTCTTGATGGGAAAAAGCCAGACCTTCTGTGTTCGGGCATAAACGAAGGACCAAACCTTGGAGAAGATATAACCTATTCTGGCACAGTTTCTGGAGCCATGGAAGGAAGGATATTGGGAATACCTTCCATAGCCTTTTCTGCTTTTGGAAGAGAAGACATAAACTTTTCCCAGGTGGCGGAAGTCGCCAAAGAGGTGGTGATCAGAGTGCTTGAAAGGGGTATGCCCGAAGATGTTTATCTTAATGTGAATATACCCAACCTACCAAAAGAAGAGATAAAGGGCTTTTTGGTGACGCGCCAGGGAAGAAGAGCTTATAAAGAAAAAGTTTTAAAGCTTCTGGATCCAGCGGGAAGGCCCCTTTATTGGATCACCGCAGAGGAGTTTGGGTGGCATCTTGAAGAAGGCACCGACTATTGGGCGGTGTATCACGGCTATGTTTCCATCACACCCTTACAGCTTGATCTGACCAACTACAAACACTTAGAAGAGGTAAAAAAGCTCTTTTCTACTATACCTTCACCACTTTGACCCTTTCAAGGGTTATCAACCCTTTCTCTACCATCCTTGAAAGCTCTGGAAGTATGGACTGGATCTTTTCCTCGCAGTCTATTATCTCCACCACTATGGGCAGATCGGAAGAAAGGCTTAGAAAGCCAGCCTTGTGAATAACCGAGGACTTCCCATAGCCCAAAATTCCCCTGAAAACGGTAGCACCTGCAATACCCTTGTTTTTGCAAAACTCTACCATGTATCTGTATAGGGGCTTGCCCTCATACTTGTCATTTTCTCCAAAGAAAACCCTCAAAAGCACCGCTTCCTTACACTCCATCTCTATAAAAGTTTACCAAAGCCGTACCCCAAAGCTACAAAAATCAAACCCAGTAGATTACTCAAAAGAAGGTAAAGGGTAAATTTCATAAACTCTCCATTTATCAAAAGGTAAAGAGCTTCGTAGAAAAGGGTAGAGTAAGTAGAATAACCACCCAGTATACCCGTTATAAGTAATGCCCTGAGGTTTGGAGAAATGTCTAACTTTTCCACAAGAAGGGAAAAGGCAAGACCTATGGCAAAGGCAGAGGTCAAATTCACAAAAAGAGTACCTATGGGAAACTCAAGCCCCGCTTTGATTTGTACATACTTGGAAACTATAAATCTAAGAACAGAGCCTATGGCTCCACCAAAAGCTATCGCTAAAAGGAATGCCAAAGGGAAACCCTCTCAATAGTTATAAAAAAGGATAAGCCCTTTGAACTTAAATTTTCTAAGACCTTCATCACCTTCTCCTCTTCATCAACAAATTCTATCACCACCGGCAAGCCGTAAGACAAAACTTCAATCCCCTCATAGTGGAAACTCTTTGTAGTACCGTATCCCATCATAGATTTAAGAACCGTTGCTCCCCCTATACCCCACTCCTTTAATAGCTCCAAGAGTTTCCTGTAGGCTATCTTTCCCTCTATTTTATCATCCTCCCTTAGGTATATACGTGCCATAAGGAAATTGCTATTCATAACAATTTAACTTCTCCACCACTGGAGATATGGTGGGTCTTCTATCCCATATCACCAAGCCTATCAAAATGCCTATGCCACTAAACAATACACCAAGGCCCCAAGGCATTAAAGTTTGTAGTTTCTCAATCCTTCTGTTGATGTCGTCAATTCTTTGATTGACCGCCTTGAAGCCCTCCTCAACCTTTACCTCAAGCCTTGTGATCCTGTTTCTGTACTCTTGAGTAAAAAGCACTTTACGGGGAAAGGAATGGGTGGTTAAAAACAAAGGGAAAGCTAATAGAACCTTCATACTTTAAATTATAGGCTCAAAACACGTCAGATGAGAAATCAGGCAATTCAGGCTTCCAGCCTGTGCTCTTTTGTAGATATGGAGCTTGCGATACTGCATAGTTGGTGGTGTATAGGGGCTCATTGGATACGTTCCCTACAAAAAATCATCATAAAAAGATAAGCATATATCCATATGCCCCTACAAAAGGAGAATTTTTCACGGTGATAAAGTAAAATTTACAGAGAATTTTTTTGAGAACTTAAAATGGAGATTGAGATAAACCACTACCTATCAAGGCTCGGTATAGAACTTCCTCAAGATAACCGTAAGGCTGTTTTAAGGGAAATAAAAGCTTGGCTTAAGCCTTCTTTTGAGGGAAAGGGTCTTGTAAAAACTCAAGAGGGCGACTATACCCTCCTTCATCCCCTTTACGGCGAGCCCTATCATAGTCTTTCAGCAGGTGCAATAAGGGAATGTTTGGAAAAGTTTCTTTTTCCCTCTGGGCTTTTAGAAAAGGCAAAATCTTACAAAAGACTTCGCCTGTTGGACATTGGCTTTGGTCTTGGCTACAATGTGGTAGTTGCCATAAAAAAGCTAAAGGATGTAAACCCTCTTCTTGAAATAGAGATCCTATCCTTTGAAAAGGAATTGCCCACTCACATACCACCAATGCCAGAAGAGTTTAAAGAAATTCATAAAAAGATATTGGAAAAGCTTCCCCATTTTGAGGAGGATGGTATAAGTCTCAAACTCTGCTTGGGGGATGCAAGGGAAAGGATAAGGGAAGTTCAAAGCTTTGGAGCCCATGGGGTTTTCCACGACGCCTTCTCACCCTATAGAAATCCAGAGCTTTGGAGCATAGACTTCTTGGCACGTATAAAAAGATTGATGGATCTTAAAGGTGTCTGGGTATCCTATACATCCTCTTTGCCTGTTAGGAAAGCCTTAAAGGATATGGGTTTTAAACTTTCTACCACGGAAAGCGTTGGAAGAAAAAAAGGTGGTACAAAGGCCTACCTTGTAGGAGAGGACCAGCTTACAAATGAGGAAGCTAAAAAGCTATACACCTCTCCCTATGCCTTACCTTTCTTGGACCCGGAGTTAAATAGAGAGCCCCTTTATATACTTATAGACTATCGCATAAGGGTAGAGCTTTTGAAAATGGCCCAGGGCGGACTTGAACCGCCGACACCCCGGTTTTCAGCCGGGTGCTCTACCAACTGAGCTACCGGGCCTATGGTATTAAATTATATACCAAGGAGGCGGGAAATGATAGGTTTTTTACTTCTTTTTCTTCTTGTTGCATCATGTGGGGATGTTTTTGTGGAAAAGGAGCTTCTTGAAAGACCCCAAGCCAAACGCTGTTCCGATTGCCATAGCGATATATACAAAGAGTGGGAAAAAAGCAGACATGCCTTGGCGTGGAAAAGTGAAAAGTTTAGACTTGAAAGTGAAAACTATACAAAGACCAAATGCCTTTCCTGTCATGCCCCCCATCAGGCGGACCCAGAGGTAAAACCCACCCTAAGGGTGGAGTTTAAGGAAGATGGAGTATCCTGTGTAGCCTGTCATTTTAAGGAAAATACAAAGGCTATGCATGGGCCCCACAAGGTTTGGTCACCACCCCATCCTTCAAAGCAAGACTTTAACTATGCAAGGTCCTTTTTCTGTGCAGGTTGTCATCAAGAAACCTACAAGGAATGGCATTTAACAAAGGCTCAAAAATCCTGTCAAGATTGTCATATGCCCTCCTTGGGAGAGAAAAGGTTTGTGCAAAAGTTTCCCTTTGAATACTTTCATACTAAAAAACCGAGGCACGATCATAGCTTTCCTACAGGCAAGGCAAAGCCCGAAGACTTAGCCATTGAGGTTGAAAGGGGAGAGACCCTAAGATTAAAGGTGATCAACGTAGGTATTCCCCACAATCTACCAACCGCAGACCAAGGGGACCCAAAGCTTTACATAATAATATCCGCACTCTTGCCAACGGGTGAAAGTTCAAGAATTGTAAAGGTACTATCCTACCAAGCTAAAAATGCCCTTGTTTATAAAGAGCCTACCTACATAGAACTTCCATGGGCAGAAGTGAAAGCCCTTGAGGTTTTAATACAGAGAAAATTAAGCTGGAAAGAGGAAAGGGAGGATATAGTTAAAAAGGAGTTTTCATTCAAGACTACCGTCCATGCCCCCTTTAGCAGGAGCTCGTGCCCATACGGCAGAGGACCATCTTCTCATAAGGTCTTTTAGCAGGGCTAAGTCCTTGTTGTTAAGTAAGATGAGCTTAGAGCATATAGTTATCTTGCCCATCTTTTATTATTCTTAGCATAGTTTAAATTGGAGTTTTTGACACACCCTCAGCAAGCCTTGACATAAGCCTTATTTTTTGTTGCAGGTCCATCTGTTTATAAATTTAGGTAAAATTTTTACTCCATGAGAGCCTTAATCTCTGTGTATTACAAGGAAGGCCTTGAAAGCCTTTTGAAAGCCCTTGAGGAAAGGGGCTACGAGATTATATCAACGGGCGGCACAGCCAACTTCATACAAAACCTTGGATACAAGGTTAAGAAGGTAGAGGAGATCACCAACTTTCCCGAGATTTTGGAGGGAAGGGTGAAAACCCTACATCCCGCCATCCATGGTGGTATTCTCTACAGAGATTGGGTAGAGAAGGATAAGGAAGAGATAAGGATCTTGGGTATAGAGCCCATAGACCTTGTGGTGGTAAACCTTTATCCCTTTGAAGAAAAGCTGAGAGAAGGCTTGGGGGAAAAGGAGCTAATGGAGTTTATAGACATAGGGGGACCAACCCTTATAAGGGCTTGTGCTAAAAATTTTTACAGGGTGGGTGTGGTGGTAGACCCGAAGGACTACCAATGGGTGGCGGAGAAAATAAGAGAAGGGGGCCTAAGCCTTGAAGATAGGAAAAGGTTGGCGATAAAGGCCTTTTCTTTGACCGCTTACTATGATGCCCTAATATCCCATAGCCTTTCAAAACTTTTTGATATGGAATTTATGCCAGACCATTGGGCTTTACCTATGAAGTTTTTAAAAAGCCTAAGATACGGAGAAAACCCTCACCAAAAGGGCTGGCTTTTTTCAAATCCCCTTGAAGAACTCGGCATAGTCCGTTTTCCCCTTTTGCAAGGAAAGGAGATGTCCTTTAACAACTACCTTGATGGAGATTCTGCTTTTAGGCTTGTTAGTGAGTTTTCCCAGCCTGCATGCGTAATAGTTAAACATAACAGTCCCTGCGGAGTTGCCCTTGGAGAAGATCCTCTTGATGCCTTTGAAAGGGCTTTTTCTTCAGACCCAGAGTCTGCCTTTGGGGGCATAGTCGCCTTTAATCACAGGGTGGATGAAAATCTTGCAAACAGATTAAAGGATATATTCCTTGAGGTGATCATAGCCCCCGAATGGACAGAAGAAGCCCTTGAGGTTCTTTCCAAGAAGAAAAACTTGCGCCTTATACAAGCCCTTGGCTTTTCTAAAAGCTTTGACATAAAAAAGGTAAGCGGTGGGTTCCTTTTGCAGGAGGAGGATAGCATTGACTATGAGAAGCTTCAAGTGGTCTCAAAAAGAAAGCCAACAGAGGAAGAGATGAAAGACCTTATTTTTGCATGGAAGGTTTGTAAATATGTTAAATCCAACGCCATAGTTATAGCAAAGGATGGAAGAACTCTTGGCATCGGTTCTGGGAATGTCTCAAGGGTAGATAGTTTAAGATGTGCCATAGCAAGGGCAAAAAGGTTTAGTTTTGACTTGAAAGGGAGTGTGATGGCTTCGGAAGCCTTTTTACCCTTTAGGGACAGCGTGGATATAGCCCAAGAGGTAGGCATAAGCGCTATCATACAACCTGGTGGCTCCATAAGGGATAAGGAGGTAATATCCGCAGCAGACCAGTACCACATGGCTATGCTTTTTACCTCCACAAGACACTTTAGGCATTAAATTTAGATTATCATGAAGATCAAATACTTTGCGGTGATAAGGGAAAAGCTAAAAAAGGAAGAGGAAGAATTTGACTTTAAGGGCAGCGTTGCCCAGCTTCGCCAGTTTCTTATAGAGAATTATCCCGAGTTGGAGCCCATCCTTAGAGTTTCCCTCTTTGCGGTCAATGAGGAGTACGTGGAAGAGGGCTATATAATAAAAGGTGATGAAAGGGTAGCCCTAATACCTCCAGTGAGCGGTGGCTGAAAAAAGAGCCCTAATAGTAAGACTTTCCTCCTTGGGAGATGTGGTTTTAACCTCTTGTCTTATAGACCCTCTCACAGAAAAGGGCTATAAGCCCTATCTTTTGACCTTTAAGCCCTTTGGGGAAGTTTTTTTGGAAGACCCAAGAATTAAGGTTATTCAAGTAGAAAAGGACAAGCTCTTTAAAAACCTTGAAATGTTAAGGGGCTTTGACCTTTACTTAGACATGCACAAAAACCTAAGGATCTTCCTTTTGAGATTAAAGCTTAAGGGCAATTGGAAAAGCTATAAAAAACAGTCCATAAGAAGAAGACTTTCCATATATTTTAAAAGCCTTAGGAAGGAGTACAGTGTGGTCTCTGCATACCTTGAAAGCATTGGCTATGAAAAGGGAGCTCCTAAGATAATAGTGTCGGAAGAAAGGCTAAGAATGTGGAGGGAAAGGCTTGGAGAAAACTACCTTTGCATAGGTCCCGGGGCAAGGTATGAAAAGAAAAGATATCCCTACTTTGAAAAGGTGGCAAAAAGCTTTGAAAGAGAAGGCTACAAGGTGGTCTTTGTAGGGGATGAGAAAGATGGAAAACTCTGTGAAGGTTGGGGAGGTATAAATTTATGTGGTAAGATCTCCCTTTTGGATGTTTTGGCGGTTATAAAGAACTCCAAGCTTTTTCTGGGTAACGACTCTGGGCTTTTGCATATGGCAAGGAGTGTGGGTACAAAAGCA
>CALIUI010000108.1 GCA_938048815.1 uncultured Aquificaceae bacterium | reverse complement strand
CACCACAAGGTCTGGAGTTCCAAAAATACCCCTCTCCTTGACTATATGAAGCCTTTCCTTTGAAACAAAAACTATGTCGGGCTGCACTACCACATCCTCCGAAAGGACAACATCCACAGGAGAAAGATAAAAATCGCCGGGGTCCTTCTTTTCTTGGTAGAGCATAAAAAGACGGGAAAGCATCCAAAGGATCCTTTGGTGAAAAACTGTAGGAGCTGGCATCTCTAAAAGTTCTCCTTCTAAAACTTCGTACCTTTTGTCCTCTTCAAGCCTTAGGTAGTCCTCGTAGGTAAATAGGGCTGTTTTCATCTTCCCAGCTCTTTTTTTACCTCTTGGGCTATCCTTATGAACTTTTCCAACTCTTCCAAATGTTGGTCTCTTAGCGTTATCATGGCGTCTTCGTGCCCATCCATGCTACACATGGCTATGGTAAAGCAGTCTGTTTCTGCCCTTATGATCTTCAAAGCTACGTTGGCATAATGACAATGGACCCCCACAAAGATACAGGCTTTTATGTTGTTGTGCCATATGGTTAGGTTAGGGTGGTTTGGGTTTATCTCTACTGCGGGGTTTATCTTGGGATATTTGGGTCTGTAATCGTACATGGGAATTATCTTGGCTTCCAAAACCTCTGCCATCTTCTTCACAAGCTTTGCCTTTTCCTTTGCTTCCTCATTCCAAGCATACAGCACCTGCGGTCCGGGGAATATGGTGGGGTTTTCCCTTGTTAGCATGGCCTTTGCGGCCTCTCTTATGGCTACCTCTTCATCTACCAATTCATTAAACAAAAGGGCTTTTCCTGGTGGCGGGTTTAAAATACCCTCATACACCGCCACAGGATAGGGTGAAAAACCGCTTGGTCCCAAGGTTGCCATAGCCTTACCTCCTGTAGTTATCTTTCTGCATGAACTTCTGGCATTACCATATGGATGGCATTTCTCTTTAAGAGATTTACACAAACATAAACGCACAAAGCACAGCCCTTGCACCTTTCCTGGATAACATAAGCGTGGTGCTCTTCGTCGGTGTACATAAGGGTGTTGGGCTCGGGGCAGAAAAGGGTGCATTGCTTGCAGTTGTACTTACTGCACTCTTCGTTTATTACCTCCGCCACATAGTACATGCCTTGCCTCCTAACAGTTTAATGGGTTTTAATAAGTTATAGCCCTTGAAGAATTTGTCAATAGATAATAGAGGGTGTTTCAAAAACTCCAATTTAAACATACCCTATGCTAAAATCATAAAAGATGGGCAAAATAACTATATGCTCTAAGCTCATCTTACTTAGCAACAAAGACTTAGCCCTGCTAAAAGACCTCATGAGAAGATGGTCATCTGCTTATAGATGTGCTTATCCTTGGCAAGTTTTTAAGGTAGTGGTGCTGACGGCACTCTCTCCTGAGAGGGTATTATATGGGCAAGAGCTCCCGCTGCAGGGGGCGGTAGCCCTGTAAAAGGGCCATTTTTGAAACACTCTGATTTGTAATGAAAAGGTAATAAAATTAATCTTATGCATCAACTTTTGATAATAGGTGGAGGTCCTGCCGGTATTTCTGCAAGTATATACGCTCAAAGGAAAAGGATGGATTTTCTCCTTATAACCAGGGAGATAGGGGGCCAGGTTCTCAAGGCGGGAAACATAGAAAACTACCTTGGCTATGCCTTGGTGGATGGTATAGCCTTTGTGGAAAGAATGCTGGAGCAGATGAATAAATTAGGAGTAGAACCCATAATAGATGAGGTGGTAGATGTGGAAAGATACAAGGAAGGCTTTTTAGTAAAAACCTTGTCTGGCAAAGAGTTTGCTTCAAAGACCTTACTTTTTTGTACTGGTGCAGAGCATAAAAGATTAGAAGTGCCCGGGGAAAGGGAATATACGGGCAGGGGAGTTTCCTATTGTTATATTTGTGATTCTCCCTTTTTTAAAGATAGAAAGGTTGTGGTGGTGGGTGGTGGAAATTCGGGCTTTGAAGCCGCAGACCAGCTTACAAACTATGCCAAGGAGATATTCCTTGTGGGGTTTTCCAATCAATTTAAGGCAGATGAAGTATTGAAGGAAAAGGTGCTTTCAAATCCAAAGGTTAAGCCTTTGCTTAGACACAGAGTTATTGAAATCTTTGGAAATGGCAGAGAAGTTAAAGGCGTTGTGTTAGAAGACCTTGAAAGGAAAGAAAGCTACAAGATTGAAGCGGAAGGAGTGTTTGTAGAGGTGGGTCTAAGGCCCAACTCGGGGCTTGCAAAAAAGCTTGGTGTTTTAACAACTCAAAGGGATGAGATCATCATTGATTGCAACAATAGAACTTCTGAAAGAGGCATTTATGCGGCAGGAGATTGCACAAATATCTTTGCAAAACAGATAATAACCGCAGCTGGTGATGGCGCCAAAGCCCTTTTATCCATATACCACGACCTCACCTATGGTGTGTCTTCATGGATATAGCAAAGTTCATAGACCATTCTATACTAAAGCCGAACCATACTATAAGGGACCTGGAAGACCAGATAGGAAAATGTCTTGAACTTGGTGTGTATGGTGTCTGTGTAAATCCCTTTTGGGTAAGGAAGGCTGTGGAGCTTGCAGGAAATAAGCTTGTGGTGTGTAGCGTTGTATCCTTTCCCTTTGGACTTGAAAGAAAGGAGGAAAAGATAGATCAGTCAGTAAAAGCTTTGGAGGAAGGTGCCAAGGAGTTGGATATTGTTATGAACATCTCCGCCTTTAAAAGCGGTCTTTTTAAGTATGTGGAGGAAGAGTTAAGAGCCATAGCAAGGAATACACAGGGGGCTATCAGAAAGGTTATAATTGAAACCGCATACCTTTCGGATAAAGAAATGGCTTTTGCCCTTGAACTTATAAGGGATTCAGGAATGGAGTTTATAAAGACTTCTACGGGCTATGCGCCAAAGGGAGCCACAGAAAAGGATGTAAAACTCCTTTTGGAGCTTTCAAAGGCAAAGCTAAGGGTAAAGGCGTCGGGAGGTATAAGAACAAAGGAGCAGGTTTTAAACTTTTTGAAACTTGGGGTGCATAGAATAGGTACAAGCGCCACCTTTGAAATACTTGGAGGAAAGAGATGATAAAAAGATACACAAGGAAACAGATGGAAGAAATATGGTCGGATTTAAACAAGTTTAGACTTTGGCTTAGGGTGGAGTTGGCTGTTTGTAAAGCTTGGCACAGGCTTGGGAAAATACCTGCTTCCGTTTTGGAGGAGATAGAAAAAAGGGTATATGTGGATGAGAAGGTGCTTGAGAAAATGGAAGAGTATGAGAGAAAGTACAGGCATGATGTTTTGGCCTTTGTCTCCGCCATAGGCGAGCAAATACCCCAATACTCCCAATATTTCCATATGGGGCTTACTTCTTCCGACGTGGTGGATACAGCCTTGGCATTGCAGTTGATAGAGGCATTAAACCTTATACTCCAAGATATTGAAAAGGTGTTGGAAAAACTAAAAGAGCTTGCTTTGGAGCACAAAGAAACTGTTATGATGGGAAGGACCCATGGTGTACATGCAGAGCCTATTACCCTTGGCCTTAAGTTCCTTAGTTGGTACGAGGAATTAAAGAGAAACAAGGAAAGGCTTTTGCAAGCTTTGGAGAATATATCCTACGGCAAGCTATCGGGAGCGGTTGGTACCTACTCCAATTTACACCCAGAGGTGGAAAAGTTAGCCTTAGAAGAGCTTGGTTTAAAAGTAGAGCCCGTATCTACACAAATAGTACCAAGGGATAGGCATGCCCAAGTTATGTATGCCCTTGCTTCTACTGCCTGCGCCCTTGAAAGGTTTGCCACTGAAATAAGACATCTCCAGAGGACAGAGGTTTTGGAATTAATGGAACCCTTTAAAGAAGGACAGAGGGGCTCATCCGCCATGCCCCACAAAAAGAACCCTATTCATGCAGAGCGCCTTTGTGGCCTTGCAAGGCTTATAAGGGCTAACCTTTTGGCGGCACTTGAAAACATACCCCTATGGCACGAAAGGGATATATCCCACTCTTCCGCAGAGCGCATAATCTTACCCGATTCCACCATAGCCCTTGATTACATGCTAAATCTCTTCTTAGAAATGCTAAATGGTCTTGTGATTAATAAGGGAAGGATGATAAGAAACTTGGAGCTTTCCCATAACTTATATGCTTCTTCAAAGGTTTTGGTAAAGCTTATGGAAAAGGGCCTACCGAGGGATAAAGCCTATGACATAGTGCAAAGATGTGCTATGAGAAGTTGGCAAGAAGATATACCCTTTGAAAGGGCTCTATTGGAAGATGAGGAAGTAAGCCAATACATAACTCCCCAAGAGATAAAGGAAGTTCTGGATCCTAAAAGCTTTCTAAAACATATAGATACAATTTACCACCGATGTTTGTAGGCATACACTGAACCTTTTGTATACTCCTATATTTATAAGTATACGCCGAGTGAGAAATCCCCTTTTATCGGTAGCGCAGGCATCCCTGCCTGCGGAAAAAAATACAGGCTGGAAGCCTTAACTACCAGAATTTTAAATTTTTTTGTGGTGGTCAATGCCCCCCCACAAAGGATAATTTTTCACTTAGCGTATAGTATATTTATAAAGCATGGGCTTGTTTATAGAAGACCTTTTAAACTTTGGCAACTTGATAGATGCGGAGATTGAAATAAAGCTAAGTCCAGTAGAATTAAAAAAGGTATATCCAATCTTTGACTTTGATATAAGGGATGGAATTCTTAGCATCAAAGTCAAAAAGAAAATTCTATTCCTCGAAAAAACCAAAGAGGTAAGGCTTTCCTGTATGGATATAGTTGTAAAGAAAGAGGGAAATAAACAATGGATATTCCTAAAAAGGCTTTCTCAAGAGGATTTTGAAGAGCTTTTAAAGGAGAGCTTTCTTTTGGAGGGGGAAAGGCTTGGCATAGATGTTATGCCGGCGGTAGTGCATACAGAAACATACCAAAAGATACCAAAGCAGTTCAAGGATAAACTTTTGATAAATAGATGTAAGATTGGAATAGAATATCTCTCAGTATTTTTTAAATTTGAGAAGTAGTCTGGGGACAATTTATGGGCTGTTCCCTTTTGTAAGGGTAAGGGGGTTCACCCAGCGCGTTTTTGAGTATATTATTAAAATATATACACCCCGAGTGAGAAATCCCCTTTTCATCGGTAGCGCATGCATCCTTGCCTGCGATAAAAGACAAGCTGGAAGCCTTAACTACCAGAATTTTAAATTTTTTTGTGGCGGTTAATAAACCGACCCTACAAGGGATAATTCTTCATCCGACGTTTAAATAAACCTCACTCTCTTTTATCTCTATCCTTTACGTAGCTTTAGATCCTTTAGTAAGGCTAAATCTTCGTTGCTAAGTATGAGAAATTTTACCCATACTTTACAATTTTAGCATAGGGGCATGTTTAAATTGGCATTTTTGAAACAGTCTCTAAAAAAACTTGACAATTGATAATAATTTGCATATAATAATATACAGTAAACTAAGGAGGTTAAAAGATGAAGAAAATAAGCAGAGAGGAGATCTTAAACATATACGAGTACGAAAAGGTCCGTCCCCAAAAATTGCAAGAGATTATCCAGATTAAGAAAAACAGAAGGGTCTTTATAGAGCCTTGGATACATTTGGTGTTTGAAAACAGAGACACCGTTTGGTTCCAAATTCAAGAGATGATAAGGGCAGAAAGGATGGTAAAAGAGGAAGAGATACAACAGGAGATAGATGTATATAACGACCTTATACCCGACAAGGGAGAGCTCTCCATTACCATGTTTATAGAGATACCCGATGCAGCCGAAAGGCAAAGATTACTTCCCCAGCTGGTGGGCATCCACGACCATCTTTACATACACATAGGCGACAAATACACCCTTAGGGCTGTAGCCGATGAAAGAAGCAAAGAAGACTACGAGTATGGAAAGGCTGCCGTTGTCCATTTCCTAAAGGTAAAGCTAACCCCAGAAGAGATACAAGCCTTCAAGAAAGAGCGAATAAGGATAGAGATAAATCACCCCAACTATAGGGCTATGACTATAGTTCCAGAAGAGGTAAAAGCCGAGCTTGTAAAAGACTTAACCTCTGAATGACTTATGGAGGATAAACTACCAACATAACCCTCCCCATCCTTTCCCAGATTTTGTCCAATTTTTTTGCTTTTATAACCTTACCTTCTTCATATCCTGTGTGAAGTACAAAGCTATCCTCTTGATAGCCCACCACTACCATATAATGGGGAAGGCTTACAAAAAACCTACCCAAATCCACCAGTATTATGGGTGGAACTTTTTGGTCTATGAGTCTTTTTAACTCTTCAAGGCTCCCCTTCTTTGTCTCTGCCCTTATTCCCAAGGATTTGACATAATCCTCCAAATCTGTGATAAGGGCTCCTTTTAGCTTTGGATTATATACTTTATCCGCTATGATTTCCTTGGGTATGTTTATACCATAATAGGCAAGGACCGCACTTAAAGAGGCTGGGCCGCAGAAGTTATCCCTTTGTTTTACAAAGGGCACATCCAAGGTTTTTGAAAAGACAAAAAGGGGCAAAAGGAGGAGAAAAGGGAACATCTTATCTTATGATGATCTCCTTGTTGAGGAGTTTTAATAGTATAACCAAAAGGATAGCCACTATGAGAATACCTATTGCCAAACCTATAGCATCTCCACCTGCCAAGACCCTATCGGAAGCTTTTGCCAGCATATGTATTTGTTCATCGCTTAACTGGGATAGCTTACTTTCCACCTCTTCCCTTGTAAGTCCATAGGCTTTAAGCTTTTCTTGGAGTTCTTTGCTTTCCAAGGCTCTTTGGATCTTTGCAATGTCCTCTTCCCTTTTCATGGCAATATCCTGAGAGAGGGGTTTGGATTCTGCAAGGGCAGCCATTGCTGGTGCAGAGTTAAAGGCAAAAAAACAACCTGCCACACCCAAAGCAAGTACCGGCTTCCTAAGAAGTTTCCACATATTATTGCCTCCTTTTTTTTTGAAAATTATATCAAAAGTCTTCCAAGCTTGGATTAAAGGGCAGGCTGCCGTACTTTGCCCCTTCCACTATTACTCTTCTGCCTTCCACCTTTACTCTACCCTCTTCCAACCACTTTATCACTTGGGGCAGTATCCTATGTTCATAAGCAAGTATTCTCTCAGAAAGGATTTCTTCTGTATCCTCTGGAAGCACGGGCACACAGGCTTGAGCTATCACTGGTCCATTGTCAAGCTCATCCGTGACGAAATGAAGGCTACAGCCTGTGATCTTTGCCCCATAGTCAAGGGCTTGTCTTTGGGCATTTAGGCCCTGAAAAGCTGGTATCAAAGAAGGATGAATGTTTACAACCTTCATGGGAAAGGCTCTTAGAAAGGTTTCCGATAATACCAACATAAAGCCCGCAAGGATCACAAAATCAACGCTTGCTTCCTTTAAAGCTTTAACCATAGCCTCCTCAAACTCTTCTTTGGAGGAAAAAGCCTTTCTTTTTATCACCTTGTAGGGTATTCCATGTTTTAAACACCTCTCTAGTGCTTGCACTCCTTCCTTATTGGATATAACAAGGGCTATCTGGCTTTTTAGCTTACCCTTTTCTATGGCATCTATTATGGCTTGCAGGTTTGATCCTCTACCCGATACAAGTATTCCCAAGTTCATGGTATGATATTTTACTCCAGAATAAGGACCTTCCCAAAATACCGCCCGCTGGGGACCTTGGGAAGGTTTTATAAAGGCGGGATAAAAATACCCCAGCCCAAGCTGTGCAAAACAGCTTGGATAGAAAGAAAGATTATGAACATAGAGTTTATAGGTAAGGGTGTTGATTGGACTGATTCCATGAAAGCCTTCGTAGAGGGAAAGCTGGAAAGATTTTTAAGATTTCTAAAAGAGGCAGAAGAAGATCAAGTGGAGGCGGTGGTAACCCTTTCCACTTCAAGGGCAAAACAAAAGGATTACGCAGGGGAAAGCAGACCCACCATATACAGGGTGGATTTGGACATATACCTTAAAACCTGGGGTGGTGGCGCCCTACATGCTTGGGAAGAGGATGTGGATGTTTTTTCAGCCCTTGATAAGGTTATGGATGAGATAGAAAGACAACTTATAAAGTTAAAGCAAAGGAGGCATGAACTAAGGAGAAAAGGCCACAAGATTAAAGAAGAGATGATAAGGGAGGGGATCCTCCCTCATGAGGAAAGGGAAAGGCCTCTTGTGGTAGAAGAGGAGCTGGTGATAGAAAAGCCCATGAGTGTAGAAGATGCCCTTTTTGAACTTCAGAGTTCTGGCCTGTATTTCTTGCCCTTTGTGGATATAGAAACGGGCACCTTAAGAATAGCCTATAGAAAAAGGGGAGGGAACTACGGCGTTATAAATACTAAATGTAAAGGTATGTGAAGAGGGGCTGCCCCTTATGGGCAGACCTCCCTTTCTTCCACCTTTGCCACCTTTCCATCTTGATAGTAGGTAGTCTTTACTATCCTGCAATTTCCCCTTGAAGCTACCGGTTCAGCTACTACCCTTTGAGTCCCATCTTCAGACCTGTACTCTACTGGTTTGTTAGCCATTGCCGCTTCCCTTGAAGCCCTTGAGGCTATCTCCGTTATAGTGCCGCCTATTACTGCACCAAGGACACCACCTATTACCGCACCACGCCAGCGGTTATTTTTATCTATTAGGGCTCCCGCTACAGCACCACCCAAGGCACCTACTGTGGCTCCTTCATAGGTCCTTTGAGTAGTTACTTGGCCACATGAAAAGATAAAGCCTGTCCCAAAGATTGCCAAAAGAACTAAAGCCTGCTTTCTCATGTTTAAACCTCCTTTTTATTCTGTTTTTATTGTATACCTTTTTTCATTAAAAATTTATTAAAAATTTCAAGGGACCTCCATTCTTCTTCACTTAGCTCATAAAATAAGCAAGAGTTAAAGTAGTCAAGGAGAAAGCTCCTACTTAAGCCTTCTACATTTATTTTCCCTTCGTACAGGTCTTTGTAAAATTCTACCTTTGAGTTATTACACTGCTTTCCTATGTACTCCGCAAGCCATGGGCCTGCATCCCTTCTTACCAAAAAGAGGGCAAAGACAAAGGGAAGTTGGTGGAGTTTAAACCATTCCTCCCCAAGGTCATAAACATAGCGCCATCTATTAGAAAGTTTTTCCCTTATAGCTTCATCACCTATCAACAAAATGGCTTGTGCCTTATCTTTATCTTCCACCACCTTTGGCTTTCTTTTGTAGGTCTTTTCAAGTATATAAAGGGCAAGCAGTTTTGAAGTAAGGGAAGCGGGAGTTGAGTATAGGCTTTCCACATCTTCAAGGGGCTTTTCCGAAAAGATAAGCACAGAGCAAGCCCTTTCTTTGGAGGATATAGATACATTGGGCACAAAGATGTACTCTTCTCTATTTACAAGGTACTCAACAGAGGATACTATCCCCGCTTGGATCTTCCCCTTTCTTAATAGTTGTACCAGTTCTGAGGGATGGCCCTCCACAAAGCATACAGTTGGATCCCAACGGTAGAATAAGGGTAATGTGTTAAGGTAATTGACCTTTCCTATCTTTATCATCAAAGCCTTTGGGATAGTTCTATAAAGGCTTGGAGCTTTTGATGGGCTTTTCCAGAATGTATAGACTCCTTTGCCATATCCAAAGCTGTCCTTTTGTCGTCGGTTAGTTCAGAAACTAAAATACCAAACATGGAGTTTAATAAAACCATATAATAGGCAGGTGAAACCTCACCCTTTAACACAGAAATCACCATTTTTGCGCTTTCATCCACGGAGGATACCTTTATGTACTCTGTTGGATAGGTTTTTATGCCTACCTCTTCTGGATGAAAGTCGTAAAGTATAATCTCTTCTTCCTTTAGTTCCCCTATGCGGGTTGGTGCACTTATGGATACTTCATCTATTCCATCCTTCCCATGTACTACAAAAGCTCTTTTTACACCTATGCCCCTTAGGGCAAAAGCTACCTTATCTACAAGGTTGTCTGCAAAAACTCCCAAAAGTTGCCTTTTTGCCCCAGCAGGATTGGAAAGGGGTCCCACAAGGTTAAACAAAGACCTTACTCCCACCTCCCGCCTTGGACCTATTACCCTTTTCATAGCAGGATGAAAATTGGGAGCAAACATAAAGCCTATTCCCACCTCTTCTATCATAGTCTTTACTTGATGAGAAGTTAGGTCTATCTTTGCGCCCAAATATTCCAAAAGGTCTGCGCTTCCACTCTTTGAAGAGATAGACCTATTTCCATGCTTTGCCACTTTTATACCAAGCCCCGCTAATACAAAGGCTACCGTCGTGGATACGTTGAAGGTTTCCGACATATCTCCACCAGTACCACAGGTATCCACGAGGTTTTCTATATCTTTTACTTCCACCTTTGTAGCCTTTTCTCTAAAGAAGCTTGCCGCTCCTTCTATCTCTTCGGGGGTTTCGCCCTTCATCTTTGTACCCATTATAAAGGCGCCTATCTGGGCATCGCTTGCCCTTCCCTCCGTTATATCTTCCAAGGCTTTTATAACCTCTTCCTTGGTTAGATTTTGAAATTCAGAAAGCTTCTTAAGGATCTCTCTCATAGATGATAATTATACAGTTCCCTCTTTCCTTAAGTTTTCCTTTGAAAGTATATAGCTTTTTCTAACCAAGGCTCTGTTTAGGGCATCAACAAAACCATTAACGCTCGCCTTTATTATATCCACATCTACACCTCTTCCGCTCGCCCTCACACCATCCAATTCAATCACAAGCCTTGATTCCGCTTGGGCGTCTGTGTTGGGTGTCAAAGCCTTTATGGAAAAGTCCAGCAAGGTAGGCTCTAAATTAAGGGCTTTTTGTATAGCCTTTATAATGGCATCCACGGGACCGTTGCCCACAGAGGAGGCAGTCTTTTGTTCACCCTTGAAGGTCAAGACCACTGTGGCAGTGGGTAGGAGTTTGTCTCCTGTCTGTACCTGATAGTGCAGGATCTTTATGGGTTCCTCCTCTCCATGCTTCATAAACTCCTCATACACAAGGGCTTCTATATCTTCTTCATAGACCTCCTTCTTTTTGTCTGCAAGGGCTTTGAACTTTTCAAAGATCCTGTCCAAGTCTTCTTCGGAAAACTCAAAGCCCATCTCTTTTAACTTGCTCTTCAAGGCATGCCTACCCGAGTGTTTACCCAAAACTATACGTGTGGAAGGAAACCCCACATCCTCTGGAGACATTATCTCATAGGTTAAAGGATTTGCCAAAACTCCGTGCTGGTGTATGCCCGACTCATGGGCAAAGGCGTTGTCTCCCACAACTGCCTTGTTAGGTTGCACAAAGCTACCTGTTATCCTGCATAGAAGCCTGCTCGTCTTGTATAGTTCTTTGGCATTTATTCCCGTGTATAAACCTCCAAAGAAGTCCCTTCTTACCTTCAGTGCCATAACTATCTCTTCAAGGGCAGCGTTTCCAGCCCTTTCCCCGATACCGTTTATGGTGCATTCCACCTGCCTCGCACCATGTTTTACCGCCATAAGAGAGTTTGCCACAGCCATCCCAAGGTCATCATGGCAATGCACGCTTATTATGGCCTTGTCTATGTTGGGTACGTTGTTTCTTATACCTTCTATAAGGTCTGCAAACTCTTCGGGAACTGTGTAGCCCACCGTGTCTGGTATGTTTATAACGGTAGCACCCGCTTTTATAGCCTCTTCTATAACCTTATATAAGAAATCCCTTTGGCTCCTTGTGGCATCTTCACAAGAAAACTCTACGTCATTCGTAAATTTCCTTGCGTATGCAACGGCCTTTTTCGCCCTTTCCAAAACCTCTTCGGGAGACATCCTTAGCTTATACTTCATATGAATCTCCGAAGTGGCTATAAAGGTATGTATTCTCTTTTTTTCTGAGGGTGCAAGGGCTTGGGCTGCCAGTTCTATGTCTTTCTCAAGCGCCCTCGCCAGAGAGCATATGGTAGAACCCTTCACCTCCTGAGATATAAGGTTTATGGCGTCAAAATCACCCTTTGAAGCTGCTGCAAAACCTGCTTCTATTACATCCACTCCAAGCCTTGCCAGTTGGTGAGCCATTTGTAGTTTCTCCTCTGTGGTCATAGAAAAGCCTGGTGCCTGTTCTCCATCTCTCAAAGTAGTGTCAAATATATACACTCTTTCCATGCCTTTCCTCCTACTCTAAATGATAATAATTTGCAATTTGGACTTTGTCAAGGGCTGTTGGGAGGCTGTGTGAAAAAATATACCCCAAAGATGGGCAAATCTAAGACTCATCTTACTTTTAACCCTATTAAAAGACCTTGTGAGAAAATGGTCATTTGCCTAACTCTCTCCTGAGAGAGTATTAAGAGACCTCTCTGTCCTGAAAGAGAAACTCTTTTAGGGCTTGTGGGGAGATCTAATAAGGGCACGAGCTCCCGCCTGAAGGGGGGTAGCAGGCTACTCAGAAACACCTTGTGATATGAGATTTTTTAGAGAGCCTTTTCTATGATAAATATCGCACAAAGATTGTATATATTGTTGCACTTCTTCATCGGGAATATCTTTTAGCTTCCACTCCCAGTTGCCTTTTGCCTTGCCCGGTGTGTTTATTCTTGCTTCCTCACCAAGCCCCAAAAGGTCTTGTATTGGTACCATGCAATACTTTGCCACCGACATGTAAGCAAGTCTTACAAGGGCTTCGCTTATGTTATCAGGGGCGTATCCAAGATAATCCAAAAGCCTTGCCCTTTGAAAGGGATCAAGTTCTTTAAAAAACCAATCCCTTATGGGCATATTATCGTGGGTTGTGGTATAAACCACGGCGTTATAGGTGTGATTGTGAGGAAGATGGGTGGAGTTTTTATCAAAAAAGGCAAAGGCTAAGACCCTCATGCCCGGTAGGTTAAAGTGGTCCCTTAGCTTTATCACCTCTTGGTCTATGGTGCCAAGGTCTTCTGCTATAAAGGGCATGTGGGGAAATTCTTCCCTTATCCTTTCAAAGAGTTCATAACCCGGTGCCTCTTCCCACCAGCCCCTTTCTGCAGTCTTTTCGCCGTAAGGTACTTGATAGAAGGCAGAGAGGCCCCTAAAGTGGTCAAGGCGCACAAGGTCAAAAAGCTTTAAGGAGTGTCTTATCCTAAGGGTCCACCAGTCAAAGTCCCTCTCTTTTAGTTTATGCCAGTTATACACGGGGTTTCCCCAAAGCTGTCCTGT
This sequence comes from uncultured Aquificaceae bacterium, assembly GCA_938048815.1. GTDB lineage: Bacteria > Aquificota > Aquificia > Aquificales > Aquificaceae > Pampinifervens. The sequence goes on along the minus strand of CALIUI010000108.1, from coordinate 10,232 downwards.
GGGAGAAAAATAATCGGGTGGCACACCAGCCATCACATCCAACTTAAAGATCTCCCTGTTTGACCATACATCCACGCTATCCCTTGCGGGATATATGGGCATGTCCCCTATTATCTTTATTCCCTTTGAGTTGGCATACTTCTTCAAAGCCTTCCATTGCTTATAAAAAAGGTACTGGGAAAACTTTTCTCTTAAAAGCTCTTCTTCTTCTATCTTTGGTAGGTCCTTCCAAAGCCACCAAGGGCTTTTTAGCTTTTTATGAATACAAGAAAATAGGGCGTAATCCTTCAACCAATAAGCCTCTTCCCTACAGAAGCTGTAAAAATCCTCATCTTCTTTGAAGTTTTTAAAAGCCTCCTGAAGCATCATATCTTTCTTTTTATAAACCTCACCGTAGGCTATTCTGTTGGAGCTTTCCCCTTTTAAGCTTTCAAGGGTATCCTTGCTTATCAAACCCTCTTGGTATAGAAGCTCTGGGCTTATGAGTATAGGGTTTCCTGCAAACAAGGATATGGAATGGTAGGGAGAGTTTCCATGTATTTCTTCCGTTGGGTTCAGGGGTAAAATTTGCCATAGGCTGTTGCCCGCAAGTGCTAAAAAATCCACAAAGGCGTAAGCCTTGGGACCTAAATCTCCTATGCCATAGTCCGAAGGCAAAGAGCTTATGGGTAAAAGTATTCCAGCTAACCTTTCCACGCCAATTAATTTTATATAATCATGAGGGTCAAATTCCGAATAGCTCTTTACAACAGGGAAGGGAAAAGGTTAAACAAAGAGGAGTTTATTAAAAGCCCTTCTGCCCTTTACAGGGGTATGAGGTACATAACGGAGTTTAAATACCTTGAGGCTACCAAATGGCTTATGCTGGCACAGGATAGCAAAGAGAAGTATTTACTCCTTGGACTTTTAAGCATAGCCCTTGGGCAAGAGGATGAAGGCTTTGAATTCTTAAGGGAAGCCTCTAAACATCCTCCAGCTACCCACTACAAGATCGCCGTAGAGAAGCCCGAGGAGAACTTAAGGGTTTTTATTGAAAGGACAGAAGCCTCCTTGCCTGATTTTCTATTATCCTTGTGAAGGCCATGGGCAGGTCTGAAAGGTCCCTTATCTTTATGCCTGTGGCTTCAAAGTAGTAATCTATGTAGTTTTTCTCTAAGCCCACTCCTATGCCCACCATAGGTATCATAGCCTTCATCCGGTCTATAAGGCTTTTTAACTCTTGTCCTTTTAGGCCCCTTGTGGGCTCACCGTCAGAAAAGACAATCATACATCCCTTTATATGCCTTCTTGCGCAAAAAAGTTGTATATCTTCGTAAGAGAATAGTAAAGCCTTCTCCAAGTTTGTCCCACCACCAACCCTGTGCAAAAGCTCCAATATCCTTCCCCTTACCATCTTGTAATCTTCGGAAAAGTCCTTTAGCCTTATAACCTTGTCGCTAAAAAGGTCTATGGAAAAGGGCATTCTAAGGCTGTATATGACCTCAGAGAAAAGGATAAGAGCCTCCAAAGCCCTGTTTATCTTTTCTTCCCTTTTCATAGAGGTAGATATGTCTATGAGTAGCTTAAAGGCAAGTTCTTTTTTCACCTCTTGTTTCCTTTTCATATAGATCCTCCCCCTACTTAGGGGCACTTCCACACTCAAAGCCTTGTGGTTTAACCTTTTTCCATAGAAGTGTTTTCCTCCCCACATTTCTTCTTCTGATGGCATAAGCCTTCTTAATTTTTTCTTTAAAGCTTCCACGTAGGGCAAAACCTTTGAGAGGGTTTTCCTGTAAGCTTTAAACTCCTCTTCTCTCACCCTGTAGGCACCTTCATATTGGCTTCTTTCCCTTCCAAGGCTAAAGCCCTCTTGGGGCATGCTTTTTTCTTCTTCCCAACCTTTTATCAAAAAGCTAAGAAATCCCCTGTGTTCTATATCCACCTCCAAGGTTTTTGGCAGAAAGCTTCCTATAAAGGTAAGGTCTTTTTCCGCTATATTTATGTAAGACATCTGTTTTATGTAATCCTTCATCCAGTCGGGTAGGTTTCTGAGGTTCTTTAAAATCTCTCTTCTTTTTTCCTCTGGAAGGTCTATGGCCTTGCCCTCTTTGTATTCTTGGATGATGGCTTGCAAGGATTCTGGTAGCTTTTTAAGTAGGTCGGTCATTATCCTTCCCTTGTGGCCCTCACTTTTTACCTTTCCCCTTGCCTCTTCCAAAAGAAGGTCTATGTAGTTAAGATCTTGGGATCTTTCTATGTAAGCCATATACTTTCCAAAGAGTTCCTCCATAAGCCTTTGGTAGGCTTCCTTGCTTTCCGCCCTTAGGTATTCATATAAAAATCTTTCCAAGTCCTTTGGTAAGGGCTCTTTCCCGAGCCATCCCTTTAAAAGACCAAGGGCAAAGAGATGGTGAGGATAATAGGTATCCATTTTCCTTAGCAAGGTTTCGTATTCTTTAAAAAGGCTTGGTTGGCTTGAAGGATGCTTTTGGATGATACGATAGTCTGTCCTTATAGATTCCAAAAGGGCATAAAGAACTAAAAAGTTGGTGGGTACAAAGCCAAACCTGTAAAATTCCCTCTGCCCCAACTTCCAAAGGAAAAGGTCTGTGGTGAAAAGGTATTCAATTTGATGCCTTATGGAGTTTAGTATGTCCTCTTCTGGCTTCTTGGAAAGCTCCTGAAGGTAAAAAACTACCCCTGCAGGCTTTTTTGCAGGTTCTGGGATATCCTCCAACTCCCCCTTAGCCCACCTTTCTGTAAGGGGCAAATATCTGGGATCATAGCCCGCTCCCCATCCCTCATAACTACCTTGAAGCTCTATTTTATACTCTTCTGAAAGAAGCTTTTCTATTATGCGCCACTTTTCCTTCACTTTTCTCCTATCACCATTATGGCTCCTGGCCTTTTTATCCTTGGTGCTATTATCTCCATCACTCGGAAATGATGAACCATGTTGGTGGATTCCACATAAGCAAGGGATATATCCATGCCAAGGACAAGGTCCATGTTTTGAGGACCTGCGGATACTAAAAGGGCTTTGCCTTCTGGCATTATGGGTGTGTGATAAACTTCTTTTACAAGCTTCTTTATCTGTTCTATTTCCAAAAGACCCGTGTTGTGATAAACACGGTTTAGCTTAAAGTAGTCCTTTGGGTTTAGGATAAGATAATAATCACCGTAAAAGCCCTTTTCCGAAAGCTTTGATATGGCAAGGGATACATCGTTAAAGGCATTGCCTAAAACTTCCCAATCGCTTTTAGACATGCTCTGCCTTCCTTCAACTGTTAGCAAGCCTTCTATTTCTAACCTTTGATTTCCATGAATTATAAGGGTGTCTTCTGCCACTGCGGTAGCAAAGGCGGCGGTGCAGGCTTGGGATGTATCTAAGGGAAGGTTGAACTGCCTGTAGTATTCCAAGTCTCTCCAACTTAAGGTAAAGGGCTTGTATAAGGTGGGCAGGGTTATGTATTTCCTTTTACCAGTCCTAACTGGCTCGCAAGCCTGGGCTTCCTCTCCTGGCTTAACCTCACAAACTCCTGGCTCTACGCCAAGATAAACATCGTAGAAAACAGCTTGATGCCCAACCCCTATGGGTCCCACCACGGGCATAAACCTTCTGCATATCAAGGTCTTTTTGGCAACTTCAATAATAGCCTTTTCAAGCTGTTCCCATTCTTCAAAGGTCAAGGGTGATTGATCTCTTCCTAAGAACTCCATTGTTCACCTCCTTAACTAAATTATATCCAGTATTCTTCAAAAGCTATCCAAGTTTTTGGTATTATCTCCTTGAGATTGTCCCATCTTTTCATGTACTTCTTTCTTTTTTCCGAAGCCCTCCAAAGGCTTGGACCAAAGATCTCCATCGCTTCCTCTTCAAAGTCTTGCAGTTTATCTATGGACTTACCTGCCATACTACCTGACATTACTGCATTGGCTATGCCGCCACCTGTTATAGGATGGCAAAAGCCCCCTGCATCTCCAAGGAGTACCACTCTGCCCCTTACCAAAGGCAAAAGACCATCCGCCGGTATCCATCCACCGGTCCTTTTAATAATCTTTATCTCTATAAGCCCTTCAGCCTTTAACTCCTCCAAGAGAATTTTCAAGCTTTCCATAAGATTTATAGGATAGGAGGGATCAATGCCAACGCCCACGTTTGCCAAATTGCCCTTTGGGAAAAGCCAGCCATAACCTCCCGGTATGTAATGCCTTAGGTATATAAGAAGGTCTTTTGTGGGAACCTTAAGAGGCACTGAGACCTGGGCGGTGGTTAGAAAGTTTTTTGTAGCCTCTCCCGTAAGCCTTGCCACCTTTGACCTTGGACCGTCCGCACCCACTACAAAGTCCGCTTCTACCCAAAAACCTTCCCTTGTGTCTATCCTTTCCAAGTAAACCCTTTTTACTTCAAAACCCACAAACCTTGTCCTAAGCATATATTCTGCACCGTGTTTTTGCGCAAGCTCTGCAATGTGATAATCAAAGACTTCCCGGTTTAAAACAAAGCCTTCCGATTTGATGCTTACCACCTCTCCCCATGGTGTAAGGCTAAGCATGTTTTCCACCCTTTGGGCTATAGAACCTTCTGGAAAGAACTCCTTAAACTGATGGTAAAGTTGTATAGGCACAAACTCTGCACACTGAACAGGAATACCTATTCTTCTTTTTATATCTACTACAAGAACCTTTAACCCCCTTTTGGATAATTCATAGGCGCAGGTGGAACCCGCAGGCCCTCCACCAACGATGAGAACATCAACCCTTTTCATTCTTTTTAAAAAGGCTGGAGGGCTTAAAGGCTATTTTTTGCCTGTCTTCCACATATATTTCTATGCCCGTTTTTGGATTCTTAATAAACCTTCCCCTTAAGCTTCTAAGCTTGAAAACGCCAAAGCCCCTTAGCTCAATTCTACCCTTTTCAAGGATTATGTTTGTAAGCTCTTCAAAGAAGCTATCTACAAAGCGCTTTGCGGTCTTTTTATCTAAACCAAACTCCTTACTGAGACCTTCTATTAAGTCTGTCTTTTTCATCCTTTTCCTCCACGTAAAAGCTTCTTACCCTTGAACCTTTGCCTATGGCTATTGCCCTGTCTTCCTTCCTATAATAAACTATCTCCTCCGCCTCCACAAAGTTTTGACCCTCTTCCACCTTTGCCTTTCCTATCAAAGTTATAACATCGCTTTTTAGGTCATAAACCATCTTGTCTGCGGAAGCCCTCCGATTTCCTTCTACATACCTTACCTTTCCTTCTGCTTCTATAAGCTTTGCCTTTCGGTTTTCATCCAAGTATAGAATTACCTTATCTGCAGTCAATAGGGCGTTTCCCCTTGACAGCTTTACATTGCCTGTGTATATGACTTTGTCCTTCTCATAGGTAAGGTTGTCTCCTTCGCCCACTATGGGCTGTGCCAAGGCATAGGAAAAGGTCAAGAGGGCAGAAAGGAAAAATTTTCTCATGGTTCTATTCTAATATAGTCCTTGCCTTGTATAGGGTAATCTGCAAAGGCTTTAGACTTATTTCAAAGCCTTCTCCCTCTGCCTTGTTTTGACCCTCCAAAACCTCTATCTTCCCATCTCCGTAAAACCTACCTTCTCTAAGATCCATAAAAACCCTTTGGCTTTTGGCTATTATACTCTTTGATATCAGTTCAACTCCTTGGGAGAGTTCTCCTTTTCCAGTAGTTCTATCTATGTAAGCTTCTCCTGCTTTTAGCGTTGCCTCCTCCGATTTTAGTTCTGCATCCATCAAAAGAAGGTCCTTATCTACAACCTTCATATACTTTCCCTTTATGGTCCATTCTATACCTTGCTTGCTGTAAGACTTTATCCTTACCCCTTCAAGGAGATTAATCATTTCCTCCTTTTCCACGTTGGATTTAAAGCTATCTACATAAGACCTAAGCCCGTAAGCAACAAGTACTATCAAAAGGCTAAGGAAAACACTTCTAAGCATAGTAATCCTTTATAACCTCTTCCCATTGGTCTCTTAGCTTTAAAAGAAGTTCAACCACTTCCCTAACTGCCCCCTCTCCTCCTTTGGCTTTTGTGATATAAAGAGCATGTTTTTTTAACTCCTCAGGTGCATCCTTTACCACCACAGGAAAGCCAACCCTTTTGAGTATGGGAAGGTCTACATAATCATCTCCTACAAAGGCTATTTCTTCAAAGTCAAGGGAGAGCCCTTTTATTAGGTCTTCCAAGAGGGGTAGCTTTTGGTTATGCCCAAGGTGTATCTCTTCTATTTGAAGCTCTTCAAGCCTCTTTAAAAGAGCTTGGCTTTTTCTACCCGATATAACACCAACCCGTATGCCAGCCCTTTGGGCAAGCTTTATACCCAGCCCATCCCTCACATGAAAAACCTTTATCTCCTCACCTTCCGAAGTGTAGTATAGTCTACCGTCGGTGAGCACTCCATCCACGTCCAAAAGGAGAAGCTTTACCCTAAGGGCTTTATCCTTTAGGTCCATCTCATTGATAGCTTTCTTTTAACTTCTTTATCCTCCAAAGGGCTTTGCTGTCTTCGGGTGTTATAAGGCTATAGGCTTTGCCATAGGCTCCAATCCTTCCCGTCCTACCTATTCGGTGTATATACACCTCCGGGTCTTCGGGTATGTGGTAGTTTATCACAAGGCTTACACCCTTTATATCCAAACCCCTTGAAGCCACATCGGTTGCAACCACTATTTTAACCTTATCCTCTTTGAAAAGCCTTAGAGCCCTTTCCCTTTGTCTTTGGTTCATGTCTCCATGCAAGGACACCACATGAAAGCCTTTTTTTCCCAAAGCCTCCGCTATCTCCCTTGCATCCTTTTTGGTCTTTACGAAAACTATGACCTTTTCAAGCAAATGTTCCCTTAAAAGCTTTTCAAGCTCGGAGATCTTCTGCCTTGAAGAGTTTAATTTTATAAGTCTTTCTTCTATCTTTGGCTTTAGCTCCTCTGTTATAACTTTTACAAACTTGTAGTTTTCTCTTAAATGCCTTTTGGCAAGTTCCTCTACCTCTTTGGGTATGGTGGCAGAAAAGAGAAAGGTCTGTCTATTTTTGGGAAGCTGGGATATTATCCACTCAATATCTTCTATAAAGCCCATATCCAGCATACGGTCTGCTTCATCAAGCACGAAAAACTTTAAGCCTTCAAAATCAAAAAGACCTCTCATCATAAGATCTTTTAGTCTGCCCGGTGTTCCTACCACCACATGGGGTTTTATCTTCCAAAGGATCTCTAAATCCTTTTGCACAGGAGTGCCACCGTAAAAGCTAAGGACCTTTAGCCCCTTGTACTTGGAAAGCTGGTAGATCTGCTCTTTTACTTGAAGGGCTAACTCCCTTGTGGGTGTTATTATTAGGGCTGTTGTAGCTTCTTCCTTTCTGGTCTTTTCCACTATGGGAATGCCAAAGGCTGCCGTTTTACCTGTGCCCGTTGCCGCCTGTCCCATCAAATCGTAGCCCCTTAGGGCTAAGGGGATTGCCTCCTTTTGAATGGGGGTGGGCTTTTCAAAGCCCATATCTTTCAGGGCTTTTTGTGTTAAGGGACTCAACTGTGAAAAGTCAAACTCCATAGTTCCTCCTTTTTATGTACTCTTTTAATTATAGGCTAAAATACGCTGGATGAAAAAAATTATCCTTATTGACCGCCACAAGGAATTCAAAATTCAGGTAGTTCAGGCTTCCAGCCTGTATTTTATCGCAGGCAAGGATGCCTGCGCTAACGATGAAAAGGGGATTTTTCACTCGGTGTATTTCCTTATAAAATATTATAACCATGAGCGTGCTTGTTTTTGTAAGTATGACACCTTTGGGGAAGGGTGAAAGTGTAAGTCAGTACGTAGCAAGGGTTGTGGATATTGTGGATAGATCTGGACTACCATACGTGCTTACTCCCATGGGTACCATAATAGAGGGTGGAAGCTGGGACGAAGTGATGGCGGTATTGAAAGAGGGCTTTGAAGCTCTTAAGAAAGATTGCCCCCGTATTTCCATCACCATGAAGATAGATTACAGAGAGGGCAAATCAGGTAGGCTTCAAAGTAAGGTAAAGTCTGTGGAGGAAAAGATAGGAAGAGAAATAAAAAAGGTAATGTAAAGTGGCTATAAGGAAGTTATCAAAGGAAGATTTAGCCTATGGGCACTTATACCACTATTCTACCCAAGAAGTAGAGGCTCAAGAGCTGTTCCCCGGTCAAGAGAGGGTAAAGTCAGCCTTTGATATTGCATTAAAAACGGAGCTTGAAGGTTACAACCTTTATGTCTCTGGTCCCGAAGGCATTGGAAGAACCATATATACATTAAAGGTCCTTAAAAGCGCTGCAAAAGGTAAAAAGAAGCCCGAAGACATATGTTATGTGAATAACTTTGACAATCCACTAAAACCAAAGCCCCTACTGTTGCCCGCTGGTATGGGCAAAGCCTTTGCCCAAGATATAGACAGGGCTATAGAAACTCTAAAGGAGGAAATTCCAAAAGCTTTTGAAAGCAAGGAGTACGAAGAAGAAGTTTCAAGGATAACAAAGAAAATAGAAGGTAAAAAGGAAGAGGTAATACAAAAGCTTACAGAGGAGGCCCAAAGGTACAATTTAGGAGTAGTTTTTACACCGGCAGGTATAAGGCTATTGCCTTTGGTGGGTAGAAGGATTATAACAGAGGAAGAGCTTTATGCAAACCCAAGGCTTCAGGAAAGTTATGAAAGGAATATATCCGAGTTTGAAGAAAAGTTTAGAGACTATATAAGGTCTCTTAGAGAGCTTGACCATTCCTTATCGGACCAGATATTAGAGCTTAGAAACCGTGTAGCCAAGTATGTGATAGATAAGGTGTTTTCAAGGTTTGAGGAAAAGTACCTATCTTACGATGGTCTATCCGAGCATATAGAAAGGTTAAAAGCAGAGCTTGTAAAAAATGCAGAGCTTTTCATCTCCTGGCATACATCAAAAGGGAATGTAGCCTTTCAAAGGATGCTGGAAAAGTCCTTTAATCCCTTTAGAGTAAATGTTTTGGTGGATAACTCAGACCTTGAGGGGGCCCCTGTGGTTTTTTCCGAAATTACCACCTTTCAAAGTCTTTTTGGAAAGATCTTTTATACGGCAGAGATGGGAGTCTTTTATGCAGACCATATGAGCCTATCGGCGGGTAGCTTACATAAGGCAAGGGGAGGCTATTTGGTGTTAAGGGCAATAGACCTTCTTAAGAATCCCCTTCTGTGGGATGCCTTTAAAAAGGTGCTTATGCATAAGAAGATATACATGTCTTTTCATCCCCTTGAGGATACTTTGTTGCCCCTCGTAGGTATAAGTCCAGAACCCTTACCTGCAGACTTTAAAGTGGTGCTCATAGGCGATCTTTATCTTTACTACCTTTTATACAACTACGACCCGGAGTTTAGAAGACTATTTAAAATAAAAGCGGATTTTGACCCTATAGTGGAGATAGACGAAGAAATAATAGAATCCTTCCCAAAGATAATCAAAAAGATAGTAAAGGAAGAAGGGATAAAAGACCTTTCTGCGGATGCCCTTTCGGAGCTTTTTAAATATGGCGTTGAGCTTTCTGGAAGTAAGAAAAAGTTCAACATGGTCTTTGGCTATCTTGTGGATATTATGAGAGAAGCCAACAGCCTTTCTAAGGATGGAGAGCTTATAAGGGGTAGGTACATAAGGGAAGCCATAGAGAAAAAGATTTACAGGTCCAACCTTATGGAGGAGAAAATAAGAAAGGCGATAAAAGAGGGTAAGATAATTCTGAACATTGAAAGGGAAGAAATAGGGCAGATAATGGGCCTAAGTGTTATAGACCTTGGCGATTACAGCTTTGGAAAGCCTACGAGGATAACTGCATCTATCTATATAGGCGACAGAGGAATTATAAACATAGAAAGAGAGGCGGAATTGAGCGGCCCCATACACTCAAAGGGGGTTTTAATACTAAGCGGTTATATAGGTAGAAGGTATGGCAAAGATATTTTCTTGCACCTTTCTTGCACCTTGACCTTTGAACAAAGCTACGATGAAGTGGAAGGCGATAGTGCTTCAATGGCAGAGCTTCTAGCTATTCTTTCGGCAATAGCGGAGGTTCCATTAAAACAATACATAGCAGTGACAGGTTCTGTGGACCAATTGGGCAACGTACAGCCTGTGGGAGGCATAAAAGAAAAGGTGGAGGGCTTTTATAAAGTTTGTAAGATTTACGGATTAAAAGGTGTGGAGGGTGTTATAGTACCACAAAGAAACTATGACAACCTTATTTTAAGCGATGAGG